>JAFGXP010000031.1 GCA_016936535.1 Thiotrichales bacterium | reverse complement strand
GGTATTCGCTGGTATCGCAGCCTCTTTTTAGAAGAGATGAATAAAGACTATGTTCGAACTGCTAAGGCCAAAGGGCTTAATGATATTCAAGTGCTGTTTCGTCATGTTTTGGGTAATGGGATGCTGCCGATTCTAACCGGTGTGGTCGTCGTCATTCCCACACTTTTTATGGGTAGTTTGATTATGGAATCGTTTTTTGCGATTCCTGGACTCGGTAGCTACACTATTGATGCGATTAATTCGCAGGATTTTGGTATCGTGAAAGCGATGGTCTTTATTGGTTCATTGCTTTACATTATCGGTCTTTTGTTGACGGATATTTCTTACACCTTTTTTGACCCGCGGGTAAAACTGGCATGAGCATGGTTTGGTTGTGGACCGATTTTTTACTCTGGATTCTTTTGTTCGTGCTGATTTGGGGAGTGCGTTCGATTCGGCATTCCTCGCAAGCCAGAAAACAGTGGAGAAAGGTATTTGAGTCAAAAATGGCAATGGCTACCGGCTTGATTTTGGCAGTCTATTTTGCGATTGCACTGATTGATTCGGTACATTTTAAGGTTCATGCCCCAGAGGCCGAGACTGCTCCGAGCCCTTGGCATGCACTGGTTGAGCCAGCCTTATATGATAAAACACTCAGTCTGTTTGATTTGGCAACGCAGCATCTTATGCTTTCGACGGAACGCACCTATTCGGCACCTTTTGCCTTGCAAGAATACAGTAGTTCTGTGGTTTATACCGAGGACGGGGTCAGTCAGGCCTATCTGCCACTTAAGTACGCGGGTGGCCATCTTTCCTCTCCAAGTGAGCAAATGGCGGATATTGGCTTAAAATCCCTCTATGCTTTTTTAATTGCCTTTTTTATTACCTTATCAATTTGGCTGTTTCACGGCTATTTTCGGTTAAGGGCTTTTGTGTTTCGAGAGCCCACCCAAACTTACCAAGCCTTGCCTTGGGGCACCTTGTACATTACCCTCTTTTTTGTGCTGTTTACCTTAACGTGGTTGCTTTATCTGAGTCATTTCTATCATGTTTTGGGAACCGATAAGGTCGGCCAAGACGTGCTTTATCAAGCTTTTAAAGCGATTCGTACCGGAGTGATGATTGGGTTATTAACGACCTTGGTCATGTTGCCTTTGGCATTGATACTGGGGATTTCTGCGGGTTACTTTAAGGGGTGGGTGGACGATCTTATTCAATACCTCTATACCACGCTGAATTCGATTCCTGGGGTTTTGCTGATCGCGGCTGCGGTGTTGGTGATGCAATCCCTGTTGAACAGTCACAGTGATTGGTTTGGGTCAACTGAAGAACGTGCCGATATGCGCCTCTTGTTTTTGATTTTGATTTTAGGGGTGACCAGTTGGACGGGTTTATGCCGTTTATTACGTGCCGAAACTTTAAAAATCAGTCAGATCGAATATGTTACGGCAGCGAAGGCTTTTGGGTTAGGCGGCTTTAGCATTATTCGTCGGCATATTATGCCTAACCTTTTACATTTGGTTTTAATTGCCTTGGTATTGGATTTCAGTGGCTTGGTTTTGGCGGAGGCGGTTTTATCCTACGTGGGGGTAGGGGTTGACCCCACCACTCCAAGTTGGGGGAACATGATCAACCAAGCGCGTTTAGAAATGGCGCGTGAGCCGATGGTTTGGTGGTCATTGGCTGCGGCTTTTGGCTTTATGTTTATTTTGGTATTGGCTGCCAATTTGTTTTCCGATCGAGTGCAGTGGGTACTCGATCCTCGAGCCCACTAAACCCGAAAAAGAGTGGCATTATGCTTAAGAAATACCCAAAAGAACATGAATTTCCGGTTTTGAGTGTCCATGATCTCTCGATTGAGGTCGCCGGTAAGCCTTTAGTTGAAAATCTTACCTTTGATGTCCATAGGGGCGAAATTTTTGCCTTAGTTGGAGAGTCCGGCAGTGGTAAATCTCTGACCTCTTTGGCGATTATGCGCCTGCTGCCGCCAGCATTACAGGTGAGCACTGGCTCGATTACCATGCAAGAACAGGCTTTGTTTGCCTTGACAGAAGCGGAAATGCAGCAGTGGCGAGGCAAAAAAATTGCCATGATTTTTCAGGAGCCAATGACTTCATTGAATCCGGTTATGAAGGTAGGTGAGCAGGTTGCAGAAGTCATTCGAGTTCATCTTCGCTTAAGTGCTAAGGCCGCTCGAAACAAGGTGGTTGCCTTATTTGAGGAAGTGGGTATTCCCGAAGCGAGCGCTCGTTATCATTGGTACCCGCACCAACTTTCCGGCGGACAGAAGCAAAGGGTGATGATCGCTATGGCTTTGGCTTGTGAGCCGGATTTGTTAATTGCGGATGAGCCTACGACTGCACTGGATGTCACCATTCAGGCTCAAGTTTTACAATTGCTCAAAAATTTGCGTCAAACCCGTAAGCTTTCGATTTTATTTATTACGCACGATATGGGGGTCGTGTATGAAATGGCCGATACAATTGCCGTTTTACGTCATGGTAAGTTGGTTGAATTAGCGCATAAGGCACGTTTTTTTGAGAATCCGCAGCATCCTTATACCCAGAAACTATTAGCCGATTCGGTTCCAAAACCTTTGGTGGATGCAATTGATGAGCGCCAGCCTTTGCTCCAACTTTCGGGATTGCAGGTGTATTTTCCAATCAAAAAAGGCTTGTTCCAGCGAACGGTAGGGTATTTAAAGGCGGTGGATGGAGTGGATTTGTCCATTCCGCGAGGGCAGACACTGGCCTTGGTCGGTGAATCAGGCAGTGGCAAAAGTACGATTGGTCAGGCCATCTTAAATCTAACCAAAACCCGTGGCGGCGAAGTTCGATTTTTTGCCGATAAAACCTTGTCGGATCCCATCGTTTTGAATCGTTTATCAGAGCGCAAAATGCGTCCTTTACGCAAGAAAATTCAAGTGATTTTTCAAGACCCCTTTTCGGCGCTGAATCCTCGTATGACCATTCGAGAAATTCTGCGCGAGGGAATGCAGAGTTTGCAGGTCGGTCCTCGTGATCGCGAGCAGCAAAATCAACGGTTGGAAGCACTGTTATTGCAAGTTGGGTTATTACCTGAGCACTTAGATCGTTATCCGCATGAGTTTTCTGGAGGGCAAAGACAGCGTATCGGCATTGCCCGTGCTTTAGCCGTTGAACCAGAGTTAATTATTTGCGATGAACCCACCAGTGCGTTGGATGTCAGCGTACGTGCTCAAGTTCTGCAGTTATTGCATCAATTGCAGCAGCAGTATGGCATTTCCTATCTTTTCATTACCCACGATTTGTCGATTGTGCCAACCATTGCGCATCGAGTGGCAGTGATGCAGCAGGGTAAGATTGTTGAGCAGGGTGAGGTGCGTCAGGTGTTGCAATCCCCGCAACACGATTACACCCGAGCGTTGTTGGCTTCTGCTCCTGAGCTGGTCCGTCAAGCTCTTGCAGCTCCTGAGTCTGGCCGTCCTTGAACCTGTTTAAGTCGCCGTCTTGGCATGGACTTTTGACTCAGCGGTTTGTTGGTTTCTTGAGTAATTAAACCTCAACTGAGTCTGCATTCAGGGTAATACATTGCGCCACACCGACTTGCGGTTGTTGGTTGGCTAGGGCATTGAGTAGGCGTTGTGCCATCTGTTCTGCACTGCACAGCTGGGTTGGATTTTCACCTGGGTAAAGCCGGCCGCGTGATTCAGTGGCGAACACCCCGATATGGGCCAAAGTGCAATGCAATGGCTGGGCACAGTTTTCAGCCGCCACGGTCCGTACCAATTGGGCTAAGCCGCTCTTGGCGACCCCATAAGCACCATAGAACGCAGGTGACTGCTCGACTTCGGTATCTAAAATCGCCACTAATGACCCTTGACGTTCAAGCAAGCAGGGAAGCGTGACTTGAATTAAATGAAAGTTAGCGTTGAGATTGGTGTGTAGTACTTCATACCACTGGCTGTATTGAAAATGCGCAATCGGTGTAAAAGCGGGCAAAATGGCTGCATTCAAAAAGACACCATCCAAGCCACCAAAGGTTTCCGTCAAGGTTTTTCCCAGTTGCTGATAATGATCGATATTGGCTCCGAGCAGATCCAATGGGTAGAGCGCACATTGCTCTGGAAACTGCGCTTCCAGTTCATCGTACAGCTGCACTAAGGGCGCCATAGCCTTGTCGAGTAGGATAACAAAGTGGCCTTGGGCGACCAGTTGTCGAGTCAATGCGCGTCCCAGTCCTTGAGCTGCGCCAGTAATCAGATAGTGTTTCATCATGTCCCTTACTAAAAAGTCGATTGAATGAATTGGCTGATTTCGTAAGGGGTGTGAAATTCAAAATCGGCCGGCCAAGCACTTGCGTCGGCATTTTCTGGCAAATAACCGTAGTAGGCCACTCCCGTTGCCATTTTTGCATTGATTCCAGCCTCAATGTCACGCGGATGATCGCCGAGATAAAGGCAGTTTTGCGAGGGTAAACCACACTGTTGCGCGGCAAGTAGCATTGGTTCTGCATGCGGCTTACGAACCTTTAAGGTGTCGCCACAAATTACGGTTAAAGGGCGGCTAGGAAAGTGGACAATCGACAAGAGCTTTTCGGTCAGCCACGTCGGTTTATTGGTGACAATTCCCCATGGAATCTGCTTAGACGCAAGGTGTTCCATACCGCCTTCCAGCCCGGGAAAGAGTCGAGTATGGCGGTCGATATGTTCAAAGTAGAGGTCCAGAAATTCTTGGCGTCTTTGTTCCAAAGCCTCGCCTGTTAAATTAGGAAACGCCTGTTGTACCATGGCTGTTCCACCTTGTGACACGGTTTTACGCAAATCCTGATAACGGATTCTGGGCTGGTCAAATTTGGCACAGATTTGATTGAGTGCATAGGTGAAATCCAAAGAGGTATCGAGTAGTGTGCCATCTAAATCAAACAAGACCCCTTTGAGGGGAAAACGGGTTGGTGTCACAAAAAAGTCCTTTAATCGTTCAGACTGAATAAGGGCCAAAGCAGATTTTGGCTAGTTGGTTTTTTGATAAGCCAAAAGATAGTTGACGTCTAATGCGCTCTTTAGGCGGTAGCGATTCAAAAGGGGATTAAAATCGATTCCTGAGCTGTCCCGCAACTGCAAGCCTGCTTGACGCGCCATAGCGTCCAGCTCGGCTGGTGTCAAAAATTTTTGATAGGTGTGTGTGCCCTTAGGAACAAGATTTAGAAGGTTTTCGGCGGCAAAAATCGCAAGTAAATAAGCTTTGTAATTGCGATTAAGGGTGGAAAAAAAGACCCAGCCCCCTGGTTTCACGCTGTCGGCGGCCGCTTGAATAATCGCCTGTGGATTGGGAACATGTTCCAGCATTTCCATGCAGGTCACCAAATCGTGCTCATTAGGGTGGGCAAGCGCATAAGCTTCTGCACTGATCAGCTGATAATCAACCAAGACTTCCTGGTCTAAGCTATGTAAACGCGCCACACTCAAAACCGCTTCGGCCAAATCAATCCCCGTAACCTGAGCCCCCATCTTGGCCATGGCTTCTGAAAGAATGCCGCCACCACAACCGATATCTAAAATTTTTTGCGCACGAATGGGTTGCCAGCGTTGAATAAACGCTAATCGTAAAGGATTGATTTTATGCAAAGCACCAAACTCCCCTTGGCTATCCCACCAGCGACTGGATAACCGGTTAAAGTTTTCAAGTTCTTGGTCATCTACATTGTCATTGATTGCGTGCGTGCGCATTTCTGCTGTCGCGGGTGCGTCCATAACCTTGACCCCTTTGATAAAAATTTGGCAAATAAAGTGGTCAACGATTATAGCGTTTGTCTATGCGTACGGGCGACAAATCCCATTGAAAAACGCTGAAACGCAAAATAAGGCTTAACCTCAAGTTTTTCTCGTTTCTCGATAGGGGGTCGAGTGCGAAATTATCGTCCTTAAAACATCGCTTTGGTGCGCAAATAGGGCTATAATTCGCATTTAATTTGTTTGGATGAAAGTGAACACCCATGGCGGAATTTGCACGTGAGATTATCCCGATTGCTCTCGAAGATGAGATGGAGCAATCCTATTTAAGCTATGCAATGAGTGTGATCGTTGGTCGAGCGCTCCCCGATGTGCGAGACGGCCTAAAGCCCGTGCACCGTCGCGTGCTTTACGCGATGAACGAATTAAAAAATGACTTCAACAAACCCTATAAAAAATCGGCCCGTATAGTCGGTGATGTCATCGGTAAATATCATCCCCACGGTGACACTGCTGTTTATGACACCATCGTGCGCATGGCGCAACCCTTCTCACTGCGTTATATGTTGGTGGACGGCCAAGGAAACTTTGGTTCGGTCGATGGCGATTCACCGGCGGCAATGCGTTACACCGAAATTCGCATGTCGCGTATTGCGCATCACTTGTTGGCAGATTTAGAAAAAGAGACGGTCAACTTTTCTGAAAACTATGATGGCTCTGAGAGTGAGCCGGATGTATTACCTACTCGCGTCCCTAATCTCTTGGTGAATGGCTCGTCTGGGATTGCAGTTGGCATGGCGACCAACATTCCGCCGCATAATCTGACCGAAACGGTTCATGCCTGTCTGGCTTATATTGAAAATCCGCAGATTGATATTTCTGGCTTAATGGAATATCTCCCAGGGCCGGATTTTCCGACTTACGGCATCATTAATGGCACCAGTGGCATTCGTCAAGCTTATGAAACCGGCCGTGGTCGCGTACAGATGCGTGCTCGCACTGAAATCGAAACGGATAAGAATGGCAAGTCCCAAATCGTTGTTCACGAAATCCCTTACCAAGTTAATAAAGCTAAGCTGATTGAGCGTATTGCTGAGTTGGTTAAAGAGAAAAAAATTGAAGGTATTACCGCTTTACGCGATGAGTCCGATAAAGACGGTATGCGTATTGTGATTGAGTTGCGCCGCGGGGAAGTTCCCGAGGTGATTATCAATAATCTTTACAAACAAACCACTATGCAGACTGTTTTTGGTGTCAACATGGTGGCACTGATTGATGGCCAACCTAGGTTATTGAATTTAAAGCAAATCATTGAAGCGTTTGTTAAACATCGTCGTGAAGTCGTAACGCGCCGCACGATTTTTGAATTACGCAAAGCCCGTGAAAAAGCACATACCTTAGAAGGGTTGGCGGTTGCTTTAACCAATATCGACGAAATGATTGAGCTGATTAAGTCTTCGCCGAATCCTGCGGTTGCCAAAGAACGAATGTTGGCGCGCGACTGGCCGATTGGTTCGGTGGTGGATTTATTAGAGCGGGTTGAACTTAGTGATGTGCGTCCAGAAGATTTGCCGGCTGGTTTTGGTGCGAATGGCGCCATCTATAAGTTGTCGCCAGTACAGGCGCAATCGATTTTAGAGATGCGACTGCACCGTTTAACCGGGCTGGAGCAGGATAAAATCTTGGCCGAGTATCGCGATTTAATTTTGAAAATCGCTGAATTTTTAGAAATTTTGCGCAATCCAGATCGTTTGACCGAAGTGGTCAAAACGGAGTTGCAAGAAGTAGTCGAAAGTTTTGGCGATGTAAGACGTACTGAAATTGACCACAGTTACCAAGATTTAGATGCCGAGGATTTGATTGCGGTTGAAGATCGCATCGTTACCATTTCGCAGGATGGTTATATTAAGACTCAGCCGCTAAGCGACTATCGTGCTCAACGTCGCGGTGGGCGAGGAAAATCGGCAACTGCCATGAAAGAAGAAGATCAAGTGGGCCAGTTGTTTGTTGCCAGTACGCACGATATGCTGCTCTGTTTCTCAAATCGCGGCAAGCTCTATTGGCAGAAAACCTGGCAGTTGCCTTTGGCCAGTCGAGGCAGTCGCGGGAAACCAATCGTCAATGTTCTGCCGCTGGAAGAAGGGGAAGTGATTACCTCTGTGCTGCCGGTAGATCAGTTTGATGAAGAGCGGGTTGTGTTTATGGCAACCAAAAATGCAGTGGTCAAGCGCGTTGCCTTAATTGATTTTTCCCGCCCGCGTGCCAACGGTATTATTGCGGTGGACCTATTGGATGATGATGAGCTGGTGGGTACGGCTCTGACGGACGGCAACCAAGAAATTATGCTTTTTAGTAATGTTGGCAAGGCAATTCGTTTTAATGAAGCCGATGTCCGTATCATGGGACGTACCGCGCGTGGTGTTCGTGGTATGAAGCTCAGTGACCATCAAAAAGTCATCAGTATGCAAGTGGCTAAAGCCGAGACGCTTATCTTAACAGCGACCGAAAATGGCTTTGGTAAATCGACACCCGTTGAGGATTATTCGACGATTAATCGCGGTGGCCAAGGGGTTATTTCGATTAAAACCAGCGACCGAAACGGTATGGTAGTCAAAGCCTTAAGCGTGACTGCCGAGCAGGAAATTGTCCTGATTACGAATCGTGGCACCTTGGTGCGAACTCGCGTAAACGAAATTTCAGTAGTCGGGCGCAATACCCAAGGCGTCAAACTGATGAACCTCGGTGCTGGCGAAGTACTGGTGGATATTGCGGTGGTCGATATGGATGAAGGCGAAGAGCTACCCGAAGAGCAAGCGTCTATGAACGAGAACCTTTCTGGGATTTCCACACCTGAACCAGAGCAAGAATAAACTTAACAATACGTTTAAACGAATAAAGAGACGGTTAAAAAGTCATGAGAACCTTTAATTTCAGTGCCGGTCCAGCGATGTTGCCAGAGTCGGTTATGCGGGAGGCGCAGCAGGCCCTTTTGAATTGGAATCAAACTCAGATGTCAGTGATGGAAGTGAGTCATCGCAGTGCCGAATTCATGGCATTGGCTGCGCAAATGGAAGCAGATTTGCGTTCGATTATGGCGATTCCTAATAACTATAAAGTCTTATTTATTCATGGTGGCGCCTCCTTGCAGTTTTCCGCGATTCCGCTGAACCTCACTGCGCCCGGAGAGACGGTTGATTACCTGAACACGGGTGTTTGGTCAGCCAAGGCAATTAAAGAGGCGTCTCGATATGCTAAGGTTCATGTGGTTGCCGGTGAGGGCGAAAATCCAACGCAAGTGCCGCCGATTGAGCAGTGGCAGTTCAGTGCCGACGCTAAGTACATCCACGTTTGTGCAAATGAGACTATCACTGGATTGGAGCTGCAAGAAGCTCATCTTGAAGCGGTTTTTGCTCAAGGTAAGCCAGTGATTGCAGACATGTCTTCGAATATTCTGTCACGCCCCTTGGATGTTTCGCGCTATGCCATGATTTATGCGGGCGCGCAAAAAAACATCGGACCTGCGGGCTTGGCGATTGTCATTGTGCGTGACGATCTTTTGAACCAAGCGCGAAGTGACTGCCCGACTTTGTTGAAATGGTCAACTTATGCCAATAACGAGTCAATGTTTAACACCCCAAACACTTGGGCATGGTATCTTTCTGGGCTGGTTTTTGCGTGGATTAAGGCAAATGGCGGCGTGGAAGCCATTGCACAAATCAATCAACGCAAGGCACAAAAGCTCTATGATTTTATCGATGCCTCTGGTTTTTACCGCAACCGGATTCACCCAGCTGAGCGTTCTTGGATGAACGTGACCTTTGAACTGCCGAATGCTGAGCAAAACAGCGTCTTTCTGAATGCAGCTAAACAGGCAGGTTTACTAAGTTTGAAAGGGCATAAAGCCTTTGGCGGTATGCGTGCCAGTCTTTACAACGCGATGCCGGAAGCGGGGGTCGATGCGTTAATTGGCTTTATGCAAGACTTTGCTCGCGCCCACGCCTAAGCGGATTTTCGGGTGGCCGTCGGTCGTTCAGAGCGGCCACGGAGTTCAACCGAAAAGCTCAATCCATTGAATTTTGCTGAAACCACTATGACACCAAATCCAGAACAAAACGCTGCTGAACAGGCCCAGTTACTTGAAATTCGCCAACAGATTGATGCAATTGACGAACAAATTCAGCAGTTGATTGGCCAGCGTGCGGCGTGTGCGCATCGTGTTGCCGAAATTAAAACGCAAGGCGGCAAGGTGGAGGCCGTTTTTTATCGTCCAGAGCGGGAAGCTCAAGTTTTACGTGCGGTAAAAGCGCGCAACACGAGTCTGCTGCCTGACGAAGAGATGGCTAAATTGTTCCGTGAAATTATGTCCACCTGCTTGGCGTTGGAGCAACCCATCTCGGTCGCTTATTTGGGACCAGAAGGCAGTTATTCTCATGCCAGTGTCATCAAGCAGTTTGGCACCTCGGCTCATCCGGTTGCGGTGTCGAGCATCGAAGCGGTTTTTCATGCGGTTGAGCAAGGTGACGTTCATTACGGCATTGTGCCTGTTGAAAATTCCAGTGAAGGTGAGGTTAAGACCACTCAAGACAGTTTGTTAAAAACTTCTTTGTTGGTGTCTGGCGAACTGGAATTGGCCGTTGAGCATTGTCTTTTGTCGCATGCTGCCTCCAGTGAACAGGTGACACAAGTACTGGCGCACACTCAAGCCTTGGGGCAGTGTCGTGAATGGTTGAAAAATCATTTGCCTTGGGCGCGTTTGCAGGAAGTGAGTTCGAATGCGGCTGCGGCGATTCTGGCGCAAAGTGATCCAACGGTTGCTGCCATTGCGTCTGAGCAAGCCGCCGATCTCTACCAATTACCGATCTTAGCGCATCATATTGCCGATTCTAAGGCCAACCGCACCCGTTTTTGGGTTTTGGGGCGAGAAGCGGTTCCTCCCAGTGGCGAAGATAAGACGGCGTTGGTTTTGTCAATTAAGAATCAATCAGGGGCCTTATTAGAGGTCTTGCAAGCGTTTGCGCGTCGGGGCATTAATATGACGCGGATTATTTCTCGTCCTTCCAAAAGCAAAAATTGGGACTACCTGTTTTTTATCGATGTTTTAGGGCATCAGCAGGATAAGAATTTACAGGCGGCCTTACAAGAAGTGACTGTTTTGGCTGCCTATTGCAAGATACTCGGTTCTTTCCCGATCTCTCCTTTGTAATTTTTTTCGTTTTGAGTGGCACCTTTATCCTATGAGTGAATCTTCAGAAAACTTTTTGCATTTGGTTCAGCCTGCCGTGCACCAAGTGAGACCTTATCAGCCTGGCAAGCCTATTGATGAGTTAAAGCGCCAATATAAAGTCAGTTATGTTTCAAAAATGGCTTCGAACGAAAATCCATTGGGTTCGAGTCTGAAGGTGGCAACGGCCTTATTTAATTTTTCAAACCAAATGGCGCGCTACCCGGATTCGGCTGGGCATAATTTGCGTGAACGCTTAGCGTCTTTCCTTCAGGTTGAAATGGGTCAAATTACGCTTGGTAATGGCTCCAACGAGTTGCTGGAATTGATTGCCCGAGTATTTGCAGGGCCAGGCGATGAAATTATCTATTCGCAGTACGGTTTTGCTGTTTATCCAATCTCCGCTCAACTGGTCGGCGCGACAGCTGTTGAGGTACCGGCGGTTGATTATGGGCACGATTTGCCAGCCATGCTGGCGGCAATTACGCCAAGAACTAAGCTGATTTACATTGCGAATCCGAATAATCCAACCGGTACTCTGTTTCGCAAGGCGCAGTGGGAGTCTTTCTTGGCTCAAGTGCCAGAAAATGTGATTGTGGTTTTGGATGAGGCTTATTTGGAGTATGCCGAGCACGCTTGTCCAGATGGCTCCTATCCAAATGGCGTCGATTATTTTAGAGATTACCCAAATTTACTGGTTTCTCGTACTTTCTCTAAAGCCTATGGTTTGGCTTCATTGCGAGTTGGTTATTTACTGGGTTGTGAAGAAATTCTCGGTTATATCAATCGGTTACGTCAGCCTTTTAGTGTTAATGCTTATGCACAAGTGGCCGCGATTACGGCATTGAGTGATCCTCAGTTTGTGGCTAAATCGTTAAGAACCAATCAGCAGGGCATGGTGCAGCTTAAGGCGGCGGTCGAAGCCAAGGGTTTCAAGGTAATTCCCTCATTCGCTAACTTCTTAACCATTGAGTTTGGTGAGCAAGCACTGGAAATTTACGACAAATTGCTGCGTGAAGGGGTCATTGTTCGGCCTTTGGCGAACTATGGTTTAGCGAATTTTTTACGAGTTTCGATTGGTAATAATCACGAAAATAGCCACTTCATCGGCGCTCTGAGCAAAGTGCTGTAACTCAATGAATCTACAAATGTTTAATAAAGTTACTGTGGTGGGTGTTGGCCTGATTGGCGGCTCTTTTGCAAAAGGGATTAAGGCGCAGGGTTTGGCAAAAGAAGTGTGCGGTTATGGTGTAGATACTGAGGCGCTGCAGTTAGCCATTGAGTTGAATGTGATCGACACCGCCACCATGGCGCTCGAAACCGCAGTTGCGGACAGTGATTTGGTCATGTTGGCAGTGCCTCTTGGTGCAATGCCTTCGGTGATTGCGTCCTTAAAGCCTTACTTGTCCCCAAATACGATTTTAACGGATGCTGGATCGGCAAAGCAGAATGTGATTGATGCGGTACACTCGGTTTTTGGTGAGCTGCCTACCAATTTTGTGCCGGGTCATCCTATTGCAGGAAAGGAACAAAGTGGTGTTGCCGCAGCCGATGCGGATTTGTTTGTCAAACATCGTGTGATTTTAACTCCTACGCCACAGAGCTCACCGGTCGCTGTGGCCAAGGTTCAAGCCGTTTGGCAAGCTTTAGGGGCGGAAGTAGAGTTGCTTTCGGCCACGTTTCATGACGAAGTTTTTGCGGCAACCTCACATCTGCCGCATCTGTTAGCATTTGCTCTGGTGGAAATGTTGCATGAGCATCCTGAGCTGGGCAATGTGTTTCGTTATACGGCCGGCGGATTTCGAGACTTTAGTCGAATTGCCTCTAGTGATGCCACCATGTGGCGGGATATCGCTCTGGCGAATCCGCAAGCAATTAGCAAATGGCTAACCGAGTATCGTGATTATCTGACGCAGATGATTGGGTTGATTGAAGCGCAAGATGGCGCCGCACTTTATGAATTGTTTGCGACTGCCAAGCGAGCGCGCGATGAACATATTTTGGGTAAAAAACATTCGTAGAGCGCTTTGCACTCTCGTAATTTTTGTTTGATTCCGTATTTCTAGGGTAGAGAAGAAGAGCACTATGACAAATATTCAATTTCACGTTCAACCTGGGGGTCATATTAAAGGGCGGGTACGTGTGCCTGGAGATAAGTCGATTTCGCATCGGAGTATTATGCTCGGCTCTTTGGCAGAAGGCACTACCACCGTTACCGGTTTCTTGGAAGGTGCAGATGCACTGGCTACACTCAACGCCTTTCGGCAAATGGGCGTGAAGATTGAGGGGCCGGACGAGGGAAAGGTTACCATCCACGGTGTGGGCTTGCATGGCTTGCAACCGCCTAAGCAACCTTTAGATATGGGTAACTCCGGTACCTCAACGCGTTTACTTGCCGGCATTATTGCTGGCCAAAGTTTTGATGTGACCTTGATTGGTGATGCTTCTTTGTCTAAACGTCCCATGAAACGGGTGGTAGATCCCTTAACGGCGATGGGTGCGCAAATTGAAACTCAGGCTGGCGGTACCTTGCCAATGCTAATCAAAGGCCGTGGTAAACCGTTGCAGGCCATTGACTACATTTTGCCGATGGCCAGTGCGCAAGTTAAATCCTGTGTTCTGCTTGCTGGTCTCTATGCAGATGGAAGAACTTGTGCTACTGAGCCTGCGCCGACGCGTGACCATACCGAAAGAATGCTTAACGGTTTCGGTTATGCGGTGCAAACCGAAAAATTAGATGCCCAACAAACCCGGGCTTGTTTGCAGGGCGGAGGTCGTCTAACTGCTTGTCATATTGATGTCCCCTCCGACATCTCCTCAGCGGCTTTTTTTATGGTAGCGGCAGCCATTTGTGAAGGGTCTGATTTAGTCATTGAGCACGTGGGCATGAACCCAACCCGCACTGGGGTGATTGATATCCTACGGTTAATGGGCGCCAATATTGTTTTGGAAAATGCACATGAAGTAGGTGGTGAGCCGGTTGCGGATGTTCATATTCGCTACGCGCCCTTAAAAGGTATTGAAATACCTGAAGCTTTAGTGGCTCTGGCGATTGACGAGTTTCCTGTTTTGTTTGTGGCGGCGGCGGCGGCTGAAGGGACAACAGTGTTGACCGGTGCGGAAGAGCTGCGCGTTAAGGAGTCTGATCGAATTCAGGTAATGGCAGATGCTTTGCAAGCGGTCGGGATTGATGCGCAGCCAACGCCAGATGGCATGATTATTCAAGGCGGCAGCCAGTGCCCTCAAAAAGCCAAAATTCTCAGTCATCATGATCACCGTATTTCAATGGCAATGACGGTAGCAGGGCTGCGTGCCGCTGCGCCTTTAGTCATTGATGATTGCGCCAATGTCAATACCTCATTTCCGATCTTCTTGCCCTTGATTAATCAAGTCGGGATGCAAGTTGCCGCGATGGAGACTGTGGCATGACGCTTCCCATTATTACCATTGATGGGCCAAGTGGGGTCGGCAAGGGTACCCTTGCACAATGGGTGGCTTGTAAAACGGGTTTTCATTTTTTAGACAGCGGTGCCATTTATCGCGCCTTAGCCTATGGAGTGCTGGCTGAGGAGTTGAGCGTCGATTCGGTGGCGGAAATCACGGATTTGGCGCAACAGCTGCCGGTGCGTTTCCTTGCCACGAGTGTGTTTTATGCGGAACAAGATATAACGGCACAAATTCGGACGGAAGCTGTGGCAGCGATTGCGTCGCAAGTGGCGGCAATTGCTCAGGTACGCGAAGCGCTCTTGGCCAGGCAGAGAGCCTTTGCGCAATTGCCAGGGTTAGTTGCGGATGGGCGAGATATGGGCACCGTGGTCTTTCCGGAAGCGCCTTTGAAGTTGTATTTAACAGCTTCTGCTGAAATACGTGCACAAAGAAGAGTTAAGCAGTTGAAAAACCAAGGGATTGATGCTAACATCCCGCAAATTATTCAGGACATTGTCGCGCGTGACGAACGGGATGCCACTCGAAAGACGGCTCCTTTAGTTGCCGCTCAGGATGCTGTGATGATTGACACGACTGAGCTCAGTATCGAGGCGGTTTGTCAACAAACAGAATCCTTGCTTTGGGAGAAGGGCTTTTTAAGTTAACGCTCCGCAAATAAAGGTGAAAATACAAGGTTAGCGTTTGGTAGACGTACTCAGTGCATCCAAAGCTAATCTTGTCGAACACCTTGTTTTTAAAGTAAATAATGCCTCCCTGGGTTCCTTAGAATCTGGGGTTTTGTTTTTTATAATCGGTCGTTTGGGGCGACTGGTTTAATTTAACTGACCCGATGAGTTACGAATATCCCATTCGCAGTAATTTTCGGTTGAGAAACGTTGGTACCTAAATCCATGAGTGAATTATCCTTCGCTGAACTATTTGAAGCGTCTCTAGTTGACGACAAGTTTAAAACTGGCTCTCTAATCATCGGTACGGTGGTTGGTATTGATAAAGAAGCCGTTATGGTTGATGCAGGCATGAAGTCTGAGTCTGCTATTCCAAAATCCCAATTCCTGAACGCGGAAGGCAAGCTTGAAGTTGCTGTCGGCGATCAAGTTGAAGTCTATCTAGAAACACTAGAAGACGGTATGGGCGAAACCCGTCTTTCACGTGAAAAAGCCAAGCGCGCAAAAACGTGGGATCGTTTGGAAACCGCTATGGAAGCCAGCGAAGTGGTGAAAGGCTTGGTCACTGGTAAAGTGAAAGGCGGCCTAACCGTTGATGTAGAAGGCGTTCGCGGCTTCTTACCTGGTTCACTTGTTGATATTCGTCCAATTCGTGACTTTGGCTTCTTGGAAGGCAAAGAAATCGAGTTGAAACTGGTCAAGTTGGATCGTAAGCGCAACAACGTTGTGGTGTCTCGTCGCGCGGTGATTGAGCAAGAGTCTTCAGCAGAGCGTGAAGCGATTCTGGCCAATATGGAAGAAGGTACGGTTCTTAAAGGTATCGTTAAAAACTTGACTGACTACGGTGCATTCATTGATTTGGGTGGCGTTGATGGTCTGTTGCACATTACCGACATGGCATGGCGTCGTGTGAATCACCCATCTGAAATCGTTCAAGTTGGTGATGAGCTTGAAGTCAAAGTGTTGAAGTTCGATAAAGATCGTAACCGCGTATCGTTGGGTCTAAAACAGTTGGAAGAAGATCCATGGGCGGATATGGTTGCTCGCTACCCAATCGGTGCTGAGGTAATGGGTAAAGTTGCGAACATTACCGACTACGGTGCTTTCATTGAAATCGAAGATGGTATCGAAGGTTTGGTTCACACTTCAGAGTTGGATTGGACAAACCGCAACATCCATCCTTCTAAAGTGGTGCATTTAGGTGAAGCGACGAAAGTGAAAATTTTGGATGTGGATCCAGAGCGTCGTCGTATCTCTTTGTCAATCAAGCAGTGCACGGTTAACCCATGGGAAGGTTTCTCAGCGACTCATGCTAAAGGCGATAAGATTACCGGTTCAATTAAGTCAATCACTGACTTCGGTATCTTTATCGGTCTAGACGGTGGCATTGATGGATTGGTTCACCTAACGGATATCTCTTGGAATCAACCTGGTGAAGAAGCAATTCGTGACTTCAAAAAAGGCGATGAACTAGAAACGATTATTCTGTCAATCGATCCTGAGCGTGAGCGTATCTCTCTTGGTCTAAAACAGCTTGAGCAAGATCCTTTCAGCCAGTTTGTTGCTTCAAACGGCAAGGGTGCAATTGTGACAGGTATCGTCAAATCTGTTGATGAGCGTGGTGCTGTAGTCGATTTGGCTGCTGAAGTAGAAGGTTATTTGCGCGCTTCTGAATTGATGGAAGAGACTCGTGATGCTTCTTCTGTATTGCGTGAAGGCGAAGAAGTAACGGCAAAGATCACTAACATTGATCGCAAAAACCGTTCAATTTCGCTATCGGTGAAAGCCAAAGAAGCGCATGAAGAGCAAGAAGCAATTAAAGGTTACACCGAGCAACAAACCGTTGCAGGCAACACTTTCGGCGATCTGTTCAAAGACAAGATGTAATCTGAAATAAACTGGTTTTCCAGTTTGTTAAGCCTCTAAAACAAAGTGATCATTTCATGGTTTTAGAGGCTTTTTGGTCTAATAGGGGTTTTATAAACTCTCTTTCGTTAGCAATAAGATAAGAGTGAAATCAAATGACCAAGTCAGAATTGATTGAGTTAATTGCTCGCAAGCAGACTCAATTTTCACAAAAAGATGTGGAGTTGGCTGTCAATCAAATTGTTGATTCGATGATCGATACGTTGTCTCACGGTGCGCGAATTGAAATTCGTGGCTTTGGTAGCTTCAGTTTGCATCATCGCAAAGCGAGGGTTGGGCGAAATCCTAAAACAGGTGAAACGGTTAAGTTAATGGACAAACGCGTTCCGCACTTTAAGCCTGGAAAGGCACTAAGAGAGCGGGTGAATGAGTCTAAAGATAATACCGATATTCTTGTTTAACAAGCTGGTTTTCTGCTGCTAAATTAGGCCGCGGTGATTTTTCACCGTGGCCTTTTTTATGGCGGTGGATGTGTAATTCTCTGTTGGGTATAGGGCAAATCTTATAACGCCTAGCGACAGCTTGCCTTTATAATCAGAGCGTTTGCCTTTCAACGACAAAAAGGGTTTGCGATGTATCGCCTAATTTCTCTCTCAATAACTGTATCGTTTATTCTGGGCGGGCTTTTTCTGGGTTTGTTAAACCCGCACTTTGTAAAAGTGGATTTTTTCTGGCAGCAGTTTGATTGGCCATTAGGTGTGTTGATGGCTTTGATGTTGGTGCTGGGAATGGCATTGGGTGCGCTATTAATTAAGTTACAGGTCGCGCAATTGCGCTGGCGCTTAGCCAAGCAGCAGCGGTTAGCGCAAAAGCAAGCTGATGAATTGGTGCACTTGAAAAAACGTTTGCTGGAAGCAACTCAGAAAAAATCAACGCTTGAGGGCGTGACGTCTTTGGTTGAAGTCTCTGGATCGCACGGATAAAGGCTCTCACTTTACAAATTTTAATTATGTTTTTAATGGAATGGATATGACTGCTGTAACCCCTATTCAAATGGATCCAAAAGTTCTGATTGCACTGGACTTTGCTGATGCACAAAGTGCTTGGGATTTTGCCATACAATGCCATCCGGCAGATTGTCGTTTAAAGGTCGGAAAAGAGCTGTTTGCGGTGGCCGGGCCGGATTTAGTTCAACGCTTGATTGCGCAGGGGTTTGAGGTATTTTTGGATCTGAAATATCACGACATTCCAAATACCGTTGCCAAGGCAGTTCAAGCGGCAGCCAAAATGGGCGTGTGGATGGTAAATGTGCATGCCTTAGGTGGGCGCAAGATGATGGAGGCCGCTAAGGAAGGATTGACTGGGTTTCACAAGCCGCCTCTGTTGATTGCGGTGACGATTTTAACCAGCATGGAACAGCAGGATTTGTTGGAAATCGGTTTGACAGGAACCCCTCAAGAAGCGGTTCTGCGTCTGGCTAAATTGGCACAATCATCTGGTTTGGATGGGGTGGTGTGCTCAGCCCAAGAAACGGCGCTTCTCCGTCAGGAGCTGGGGCAAGATTTTTGCTTGGTTACGCCAGGAATTCGACCCGCTGGCGCGGCTGCCAATGACCAAAAACGGATTATGACGCCGGCGGAAGCCATGCAGTGTGGTTCGAGTTATCTGGTGATTGGTCGTCCCATTACTCAAGCAGACCAGCCCCTTCAAGTTTTGGCACAAATCAATGCGTCTTTGCTTTAAAGCGACTTGCTATTGACAGATAAAAAAACTATAATCTCGCGTTTTTCGGATCTGCCGAAATATCCTTGTCTCACCGCTGAGGGAGACTGTTTATCCATCCATAAGGAGAAAATTGAATGCGTCATTATGAAGTCGTATTTCTAGTCCACCCTGACCAATCCGAGCAGGTTCCTGCTATGGTTGACCGCTATAAAGCGATCATCGAGCAATCTGGCGGCAAAATTCACCGTCTAGAAGATTGGGGCCGTCGTCAACTGGCGTACCTAATTGATAAGGTTCACAAAGCGCATTACATCCTAATGAACATTGAATGTAACCAAGCGGCTTTGGCTGAGCTTGAGAACGCTTTCTACTACAACGATGCCGTGCTACGTAGCATGGTGCTTAAGCAAGATGAAGCGGTTACCGAACCTTCAGTGATGATGGCTCGTAAAGATGAAAAAACCGAAAAGCGTCAATTTAAGGAGTAATAAAGATGGCTCGTGGATTTGGTCGTAAAAAATTCTGCCGTTTTAGTGCAGAGGGTGTTAAACAGATCGATTATAAAGATATGGAAACCTTGAAAGCGTACATTACCGAAACCGGTAAAATCGTTCCAAGCCGTATTACTGGAACCAGCGCTAAATATCAGCGCCAGCTTTCAAATGCAATTAAGCGTGCACGTTACCTCGCTTTATTGCCATACACTGATCAACACAAATAATTTGTTTGATGAACAGAAATAGCTAGGATCATCTCATGTTAGCCTTAGCCAACTACAGCATGAAAGGCCCCAAGCAGGCCACCCTTGTCGTAGTATTGCTTTCGCTGTTGACGATCTGGATTGCACCGATAGGTATGCTTGCTGGTGCAATCATCGCCCTAATTACGTTACGTATTAACGAAGTTGAAGGGGCAAAAGCACTGATTTGGGCCATGCTGGTACAAATCGCGCTGACGTTAAGCTTAACCGGCAGTTACTGGCCGGCTTTGATTGCGGTTGTGGAGTTTTTATTGCCAGTTTATGTATTGGCGGTAGTGGTACGCCGAAGCAATGATTTGGCCCACGCTTTGCAAGTTGCAGTGCTGATGGTGGCGATCGGTTTGCTGGGATTTCACTTCCTGGCAGGCGACACCACCCAATGGTGGCTTAACCTTTACCAACAACAGATCCAACCCGTATTGGATAATGCAGGGGTTGAGTATCAGGTGGAATTGATTCCACAGTTAGCCAAAATGGCCACCATGTTGATGGCTGTTTTTGTCTTAGTGCTGTGGTTTAGTATTTTAACCTTGGGTCGTTGGTATCAAAGTCAGTTGTATTGTCCCGGTGAGTTTCAGCGTGATTTTCATCAGTTGAAATTGCCCAAAAACTTGTTTTACGCCGCTATTTCCATCGCGGTTGGAGGTTTGTTCTTATCGGAACAAATTCCATTGCTTTACGATTTAACCGGCGTTGTTATGGCGGCTTGGATGTTTCAAGGCATAAGTCTTGTGCATTTTATGGTAAAGCAGCGTGAAGCAAGTAGTGCTTGGTTAGTTGGGATGTATCTTCTGTTGTTTCTGCTTCCGCAAATGATGCTGATTTTAGCAACGATCGGCCTGATCGATAATTGGATGAATTTTCGCGGCCGTGAGGATAGGCAATAAAGAGATAGAGGTTTAAGCCATGAATGTAATTCTGCTTGAAAAAGTAAAAAATTTGGGAACATTGGGTGACCAAGTTTCTGTTAAATCGGGTTATGCTCGTAACTTTTTGATTCCACAAGGTAAAGCAAAAGCAGCAACAAAAGACAATGTTGCTGAATTTGAAGCGCGTCGTGCGGATTTGGAAAAAGCGGCGGCAGCGCAACTTTCAGTTGCTCAAGGTGTTTACGAAAACCTAAACGGTCAAGTTATCACGGTTGAAGCTGTTTCTGGTGACGAAGGCAAGCTATTCGGTTCTGTGGGTACTCAAGACATCGCAGATGCTTTGAATGCAGCAGGTTTTGTGGTTGAGCGTCGTGACGTTCGTATGCCAGAAGGTGCATTGCGCTTTGTTGGTACTTACGAAATTGATGTTCAATTGCACACGGATGTGGTTGCAACCATTACGGTTGAAGTAAAAGCCGCTTAATCGACTTTTTACGCTTCGATTGAAAAAACGCTCGTCGAGCTTTGGCTTGACGGGCGTTTTTTATTTTGAGAATTCGTATTTGTTTGAATCTTGGAATGGTTTCGCGTTGACAGTCAGCCTTTTGGCTCACAATAACGCTCGCGAAATCCCTCTCCAAAAAGAGCTTCTTATTATTTTTAGGTGACTTTAGATTCTTAGCCAAAGCTAGGAAGGCAGCGTTTATAATAGGCGCTTCCGTCAAATCACTGGCATGGATGACGCAAGATGGACATGGCATTGCTCGTCTTGGCGTTCAAATAGAAGGTTGAATAGGCTCAACTTGTATGCAGAATTATTCCGCACAAAAATCCGTTGAAAATGAAAATCCATTTAAGGTACCTCCACATTCGTTAGATGCTGAACAATCGGTATTGGCGGGTTTGATGCTCTCAAATGATCGCTTGGATGATGTGCAGGCGGTTGTAAATACGGCAGATTTTTATACTAAGCAGCATCAAGCGATTTTTGAAGTGATTGTCGAGCTGAATCAAAACAGCAAGCCCTTTGATCTGGTCAGTGTCGTGAATCAGTTGCAAAGTAAAGGAACGCTAGATTTAGCCGGTAACCGTGAATATCTGGTCGAACTGGTTAAGAACACGCCCAGTGCGACCAATATTCTGTATTACGCTCAACTTGTTCGTGATAAAGCGATTTTACGCAACTTGATTAGCGCTACGAACGAAGTAGCACAGACGGCGTATTTTCCAAAAGGCAAAGATGTTCGCGAAATCTTGGATTTGGCGGAATCAAAAATCCTTGAAATTGCTGAGCATGGCGAAGGGCGAGAGCGTCAGTATAAAACCATGCATACGTTACTAACCTCGGCGTTGAATAAAATTGATGAGTTATTTAATACAGAAGGACACATTACTGGACAGGAAACGCATTTAACCGATTTTGATGCGCTGACCGCGGGTTTGCAGAATGGGGATTTAATCATTGTGGCCGGTCGTCCTTCGATGGGAAAAACCACTTTTTCAATGAATATGGCGGAAAACATTGCGACCAAAAATGGTACGCCAGTAGCCGTTTTTTCAATGGAAATGCCAGGGGAATCCTTGGCGATGCGTATGATCAGTTCAATCGGGCGTATAGATGCAAGTCGAATGCGTACCGGTAAGCTTAAGCAGGAAGATTGGCCGAAACTGAATAAAGCGGTGAATATTCTTTCAAAAGCCAAAATTTTTATAGATGATACGCCAGCCTTAATGATTACCGAACTGCGGGCCAGAGCGCGACGAATTGATAAGGATATTCGTGACCTACAGCGTAAAGAAGCGCAACAGGCCGGACAAGCCGATTTAGAAAAACACGTCACTGGGCTGGGATTGATTGTCGTGGATTATCTACAACTGATGCGTGGATCCGCCAATGTTGAAAACCGAGTCAACGAAATTTCTGAAATTTCGCGCGGGCTTAAGGCGCTGGCCAAAGAGTTAAATGTTCCCGTTATCGCTTTATCGCAGCTTAACCGCAGTTTAGAGCAACGTCCAAACAAGCGTCCGGTTATGTCAGATTTACGCGAATCTGGAGCGATTGAACAAGATGCTGACTTGATTATTTTTATCTATCGAGATGAGGTCTATCATCCAGAATCTGAAGATAAGGGTGTTGCCGAAATTATCTTGGGGAAGCATCGTAATGGTGCCCTTGGTACGGTTCGTTTGACATTTATCGGCGAGTACACCCGTTTTGACAATCATGCCCATTATGCGGCCGAATCTTAATAAATTTGAGCGTTGCATGATTTATCGACCCACAAAAGCCTATCTTTCTTTGCCTGCATTAGCCACAAACTTAAAGCGAATCAAATCATTAGCGCCAGGTTCTAAGATTATGGCGGTGATTAAGGCCAATGGCTATGGCCACGGTTTGTATCGCGTCGCCCGCCAGCTCTCCGAAGCAGATGCTTTTGCGGTTACCTCTTTAGAGGAAGCATTGCAACTACGGCAAATGGGATTTTTACACCGGATTGTTTTACTGGAAGGATTGTTTTCTGCAGCAGAATTGCCGGTTGTGATACAGAATCGCCTTGATCTCGTTGTGCATGCCGAACATCAATTGAATTGGTTACTGGCGTCTGCGCCCAATGCTTCTTTGCACTTGTGGATAAAAATAGATACCGGTATGCACCGCTTGGGCTTTGCTCCGGAGCAAGTTGCGAAGGTAGTTGCTGCTTTGCAGCAGAGTGGTCACGCTTATCAACTGCGGTTTTTATCTCACTTGGCCAGTGCCGATGAAAATAAGGCTTCATCTGTGGCTTTCACTCAAGCACAGCATTTGTGTTTTGTCCAGACGTGTGCCCCCTGGCCTTTTGCGAAAAGTTTGGCTAATTCGGCTGGAATCATCGCTTACCCTGAGAGCCATTATGAATGGGTTCGCCCCGGAATTGCGCTCTTTGGGAGTGGGCTAGCGGCTGAGCATCCAGAGTTTGAACCGGTTATGCGTTTGGAATCGGCGGTCTTGGCGCTGCGTTGGGTTCCCGTTGGGGAGACGGTGGGTTATGGTCAGGCTTGGCAAGCGCCTCGGCCTACGTTGGTGGCCGTGGTCGCAATTGGTTATGCGGATGGTTACCCCCGCACGGCTGTCTCGGGAACGCCAGTATTAATTCGAGGTCGGAGGGTTGGGCTAATCGGCCGTGTTTCAATGGATATGATCACTGTCGATGTCACGGAGTTGGCCGAGCAAATTACGATTGGTGATCGGGTTATTTTATGGGGCGATCCTTTACTTAGGGTGGATGAGGTAGCGCAGTACTGCGGAACGCTTAGTTATGAGTTGCTTACAGGCATCAGTCCGCGCGTGCCTTTTATTGAAGTGTCTTAAGGCCCATTAACGAGGAGATGTCGTGTTGAAATCGCTAAAAATTATTGATAAAACAACTTCTTACCAAGGTTTTTTTAGAATTGATCTAGTTCGATACCAGCACAGTCTTTATCGGGGCGGACAAAGTGCAATTTTACGTCGAGAGCTGTTTGGTCGGGGAGAGGCGGCTGTGCTGTTGTTATATGACATGGAGTCGCAGCTGGTCTTTTTGATTGAGCAATGTCGTGCCGGTGCGCTCAGTCAAGCGCAGACACACGACCAACCGGAATTGGCGTGGTTACTTGAACCGATTGCGGGCATGATTGATCCTGGCGAGAGCCCATTACAGGCAGCATTGCGCGAGGCAGAAGAAGAGGCCGGCGTTGTTTTGAACGACGCTGAGTTTATCTGCAAGTTCTTTCCAAGCCCCGGTGGTTGTGATGAAGTGCTGCATCTGTTCGCGGCGGCCGTCTCTTCATCAGAGGTGGCTCAGTTTGCCGGTTTGGCTGAGCACGGGGAAGATATTCGTGTTGTACCATTGCCTTTTGCCGAAGCTTATCAACGACTAGTGGCTGGCGAATTCACCGTAGCCAGTACCTTAATTGCTTTACAGTGGTTGTTTTTACAAGGACCTGGCCGGCATAGTTTGCCTTTTCATGCCAACACAGAATAATTAAGAGAAGGGGTCTTAGCGATGTTGTGTCTTTTTCGTTCTACACGAATTCACCCAAAATGGAATCTTTGGGCCATTCTGTTAAGTTGGTTGGCTGTTTTTTTATGGTTGGAATTCGCCTTTTTGCAAAAATCGCTTTTGGATAAAATGCTGGCAGGGCACGCGCTGTTGATTGATTTGCTGCTGGGTGTCCCTTTGGTGTTGGCCATGGCGATTATGATTTACGCTCTGGTTTATTGGGGAATCAAAGTCGGGTTGATTTATTTCTATCCTGCAGGGGTCGTGCCGATTGAGCAACCTGAAGCACTGGATAGTATTCAGCAAGCTCAACTAGCGGAAGCGGAAGCAGAGTATGGTGCGGACTACTGGCGTAAAACCGATGCAAAACTCGATTCTCATTCGCCTATTACTCCCTCTACAAAAACAGATGATAAACCATAAAACCGCAGATAAATTCTGCAAAATACCTGGATTGTAAAGATGGCCGTGTTCACCACGAACCTGTTTTCCATTTCGGCGCAGAGCTTTCGCCGTGAATCTCGGCAGCTATTACGGCTGACCTTACCTATCTTTTTAGCGCAATTGGCGCTGACGGCTCTGGGCGTTGTCGATACCCTGATGTCTGCTTGGTCAGGAACGGAAGATTTGGCGGCGATCGGTTTAGGTTCGAGCATTATGCTACCGGTATTCATTTTTGCCACGGGCATTCTTTTGGCTATCCCACCCTTGGTGGCAAAGGCGCATGGGCGAGGTCAGGGTGCGTTGGTGGGTCTTTACTTAAGTCAGGGCGCTTTACTCGCGGTCCCAATCGGTTTGGTCTGTGCGCTTTTTTTAGCAAATATGCAGCCGGTGCTGGATTTGCTCAAATTGGAACCTCTTGTCTATCAGCTCAGTGAGGATTACCTCTGGTATGTGGCTTTTGGTATGCCCGCAATCGCACTTTACCAAGCGTTACGTTTTTATTGGGAAGGCTTAGGGCAAACCTTACCGACTATGTGGATCAGTTTTGCCGCCTTGTTACTGAATATTCCTCTGAATGCGTTGTTTATCTATGGAGGCTTTGGCCTTGAACCGATGGGCGCGGCCGGTTGTGGAGTGGCGACCGCCATTGTAATGTGGTTAATGCTGGTTTTTGCCTTACTCTACATTCACCTTAATCCTTTTTGTAAACAGTTTGTTGCTTGGCACAAACTGGCTCCCCGTTATCTAAAAGCAGGTTGGCAACCGATTTTAGCGATTGGTCTGCCAAACGCGCTCGCGCTATTGTTTGAGGTGAGTCTTTTTACGCTGATTGCCTTGTTTGTTGCGCCACTGGGCGCCAATATCATCGCTGCACAGCAAATCGCAATCAGCGTCACTTCCGTCGCGTTTATGTTGCCGTTAAGTTTGGGGATGGCTCTAACAGTTCGCATCGGCCAAGTTTATGGGCAAGGAGATCAGCAGAGGCTGCGCGAAGTTTTGCAAACTGGGTTTTTCTACGCGGTCTTAATCGGTATTTTTCTTTCGGTGTTGACCCTGATGTTGCGTGCCGAGTTAGTTGGCTTGTACAGCGATGCACCTGAGGTGGTAACCGTGGCACTTGGGCTGTTGATTTTAGCGGCCTTGTATCAGATTTCTGATGCTTTGCAGGTCGCTACCGCTGGCATTTTGCGTGGATTTCATGATACGCGTATTACCATGTGGGTAACGTTCCTCAGCTATTGGTTAATTGGATTGGGTGGCGGTTATTTACTGAGTTTTACCGATTGGCTGGTTGAGCCTTTAGGAGTCTATGGATTTTGGATAGGCATCTGTGTCGGTTTAGCCATGGCGGCCTTGTTGTTAGTCTGGCGCTTGCGAGTGCGCTTGCCCAGTATTCAAGCTGAAATGCAGCAATGCCACTCAGCAAACGTTTAAGAGGCACTTCATGTTTTATTCGAATTTAGCCTGTCCATGCGGTCGTCCCCGTGTTTATGCCGAGTGTTGTGCGCCTTTTCATCAGGGGCAGTCAACACCGTCCACGGCAGAAGATTTGATGCGTTCACGTTACAGTGCTTATGTTTTGCATCTCGCACCTTATTTACTGGAAACTTGGGACGCGTCTACACGACCCGCTGCAATCGAGTTTGACCCGCTTCTACGCTGGATACGACTGAATGTTCATGGCCGTAAAAAAGGGCGGGCAAAAGATTCTGAGGGCTGGGTCAGTTTTTGCGCTTATTACGAGTTGGATGCGGCACAACAAGGCTGCTTACAGGAAAAAAGCTATTTTTGTCGTAATACGCAAGGCGAATGGCGATATGTCTCTGGAGAGGTTGCCTAGGAAGTTATTCGCGGCCATCCTGATTACGGAATGCTCGATATAGCCACCACATCAAAAGTCCAACAATGAATACCGATACGCTTAAAAGTGCGAGCGTAATTAATAAAGCATCCCCAAGATCGGTTAAATTCGGCATAGGTAAAACTCCTAGGTGAAAGGTATCTTTTTAAATTCAAGCATTCTACAATAGTTCGTGTTTTTATCCTGAGAAACCGAGAGTTTGTATGGCCAAAACAGTGTCTGAGCTTGCTGCGGAACGCGCAAAGATTTTAGAAGCGATTGAAAATAAAGCCAAATCCATGGCGGAACCGAACACCCAAGGCCATTCCTTACAAGATTGGTTAAAAGCGGCAAACGAAGTCGTACCCGAAACCATTCTTCCCAATGCCAAGGGGCAAAACCGCGACTTTGCCAACCCCGCGTCTAAGGCGTTTTCTGCATTTGAAGAAGATGGGATGAGGGGGATGTCTGCGAAAAGTACACCTTACAAAAATACGATAAACGATGCTTATTCGCCGAGCGACTCGGTACCTAACCAAGGGTTTAATCCTACCGATTTCGCGGATGATACTTTGGATTCGGTCACGCTTTCGGCACAGGCAAAGCCGGAGGCGACCCAGCATCGTGTTAATAATAAGGTAGAGCCTGTGGTCAATCCCTATCAATCTCAGTATGCGGCACAACCGAGTCGAGTTTCGATTCCTGCTCCAAGCAATGGACGAGGATTCAAAATGCTTGGTGTGGCAATAAATTTAACCCTATTGCTGGCAACGCTGGGAATTGTCGGCTTGGGTTACCAAAATATGCAGCAAGATTTGGCGCAAATGAATGCGCAAAACGAACAGGATCGCGCTCAAATCGAAACTTTGCAAACGCAATTGCAACAGCTACCACTTAGTGCGGAGGCAACGCTAAGTTACACTGCTGAAAATCAACAGAAAATGCAAACTTTGCAAGCGCAACTGGTTGAATTGCAAGCGCAACTGACGCAGTTGCAAACCCAGCTCAAGGCTCAACAAAGCGAAACAGCAAGCAATCAAAGATTGGACGCTGAAAAGGCGCTTGGTGAAAAACTTGAACAGGTCATGCAAAAACTCCAATTTCTGGAGTCAGCTCAAGCAACGTTGAATAAACCGACGATAAAACCTTTTCAAACCACGGTAACGGTGATTCAGCCTGAGGGTGCGGCCGCGCAAATTGCCGAGCCAAATGTGCCAACGGTATCTGAAGTTGCGGAGCCTGTTTTGTCGGTGCCAAGTTCATTGTCCTCTACGATTTCGCCTCCGACAACGGCATCAGTAGTGCCGCCTGTGCAGAAGTCTGCAGAGATACTACCGCCGGCTAAGGTCAAGCCTGTTGCCTCTATCTCCGCGCCCAGTGTGATGGATGAACCCCGTATTAAGCCTGAAACGGCCGCGAAGGTCGCGGTTAAAGATCGGTCTTCTCAAGGCTCCCAAGAAATTGTTTGGCTGCAGCAGCAACCTAAAAAGCATTATGTTTTACAGTTAGCAAGTGTGCCGGATAAGGGTTCGCTTGAGAAAATGATGCGCCAGAAAAAATTGCAAAATGCACATATCTTGCCGCAAGTTCGAAATGGCGAACAAGGCTATATCTTAGTCACGGGCTCTTTTTCCAGTCAAAAAGAGGCGGATGTGGTTGCTAAAAAAATTAAAAGTGAGTTAGGGATCACACCATGGCGTCGGCAGATGGAGGATCTCAGTCGGCGTTTGCCCAAGGCTTAAGGCAACCCAGTATCTTAAGTTGCCTCTTTATTTGCGATCTCTGCCATCTTCATTGTTGAGTGGATTGACGAAGCCAAGAGAAGCGGTTTAGTCAATCCACCTTCGGTCTAATGCTAACAATCAATTTCTTTTGTAGACCATTTCACTACGACCGCATCTGTAAAATTAACTCAGAGCGGTTTGCGCTTTATTCATCGGTTTTTTTGATTGTGGGCGGGCGCTTGTTTGCTTTGATTTGTTTTATAACGTCTT
The DNA here is from genome assembly GCA_016936535.1 of Thiotrichales bacterium. Lineage (GTDB taxonomy): Bacteria > Pseudomonadota > Gammaproteobacteria > Thiomicrospirales > Thiomicrospiraceae > Thiomicrorhabdus. The sequence goes on along the minus strand of JAFGXP010000031.1, from coordinate 24,336 downwards.
AGCGTTCAATACGCTCAATTGGCAGGCGAATTTTAAAGCTAACGCCTTGCAAACGCTTGCCCCGATAATCAAATTGACTGTTTTCAGCGTGTACCTTGCCACGATGAAAATCGACAATCAATTTGACAATATAAAGACCGAGTCCAAGATGCGCCTGTTGATCTTGATTAATGGCACGCATCGAAGTCATGCCATCAAAAATTTGTCGTTCATGCCCAGACGGCAGCAGAGGTCCGCTGTTTTCGACGCTTAACTCAAGCACATTGCCAATCCGTTGCGCCCGAATCTGAATTGGCATTTGCCGATCGGTAAAATCATTCGCATTTGAGAGCAGTTTGTCCATCATCTGCTCAATCATAAAACCATCCCCGAGTACCTGAGTCTGCTCATCGATATGCAGGTGTGACTCTATCTGATATTCAGGGTGAAGGAGCACAATGTTTTCAATGTAGTGGCGCAACATCAAGCCGATAGGAAAGGATTCGGGCTGTTGACTTTGCAGGCTGTCTTCAATACTGGTGGCTTCTGAAAGTGAGGCGATGATTTGTTTGAGCTGAACAACGGCATGCTGTGCATAAATAAGCTGTTGATTTTGCGTTTCTTTTTCGAGAAGGGTGAGGGCCATCGACAATCGATTCAATGGATTGTGCAACTCATGGCGCAGCGTTTTAGGCAGCTGTTTTAGGTAGCGTTCATAAGCGCCTAATTGTTTGAGCATTTCGTAGATATGATGTCGTAAATCTGACAGCTCATCTTGGTACATCCGATTGCGTTGATCCGGAAAGTCCAGTTGGGTTAAACGGCCTTTTAGGTCAAAAGTCTTTTTCACATCTTCATCCAAGCGAATAATCCGATTGGAAAGGGAAGCGGTATGAACAATCGCGCCAACCATGACAATAAAAAATAGCGTTGCCGCAATGCCGATTAAACGATAAAAATAATCGAGACTTTCGCTAAAGAGGGTTTCCATTCGTTGCTCCAACACCAATGAGCCAATAATACGATTCTGTACCATTAGCGGTGTGGCAGACATCAACGAAACTGGGTTACGCGAGGCATCCATGCGATATTGCTGAAGTGTTTGGCCGTTCAATGAGTGTTGAATAAGGGTAATTTCTGGCTGCGGACTCTGTGGGTAAGGATAAGGCAGAGAGTAGGGCAGAAAGGTGGCAAATGTTTTGATCAGGAGCTTACCGATTGCGACAAAAAAGCCTTCGGCACTTGGGTCGGCTAGAGGCGGCAACTTACCCACGACATAAGTGGTTTGTCCGAGTTCATTGACCACCCATAAAACCGAATTATTTAAGTTCAAGTGACTCAGACGAGTTGGCATGCCCGATTGTATCTGCAGTGCCCAAAGATCGGTACGGTTTTCGAGAATTAATGCTAGGTTTTCAACGGTTTGCTGCTGCACAATGGCTTGGTTATTGAGCAAAATACGATGAAGGTCAATCGCAAAGCGGTAAGCAAGAAAAGGCAGAATGGTTAAGATCAGCAGCAAAATAAACAGTCTGGCGCGAATGGATAAGCGCCAGCTGCCTTTCGGAATCAGAAACATCCGCCGCTACCGAACCGTAAAATGCGAAAGTGTTAAACAATCCGACATCGCGTTGAGTTCTTCTTGCCGATGAAATGACATCAATCTTGATCGGGTAACGTTTGCCAAGAATAGCCTCGTCCATACTCGTTATGAATTAAGTTAAAATCGGGCGTAATTTTTTTGAAGGCGTTACGAATCCGACAAATATGGGTGTTGATGGTGTTGCGTTCAACTACCCCTTGAGTCGATTTCTGTAAAGCATCGTAGGTCACCACAGCCCCTTCGCCAGCCGTTGCGAACTGCTTGAGCATTTCAAACTCAGTCGCCGTTAGGCTTAAGGCCTTGCCGTGCCAATAGGCTTTGAATTGCTCTGCGACCAATTCCAAATCTTGGATTTTCGAGCGCTCTTCGTCATTGAGCTCGCTTTTATTTGAGCTGGTAATACGCAGAAGATTTTTAACTTTGACAATCAAAACATTCAGACTAATCGGCTTGGGAAGGTAATCGATTGCTCCGAGGGCATGGCCGGTATAGATATCAAATTCGGATTGACGTTCGGAAAGAAAAATAATCGGAATCGGTTGGTTGTAGCCCAATAAATGTTTGGCCAAATCAAAGCCGCCATCCATTTCTGAACCCAAAATGATGTCAGAAATGACCAAGTCGGGCAGTTGTTTGGCAAAGGCTTGTTCTGCGCTGATTCGATCGGCAAAAGCTTGTACCACAAACCCTTGCTGTTGGAGGGCAGTAACCAGGGTTTGTAACTGAATTGGGTCGTCTTCAATAATGGCGATGCGATAATCCGTGTTGAGCATAGATAGGTCCTTTTGCAGAGACGGAGGCCGGCTTTTAAAGCGTCTTTCCAAATGGAGGGCTTTACACCTGATTCGGGCAAAGCGCTCAAATAAAATGCGCCGAAAACAAAGGGCGTTTTCAGCGCATTATGGCTAATTTATTTGACGTGTTGAAAGTCCAGTAGCTGCATATTCATGATTAAGCCAGCATCCTGAATCGGCAGAACAATCGCATCTTCACCCGAATCGTTGTGGTGTGAATGCCACCAGCCTGGAGGGGTAATGAAGACAGAACCTGGTGTCCAAAGTGCTTTAATTGGGTCTTTGATTGAGCCGTCCGGATTGAGTTCCTTACCAATTAGGGTATAGGTTTCTGGGCCAGAAGCGACGACAAAGTCAACCGCAATCGAATTATGGCGATGAGGTTTTTGTGTGACACCCGCAGGCAACACATTGTACAAAGCCCATAAGGTATGGGTCAGGGTCATCGTCAGTGGAAAGTTTGGGTTAGCAAGCAAAATGCCTGTGCGGTTACGCCCTTCAGCAATTTTACGCACATCAGCAAGCTCTTTATTTAAACGCTCTTTGGTATAGAGCACGGGTTCAAAACGCTCTTTGTCTGCTTTTGCACCAAGGTAATCGAGCACGGGCGCATCGTGTACCCAATAAATAGCGGTGTCGCTATCGGCACTGTGCAACGCATCGGGAACAGCAGGCAGAGTGAACAAATCGCCTTCTTTCCATTCCAGGGTACCGTGGCGCATTTGGGTTCTGCCTTGACCGCGAATGACATAAAACATTTGCGAACTGGCGTTTACCTCGGTTTTAAGCGTATCCCCAGCACAAATGCGCAGATAATTAGCTAGCAGGTTAGGGGTAGTGGCTGGATAAGGCGTTTGAAGTTTTTCAGATTGGTCAAAACGAATCACTCGACTTTCGCCCGATTGATGTAAAGCGCTGGGATAGTGAACCACATCAATTTTGGGCATTGGCGGGTTAACGGCAGACATATACTCTTTAACCTCAGCGTGGCGTTCCCATTTTTGTTGAGCGGCTTGCTGAATCTCTTGTACCAGATTAGGTTGCATTATGAATTTCCTCTTGGTTCGGACATGCAAAAAATTTTTCCCATTATAAAACGAGGCGCTTATTTATACTATCGCTGCCGTCATTCTTAAGGCTTATTCAGGCGCTTTTGCAGAAGGTCATTTACCGGCAATTTAGCGTTTGTATGAGTTGAATTGTTTGCGTTCGCTCGACGCGGCGATATTCAACGCTTCGCGATATTTGGCAATGGTTCGTCTGGCAACGGAAATATCGTGTTGCGCCTCCAAAAGACTCATAAGCTTGCTGTCACTGAGCGGTTTTTTTGGGTCTTCTTGTTCGATGAGTTGTTTGATGTAGGCCTTGATCGCAGTTGCCGATTGATCATCGCTACCATATTGGCTGACCGCAGTGGAAAAGAAATATTTCAACTCAAAGGTTCCACGCGGCGTTTGCATATATTTTTGGTTTGTAGCGCGTGAAATAGTGGATTCATGCAGATCCAAATACTCGGCCACTTCGCGTAAAACTAAAGGTTTCATCGCCATCTCACCTTCTTCAAAGAAAGCCTGTTGCCGTTCTACAATAAAGCGTCCGACCTTGAGCAGGGTTTCGCCTCGGCTTTGTATGCTTTTGATTAAACCTTTGGCTTCGTTAACTTGATCTTTAATCTGCCGATTTTGTTCAGAATCTTCAAGCGAATTGGCCAGTTTAAGGTAAGTACTGTTCACGCTCAGACGCGGAAAGGCATCCTGATTGAGTTCAACCAGCCAGCCATTTTTGACTCTACGCAAGCGTAAGTCTGGAATAACGATTTCCGACTGCGTTGATGAAAACGCTCGACCCGGCCTTGGGTTGAGGGTTTGAATCAGCCGCAATAAACGATTCAATTCTTCGTCATCGAGTCCATAAACCTTTTTAATCCGTTTGTGGTCATGAAAACTCAGCCAATCGAAGTTTTCGCGAATTAATTGGCGAGCGGTGACCACATACGGAGTCTGTGGCATGACCGCCAATTGCAGCAATAAGCTTTCTTGCACCGTGCGTGCGCCAACCCCATTTGGCTCAAACTGTTGCACGCGTGCTAGAGCTGCTTCTAATGCGGCGAGCGTAAATTGGCTGCCATCCGCTTGAGATTCGTGCGCATTAATTGTGAGTAAGAGCTCGGGCAGAGGCGTACTGAGATAGCCTTCATCATTAATGTCATCAATTAGGTATGAAGCCAGAAGATGCATGGGGGAATCCATACTGGCGGTATCAAGTTGCCATTGAAGATGGTCGTGCAGACTGAGTTCGTTGCTAGTGTAAGTTTCCGCCGCCTGATATTCGCTGGTATCGCTGTGGCTACTGCTGGTCAATGCGTGGTCTGCAAAGACCTCCTCCCATTCCATGTCAAAGCTTAGATCACTTTCTAAGCTGTCATTTGCGTTCATCTCGAGAGGTTGTTCATCGAGATCACGAGATTCCGCATAGGCCGCTTCTTCCTCTGTGCTTTCATTGGCGAGGTTTTTTTCGGGCTCGTTGCCTTCTTCTTCATCCACTTCCAGCATGAAGTTGTTTTCCAGCATGGCCTCAATGGTTTGTTGAACTTCTAGCGCGGAGTACTGCAAAATTTTGATAGATTGTTGCAGCTGAGGAGTGAGCTTGAGTTGTTGGCCGATATGCAACTGTAAGCCGGGCATCATTGCCATAGGTCATCCTTTATCAAGTGTGCGGTGGAGAAAGTCGAACGCCTTTCACAATCTGTCTATAATAACCGCGCGGATAAGAATTTTGTTTTAAAAACAGCAGATCCAAAGGATTAAAAGTCATAGTTGGTTTGATTTGTGCTTTGACGAAATCCATTTGGCAAAATTCTACCCTAAACAAAAATGTTCAAGCAAATATTCTCAGACGCTCAAGTTCGAGAAGTTGCCCAACACCGAGAATGTGATGAGGAGAAACCATGTCGATTAAAGAAGAAGCACAATCGATTATTAATGCTTTACCTGAGCAAGCAAATTGGGATGATTTGCTCAAAGAGCTTTATCGCCAAGGAAAAATTGAAGTCGGGATGTCTCAAGAAGAGCGCTTACAAGATAGGCTGAGTGATGCGCAATTAAACAGTTTGCTCACGCGTTTGCAGTCATCGAGTTCAATGCCGGACGATATGCGTAATACGCGGAGTTACCAACCCGGTAATGCGACAACGCTGGGTATGGTTAGTGGTGCGGTGGCGGTTGTGTTTAGCATTCCATTTCCTCCAATTGCTTGGGTCGCCGCCGGAGTGGCTTTGATTGCGGGAATTATTGGGAGTTTTAAGCAGGAAGAGAAGGCTTGGATTCCCATTTTATTAGCGCTCGTGTCCTTGATTCCAATGGTGCATATTCTGCTAGAAGGTTAGGAGCTTTAAGGAAATCCTAAACACTCGGATGATTGATTCAGGTCTCATCCGAGTGTATAGACTCAGTGTTTAGCGTAATCCGGTAAAGTAAGCACTTAAGCGCGCTGCGGTCTCTGTGCTAATGTCGCCCATGAGCTGTTCAAACAAATTCTTCTCAACTTCGTAATAACGTAAGTTTGGCGTTTCTTGCAAATCACGTGCCACAGAACCTAGATCGCCCGTTTCATCAATCAAGCCTTTTTGAATCGCATCCTCTCCCAGCCAAACTAAGCCGCTGTAAATATCCTTGTCTTCTTGAATTCGGTTGCCTCGTCCATCACGCACCGCCTGAATAAATTGCTGATGGGTTTTTTCTAACACCTGTGTCCGGAAAAATTCGGCCCCTTCTTCATCTTTCGGCGCAAACGGGTTGATAAAGGTTTTGTGCTCGCCTGCGTGCATCGAGCGGTTTTCGATACCAAGTTTTTCCATTAAGCCGGTAAAACCAAACGCATCCATCCGAACCCCAATTGAACCAATTAAAGACCCTTTATTGGCAATGATTTTGTCGGCCGCTACCGTGATGTAGTAACAGCCCGAGGCGCAAAGATCTTCGACGACTGCAATCACCGGCTTTTGATAAATGGCTTTGAGGCGCGTGATTTCATCGTTAATCAGAGCAGACTGAACCGGGCTTCCACCTGGCGAGTTAGCTTTAATAATGACCGCCTTGGCGGCTGGGTTGCTAAACGCGTCTTGTAATAAAGGAATCATGGTTTCAGCGCTGAAATCGCCCTGCGGCAGAATTGGGCCTTCAAGACGGATAACGGCGAGATGTTCATTTTTGCTGTTCGCTTCACTCAGTTGTTTCGCAGCGCCCATATTCTCAACCGCTAGGTAGATAAAAAACAGAATGTAACCGGCAATCGCCAGTTTTAGTAGGTTGGCAAAGCGCCGGCTCCAACGCTCTTGTTTTACCAAAGATTCGACTGCGCCTGCGAGACGGTCAAAATGCGCTAAGGGGACGCCACTGTCACCTGCAGCTTTTGATTCGGCGTTCGTCACGCCGCTGGAATTGTTTGACTCTTGTTGCATAGCAGTTCCTTTATAATATCGAGCTCGTGCATTTTACTCGGTTCGTGTGCTATGACTCAAACAAACTCCGATTTGTATCCTGAAAACACTGTTGAGCGTGAAAGCGCTCATAATGCCTTTGATCTTGACGTCTTTCTAAAAAATTTGACGCAGAGACCGGGGGTTTATCGAATGCTGGATCAAGCGGGCGAAATTTTGTATGTAGGAAAAGCCAAAAATCTGAAACGTCGCGTTAGTAGCTATTTTAAAAAACAGCACGATGAGATTAAAACGACCAAAATGGTCGCGCAAGTTGCACGAGTAGAAGTCACTATCACTGAAACCGAAAATGAAGCCTTTCTATTAGAAAGTACGCTCATTAAACGCCATAAGCCCAAATACAATATCTTGTTTCGTGATGATAAGTCCTATCCTTATCTCTATGTTTCTACAGGAAAAAAATATCCATCTTTAAGTTTTCATCGAGGTGCTAAGCGTGGCGTGGGCGAATATTTTGGCCCCTTTCCAAATGCGTCAGCCGTGCACCATACCATGAGTGTTCTGCAAAGATTGTTTCCGGTACGACAGTGTGCTGAAAGTGTTTTTCTGCATCGTTCTAGACCGTGTTTGCAGTACCAAATTAAACGCTGTTCTGGGCCTTGTGTTGCGGGATTGGTTAGTGATTCAGCTTACCAACGGGATGTACGCCATACTCTGATGTTTCTGCAAGGCAAAAGTTTTGCTGTCATTGAAGAATTAGCACAGCAGATGCAAGAAGCCTCTGCTGAACTCGACTTTGAGTCTGCCGCGCAACTGCGTGATCGAATTGCCACACTGCGCTCCGTGCAATCTCAGCATTTAATCAATCAGCCAGGCAATCAAGATTTGGATGTGATTGCGTTGGCGCAAAATGGTGAGCAAGTTTGTGTTTGCTTGATGATTTACCGCGGTGGCAACTTGTGGGGCAGTGAAAGTTATTTTCCGCAGGTGCAAACTGAAACTGATCAAGCGGATATTATGGCGGCTTTTATCAGTCAGCATTATGCGTTACATCCCGTGCCAAAAACCCTCTTATTAACCCAAACCCCGCAAGATCGGGAGGATCTACTGGAGTGGTTACGGCAAAAAGCAGCAGGAACCTTAACGATTAAGATGCCCAAGAGTGCAACTGAAAAAAGTTTATGGCAATTAGCTTTAACGAATGCGGAAGCGAGTTTAAAGCAGCGTTTGATGCAAAAAGGCCAGCAATCCGCTCGATTACACGCTTTGCAGGAGGTGCTCGCTTTAGCGCAAGCCCCAAACTATATGGAGTGTTTCGATATCAGTCATACCCAAGGGAATCTAACCGTAGCGAGTTGTGTGGTTTTTCGGGATGGTGTTCCCTGTCAACGTGATTATCGTAAATTTAATATTGAAGGCATTACGCCCGGGGATGATTATGCGGCAATGCATCAAGTGCTGAGTCGTCGATATCTTCGTTTAAAAAATGAGGCGCAACCTTTACCTGACTTGATCGTAATTGATGGCGGCAAAGGACAACTTAATCAAGCCATTGAGGTATTAAAACAATTGCAGCTCGATTTCTTACCTTTGGTTTCGGTAGCGAAGGGCGAAGGGCGTAAAGCCGGCTTAGAAATTTTATACACACCGTTTCATTTACAAGGGATTGATTTGAATCCGGAAGACAGTGCTTTGCATTTGATGAATCATATTCGTGATGAAGCACACCGCTTTGCGATTACCGCACACCGCAAAAAACGTAATCAAGCGCTAACCCAATCTCATCTAGAAGAGATTCCGGGTATTGGCCCTAAAACACGAAAAAACCTACTGATGCATTTTGGAGGCTTGGCCGAAGTGAAAAAAGCCGCGGTCAGTGAGCTGCAAAAAGTTAAGGGTATCAGTCAAGAAAAAGCACAAAAGATTTACGACTTCTTTCATGGTGAAGTCTAGGCGTTGTGAGGAATCACAAGAGAAGTTTTAATAAAGAAAAATGGTGCCCAGGGCCGGAGTCGAACCGGCACGGTATTTCTACCGGGGGATTTTAAGTCCCCTGCGTCTACCTATTTCGCCACCTGGGCTTGGATTCAGTTGTTGCTAAAAGCCTTAACTGAAAAGAGATCAAAAGAGGTGGTCTTCAGATCTAAATTTGGAGGCGCGACCCGGAGTCGAACCGAGGTCCACGGATTTGCAATCCGCTGCATAGCCACTCTGCCATCGCGCCATATTGGAGCGGGAAACGAGGCTCGAACTCGCGACCTCAACCTTGGCAAGGTTGCGCTCTACCAACTGAGCTATTCCCGCTTGAATGGGGCGTATTATAGGGGCTGAGGGTGAAAGGTCAAGTGATTTTTTAAGAGTTTTTTACAACATAATCACTGGGTTATTCTGGTGTTTTTCCGGCAGCAGCAAGTAAATGCGGCCAAGCGGCTTTGGTGTATTGAATCCAAGTAATGAGGGTAAGCACGGCGGCAAAATAGAGCATTGGTAAGCCCAGTTCGCCCCAATGAATGCCCAGTAATTCACCGCCATACAGTAACCAAGTCAAGGCGGCAAGTTGCGCAGTGGTTTTTAGTTTGCCAAGGTTGGAAACCTTAACCGTATCACGGGCTTGGTTTTCGGCCATCCATTCGCGCAATGCCGAAATCGCCACTTCACGCATCATAATCACCACCGCAGAAAGAATCACTAAAAGGTTTTGATGATATTCTGCTGCTACGATGATGAGAGCGGCGGCCACAATTAATTTGTCGGCTACGGGATCTAAAAAGGCGCCTAAACGACTGGATGAGCCAAGTTTACGGGCAAGGTAACCATCAAACCAGTCGGTAATAGCGGCAATCATAAAAGCCAGCCCAGCCCATAATCGAGCGTCTTCCAGTGGCGCGTAATAGAGTGCAATAAAAATAGGAATTAGAGCGATGCGGCTCCAAGTCATGAACATAGGCAGAGAATTTAACGTCATGGAGGTTATTTTAATCCGTATTGAGAGCAGCGCTTTTCGTTTAAAAAGGATGACGCTTCTTAGGGAAGCGCAGAAGCCTCTAAGGTTTCTAAGGGAAACAAGTAATCAAAACTTGCACTCAGGCCGTACACAAAAACAAAAATTAACACAAACACAATCAATATTGAGCGTGCTGTTTTGTTGTCAATAAATTTGGCTTTCCATGGCTCTTTTTTTACCAAAGGCCAAATGAAATACAAAAAAATTAACAATGCAAACAACTGCAACGCGATCAGAAAGTATTGAACCCCTGCTGGTAAATCGGTTTCTTGCACAACAAATCCTTTGGTTAAGCCGCCAACAGTTGACGCAAAATTTGGTAGTAAATTTCGCTGAGTTGTTCCAAGTCAGCGATACTCACCCGCTCGTCTACCTGGTGAATGGTTGCATTGAGAGGACCTAATTCAATCGTTTGTGCGCCAGTAGGGGCAATAAAACGACCGTCGGAAGTTCCACCCGCCGTAGAGAGTTGTGGCTCGTAACCCAGTGTGTGCAGACAGGCATGACGAATGGCCTGCATGAGTTCACCGTCTGCAGCAGTAATAAAAGGGTGGCCCGAAATTTGCCATTCTAATTGGTAGTTAAGGTTGTGTTGATCCAAGATGGACTCAACGCTGCGTTGCAAATCTTCGGCGGTGTGTTCGGTTGAAAAACGGAAGTTAAATAAAACTTCGATGCTTCCAGGAATCACATTGGTGGCTCCCGTTCCAGCGTGTACATTGGAAATTTGCAATGAGGTTGGCGGGAAGTATTCATTACCATTATCCCAGTGGACCTTGACCAATTGTTCCAGCGCAGGAATGAGCGCATGAATTGGATTGTCCGCCAAATCTGGATAGGCGATATGGCCTTGGATGCCTTGAACTTTCAGTGTGCCATTAAGTGAACCGCGCCGCCCATTTTTAACGGAATCGGCCAATTTATCACTGCTAGAAGGTTCACCCACCAAGCAGTAAGCAAACTTTTCGTTGCGGGCTTCTAAGGTTTCAATTACCTTGACCGTCCCATCAACGGCAGGGCCCTCTTCGTCACTGGTGATGAGAAAAGCGATTGACCCTTGGTGGTTGGGATAATCTTCGATAAAACGCTTGCTTGCTGCCATAAAGCAAGCAATGGAACTTTTCATATCCGCCGCCCCGCGACCATAAAGCATACCGTCCTCGATGGCTGCGGCAAAAGGCGGATGGCGCCAGGCGTCAAGAGGGCCGGGGGGAACCACATCGGTGTGACCTGCAAAAACAAGGCAGGGTGCCGTTTGGCCGCGTCTTGCCCAAAGGTTGCTCACTTCACCAAACGGCATGAACTCATTGTTAAATCCCAGTGGTGCAAGATAATCCGCGATAAAGCGCTGGCACCCTTTGTCGTACGGGGTGACGGAGTCAATCCGAATTAGCGATTGGGCAAGATCAAGGGTTTCACTCATACAGATTTCCTAGGTTGATTTTAGGGTTCATCTTACTGGTATTTATACTTAGGTAAAGGGGGTTTACATGAGATTTGTTAAGGAATTCATAGCGCTTAAGTCTTAACAAGCTGCAGATACTCGGCCTCATTAAAGCCAAGTAGAAGGCGGTCTTGTTGTATCAGCAGCGGCCGCTTGAGCAAAGTGGGTTGTGCCTGTAGTAGATTTAAAGCTTCATCGCTGAGTGGCACTTGTTTGAGTAAGTCTTGTTCTTCGTTACTCAAGGTGCGCCAAGTACGACTTTTTTGGTTAATTAGCTCGCTGCTTGAACAGAGCTGTAACCACTTTTGTAAGTCGCTGCGCGCGATACCGACTTTTTTAAAATCATGAAACTGATAATCGAGTTGATGCTGTTGCAAGAATGCCCTTGCTTTGCGCACACTATCGCAATTTGCAATTCCATAGATCACTAGGTTGGCCATACTGAGCTCCTCAATACCACTTACGACTGCGCATTATAATGGCTTGCTGGTTTTGATTGGCAGCAAATTTGCAGCCAATATCCGTGTGGATTTTGTAACTGACAAAACAAGCGGTTATACTCTGCGACTTAATTTAAGGAAGTTTGAGACAAGGCTGACCTATACAAGCCCAGAATAAGTCCAAATGGCCTAAGTAAACGTGTTGTTTTCTTCTGCGCCCTTGCCAAACTCGTTTTCCAAGATAACCCCTTTATTTACAAGAAGAGAAATGATTATGACGATTCAGCGTGTTGGACACCGTTATACCGATGCCAAAACCGGCGTAACTTTGGATGTGTGGTTTCCGCGTTCTAATAAAGAAATAGCCCGTTACTGTTTGGCCTTGAAGGCTGGTGTGATTAAAAGCGATTTTGTGACAGTGGAAATTGCCTCGGTTGACGAGCCGCCAAAATCGACTGAAGATGCCTATTTGCGTCTGCACCTGTTATCTGAGTGCGCTTACAAGCCGCACGAAATCAATTTGAACGGTATTTTTGGGTTGCTGGCCAACGTGGCTTGGACCAATGCCGGTCCAGTATTACCTTCAGAAGTGGAAACCTTGCGTGAAGGGATTGCTGGTGAGCCAATTCAATTTACCGTCACCGCGATCGATAAATTCCCACGTATGGTGGATTATGTGATGCCTGAAGGCGTGCGAATTGCCGATGCAGACCGCGTGCGTTTAGGCGCGCATTTGGCGCCAGGCACCACAATTATGCACGAAGGGTTTGTGAATTTTAATGCTGGCACCCTGGGGAATTCCATGGTGGAAGGGCGGATCAGCGCCGGCGTGGTTGTGGGTGAAAACAGCGATATTGGCGGCGGCGCATCGATTATGGGCACGCTTTCTGGTGGCGGCAAGCAAGTCATTTCCATGGGGCAGCGCAACCTGTTGGGCGCTAATGCCGGTTTGGGTATCTCCTTGGGGGACGACTGTATTGTGGAGTCAGGACTTTATCTGACCGCTGGGACCAAGGTGCAGATGCCGGATGGTTCAGTGGTCTCTGCGCGTGATCTTTCGGGGCAATCCAAACTGTTGTTCCGCCGTCACAGCCAGACTGGCCAGGTGCAAGCGATTGTAACCGACGGTTCGGTGTGGGGGGGTCTCAATACCATGCTGCATAGCAACGATTAATTTGAGTGTTGGTACAAGTCTCGCCTAGAAGGTAAGGCTGGTCATTTTAAGTGAGTCTTTATGTCAAAGTTACTTGGCATCGATCATGTCAGTCTGTTGGTAAAAAATGCGGATAAATCGAAGCATTTTTACCAGTCTGTTCTGGGGTTGGGATTATTACCTCGCCCAGATTTAGGGTTTCCCGGTTATTGGTTGGATCTGGGGCAAGGACAGACATTACACCTGCTTCAGGTGGCGCGCGATCATCTGCTGCTGGATAAATTACCTGAGCATGGCGGTCGTGATTTCCATTTGGCCCTGCGGGTTGCCGAAATTGCCTTTTTTAAACGGCGCCTGCAAGATGCAGGCGTGTTCTACAACGAGAGTCAATCTGGACGAAAGGCGCTGTTTTTTCGTGATCCGGATGGCAATGCGGTTGAGTTAACCCAGCCTGACTAATGGAATACGACTATGCAATTTGACTTCTCAAATGCCAAAATCCTTGTGGTTGGTGATGTCATGCTTGATCAATATTGGTCGGGTTCGACGGGCCGGGTCTCGCCGGAGGCTCCGGTGCCGGTTGTGGCAATTGAGCAACAACAACAGCGTCTGGGTGGGGCGGCGAACGTTGCGCTCAATCTAAAAATGCTTGGCGCTCAAGTGAGCCTGTGTGCGGTTCGGGGCGCGGATGAAGCGGGTGAGCAGTTGCAGCAGCTTTTGCAGCAACAGCAGATTCCGGCTCACTTTGTAATCAGTTCCGCTCCGACTATCCGTAAATTGCGCGTGCTGAGTCGGCATCAGCAGCTTTTGCGCTTGGATTTTGAACAGCCTCTGCCGGAATCGGCAGGCCAAGATATGCTGCAATGGGTGCTCGAGCATCTGGTTGATTATGATTTAGTGGTTTTTTCCGATTACGCAAAAGGGACCTTGCAGCAGATTACACCGATGTTGCAAGCCGCACAGCGTTTGGGGATTCCCAGCTTGGTTGATCCAAAGGGTAGTTGCTATGACAAATACCAGGGGGCAACGCTGATTAAACCCAATATGGCAGAATTTGCGCAGATTGTGGGGGCAAGTCAGAATGAGGAACATTTTCATCAACAAGCCCAAGCTTTGCTTACGCAGTTGAATTTAGCGCATCTGTTGATTACACGAAGTGAAAAAGGGATGGCACTTTTTAGCCGTGATCAATCGCCTTATCTGTTGCCGACTCAGGCTCAAGAAGTGTTTGATGTAACCGGTGCGGGCGATACCGTCATGGCGACTTTAGCGGCGGCCATGGCCAATGGTTACGCCTTGCCCGAAGCGGTTTTTCTTGCCAATCTGGCCGCCGGTATTGTGGTTGCCAAGGTGGGAACCGCCACGGTGACCCATGCCGAACTCAACGATAAATTCTCCCAAAAGCAGCGGCATCAAGGTTATGTTGCGCCTTCTGAGGCACAGCTCAAGGTGCTGATTAGCCAAGCACAGCAGCAAAATTTGAAGGTGGTTTTAACCAATGGCTGTTTCGATTTATTGCATTCTGGACATGTTCGCTATCTTGATGAAGCGTCCAAGCTTGGGGATCGATTGGTGGTAGCGGTGAACTCGGACGCTTCTGTTCAAGCCTTAAAAGGACCTTCGCGACCCGTGGTGCCTTTGCAGAATCGCATGGAGCTTTTAGCCGCTTTAAGTTGTGTTGATTGGGTGATTCCTTTTTCGGAAGCCACACCAGAGCGTTTAATTTGCGAACTTGGCCCCGATGTTTTGGTAAAAGGTGGAGATTATCAACCGCAACAAATCGCCGGAGCCAACTGTGTTTGGGCAAAAGGTGGTGAGGTTAAGGTTCTCCATTTTTGGGAGGGGTTCTCCACCAGTAAAATTATCCAGCGAATCGAAGGATCTCTTAACGATGTCCAATCCACCAAGCAATCCAGTTGAGACTACCGTTGTCGTTCCGGCTGAGGTTATTATGCCGCTAGACTTTGTCGCGATTGCACAAGCGCATCAGCGTGCAGTGGACTCGGTGTTTGCCCAGCACGCCTTGGTGCAATCTGCGGCAAATATGATGGTGCAGGCTCTGCGTCAAGGGAATAAAGTGCTGTGGTGCGGTAATGGTGGTAGCGCGGCCGAGGCTCAGCACATGGCGGCCGAATTAATGGTGCGCTATGTAAAAAACCGCGCGCCTTTGGCTTCGATTGCGTTGACCACCGATAGCTCGATTTTAACGGCGCATCCAAACGATTATGAATTTGCCAGCGTCTTTGCTCGTCAAGTACAAGGGCTCGGGCGGTCAGGGGATTTGTTGGTGGCGATGAGTACTTCGGGCTGCAGTGAAAATGTCTTGCTGGCTTGTGCTCAAGCTCAGCGCCAGGGGCTTAACGTCTTGGCATTAGTGGGGGCAGAGAGTCAACATATTGCGCCTCTGGCCGATCTGGTGATTAAGGTGGATTCGACTCAGACGGCCCGCATTCAAGAAGCGCATACCTTGATTAATCATCTGCTGTGTGAAAGTTTGGATTTGCATTTTGGCTAAGGGTTGATCCTTTACTTGCACGGCATTGCTTTAACTTTTGTTCCCGTTCTTTTAGCGTGCTAGCTGCGCTAAAACGATAGTTTTTTGTGTTTAAGTTCCGATTTTTTCAATGAGTGTTTGTTTTAGCTTTTCTTGTAAGTTTTTATCCGTCAAGGCGAGGTTATCGACACCGCTAATCACAAACCAGTCTTCGGCTTTTTCGCCAACGGTCGTAATGCGCGCATCGTGGAGGCGTATTTGACATTCACGCAGTGCACAACCTATCCGAGACAGAAGTCCCGGGGCATCCTTGGCGATTAAATGCATCTCGCTGCGCTCTTTGCTGAGTTTGACAAATTCAATCTCGGTAGGTGTATCGAAGCAACGCATACGTCGATTCAAAAACCGATTGGGTTGAATGGGGTGGACGGCCAGTTTCAACATCTGTTGGCGAATGGTGTTTTGAATCTCTTCAATCTGCTCATTGCTGACCGTTTGTTGCTCATCCTGGGTTAAAAAGTACATTAAAACCAAGGTCATACCGTCATTACTACTGAAGATACGCGCTTCCATAATGTTCATTTTGAGCTTATCAAGCGCGGTGGTAATTTGGGCGAAGAGATAGTCCCGATCTGGCATATAAATCATCAGCTCTGAAGCCCCGCGAGCGGTTTTTGCACGCACTTGAATGTGCACTTGGTTGCGATCAGCATGATAAAGTTGCTCGGTAATGCGTGCAACCTCGGTGGCGCTTTGTCGGCTGAAAAACTCACTGTTTGCCATGCTTTCCCAAAAAAGCTGATAGTCGCTGGCGCTTAATTGATGTTTACTCAGTTGCTCTTTGGCTTTCTCTTGCGTTTTTAGCGCTTTCATTGCTTTGCTTTTTGGCGCATTTGAATTTAACGTCAAGAGTTTGCTGGTCTCATTGTAAAGCTCTAAAAACAAAGAGTTTTTCCAGTCATTCCAGACCTCTTTAGAGGTAGCACAGACATCCGCTACGGTTAAAAGGTAGAGGTGGTTGAGATGCTCCTGGTCACCCATCAGTTGTGCAAATTCAGTAATCGTTTCTGGATCACCAAGGTCTTTTCGTTGTGCGACATGAGAAAACACGAGATGGTATTCGACCAACCAAGCCATCAGTTTCTGATCTTTTAGCGGTAGGTTGTGATGCTGCGCAAATTCCGCTGCGTCTAGAGCGCCTAAAAGTTCATGCTCACCTTTGCGACCCTTGGCAATATCATGAAAAAGACCGGCTAAAAATAGAATTTCAGGCCGACAAATTTGCTTGGCAATTTGATGTGCAGTTGGAAATTCATAGGCGTATTCTTCTACAAAAAACCGCCGCAGGTTGCGAATCACCAAAAGGGTGTGGTCGTCCACCGTGTAAGCGTGAAAAATATTGAATTGCATCAGTCCGCTGATTTGCTTAAAGACCGGTAAATAGGCGTCCAAAATGCCATAACTGTGCATGCGTTTTAACGCGTGATAAACGCCTTTGGGTTGACGAAACAGTTCAATAAACAGGGCTTTATTGATTGGATCATTACGGAATTGGTCGTTGATATAGTGCAAGTGGTCTCGAATGGAGCGGATAGCATTTGAACTTAAGCCCTTTACTTCCGGCAAATTGGCCATGGCAATAAAGACTTCTAAGATAGAGGTTGGATTAATCGAGAAGACCTCTGGATGCGTAATATCCAGATAACGATTGCGCAGACAAAAACGATTATTAATCGGGGTAATTTGACTGGAGCTGGGCTCCAGTAAGGCTTCTCTGAAGTGCTGCAGTAGAATTTCATTGAGCTTGGCAACACTTTGCACATTGCGGTAGTAACTGCTCATAAATTGTTCTACCGCCATTTTATCGGCATGGTTGCGGTAACCAAACTCGGCGGCAAGCCGCTGTTGATGATCAAATAACAAACGCTCTTCTCGGCGACGCTTGAGGTGTTGCAAGGCAAAGCGGATTCGGTTGAGATATTTGTTGGCCGCTTCCATCTCAATAAATTCTTCGGTGGTTAAGAAATTGCGTTGCACCAGTTCATTGATTGATTTGACTCGAAAGTAGCGCTTTGCGACCCAGTTGATCATATGAAGATCACGCAATCCGCCGGGGCTCTCTTTAATATTGGGTTCCAGTTGATAAGTTGTGTCCTGAAAGCGTTCATGGCGTAATGTCTGTTCTTGCAGTTTGGCTGATAAAAACGCTTTTGCTGGCCAGAAATCGCTGCGCGCCCAAAGACTGATTACGCCCTGAAAAGCGTAATAGTTACCGGCAATCCAACGCGCCTCTAACAGGTTGGTTGCCGTAACAACTTCTTTTTGCCCCTCTTCTTGGCACTGATCAAGCGTGCGAATGGCATGGCCAATTTCTAAGCCTAGATCCCATAAAAAAGTAATGAATTCCGAGAGCGCGGCCTGCAAATTATTCGGAGTTTCGGTAATAACTAAAAGATCGATATCGGAATAAGGGTGAAGTTCACCGCGACCATAGCCGCCAACAGCAATTAAAGCCGCTTCGGCGTCCTGGATGAAATGCGCCCAGATTTTCTTCAAAACTTGATCGATAAAAGAGGCTCGCTCCTTAATCAATTCAGCAACCGGCACCCCCATCTCGTATTGTGCAAATTGATAATCAATGAAGCGCTTAAGAAGTTCGCGGCCCGCTTTGAGTTTGTCAGCGGGTTTGGCGAGGGCATTATTGAGCACATTGACAAAGTGGGGTAGAGAGGGGCGGAGAATCTCTTGGCTCATGATGTACGGCTCAGGTTCGTGATTTAAGAATTCGGTAGAAAAGGGGTTTCCCCTTGACGCAGAGTGAAAATTTCGTAGCCAGTATCCGTCACCGCCAAAGTGTGTTCCCATTGAGCGGAAAGCTTGCGGTCTTTGGTTACTACCGTCCAGCTATCCGACAGTAATTTGATTTCTGGGCGACCGAGGTTAATCATCGGCTCAATGGTAAAAACCATTCCAGGTTGCAGAATGATTTCCTTAAGCTCCTCCGCAGCGTAATGCAGCACTTGTGGGTCTTCATGAAATTCTGCACCAATTCCGTGACCACAATACTCTCTAACTACAGAAAAGTGGTTTGCTTCCGCGTGAGTTTGGATTGCACGGGCAACCTCGTAGAGGGTGTTGTTGGGTTTGACCTGCTCAATGCCCAGCCAAAGACATTCACGAGCAACAGTGCACAGACGTTCTGCAAAGGGTTTGGTCTCACCCACGCAAAACATCATACTGGTGTCGCCGTGGTAACCGTCTTTAATGACGGTAACGTCGATATTAACGATGTCGCCTTTTTTGAGCTTTTTGGCAAAATCAGGGATGCCATGACACACCACCTGATTGATAGAAATGCAGCTGGATGCCGGAAAACCATGATAGTTCAACGTGGCTGGAATCACTTCTAAAGTGTTTACCATGTAATCATGAATAATTTGATTGAGTTCACCGGTGGAGATTCCGGGTTCAACCCGAGGTGCAATGTAGTCGAGTACCTGGGCAGCTAAATGACCGGCATGGCGCATTTTTTCGAGTTCATCAGCGGTTTTAATTTTGATTGTCATGCAAATTGGCTTTTTACGTTGAAATTAAAAGAGAAAGGCGTTCGGTAACCAAATAGTGTAAACAAGGCCTGTAAAGTGAATAAGAGCGAAACATACGTTTAGGATGCGTTGACGAGATGGTTTTTATCGCCTTGAAACCAATCAGAGTTTATTGATTAGATTGATTGTGCAGCCTCGGCAAATGTGGTATAAATGCCGCGCTTTTTAAATTGAAAGCAATTCTAACAGAAAATCCGCACGTTTACCGACACATAAAGCGGGGTGCCGCGCCTGGCTTTGCCGCCAGTCTGAGGTTCGTTTTTATGGGTAAACGGAGGCCTAACCCAATTATTGGAGAAAAAAATCATGGCAAAAGTTACCATGCGTCAAATGCTGGAAGCCGGTGTTCACTTTGGTCACCAAACACGTTACTGGAACCCTAAGATGTCAAAGTACATCTTCGGCGAGCGCAACAAAATTCATATCGTTAACCTAGAGAAGACTTTACCTTTGTTTAACGATGCCCTAAATTTCATGGGCGGCATTGCGGCAAATAAAGGCAGTGTTTTGTTTGTGGGTACCAAACGTGCAGCGCGTGATATCGTTGCTCAAGAAGCCGCTCGTTGCGGTATGCCATACATTAACTACCGCTGGTTAGGCGGTATGTTGACCAACTTCAAAACCATCAAACAGTCGATTAAGCGTTTGAAAGAGCTTGAAGCGATGGAACAAGATGGCACTTTTGAGAAAATGACGAAAAAAGAAGCGCTGATGTTGACGCGTCAGAAGCATAAACTTGAGCTTTCATTGGGTGGTATTAAAGATATGCGTGCCATGCCAAACGCAATCTTTATCATTGACACTGGTAACGAAAAAATTGCGATTCAAGAAGCGCAAACATTGGGTATTCCAGTAATTGGTGTGGTTGATACCAATAATGACCCACGCAATATCGACTATGTGATTCCAGGTAACGACGATGCCATTCGTGCCATCAGCTTGTACCTAAGTTCAGCCGCCGATGCCGTTATTGAAGGTAAAGCCACAATTACGACAGCCGTTGAAGGCGATGATTTTGTAGAAGCTGACGAAAAAGCCGCAGAATAATCTCAACGCGAGCTAAAGGAAGCGCCAAACCTTAAACCGGGTTTGGTCAATTAGGTTAACAAATTGGCATAATTGGTAATCGAGCCATTGGTCAATTTGTTCAACAGCCAACCTCTATCAGGGGTTGGATTCAGGCAGACGCCTTTCTAGCTGACACGCATAACTTGAAAAAGATGCGTGGCGCTTCCAAGATTTTGGGTTGATCAAAAGTGAATCCAGAATCTCCTTCCCGTTTTTTTAAACCATAACAACTAAGGAATTAACATGGCAATTACGGCTGCAATGGTAAAAGAGCTACGTGAAATTACAAGCGCTGGCATGATGGATTGTAAAAAAGCATTGGCAGAAACCAATGGTGATATGGACGCGGCAATTGAATTTTTGCGCAAAAAAGGCATGGCTGGTGCAGATAAAAAAGCCGGTCGTGTTGCTGCAGAAGGGGTGATTGCGGTTGCGATTTCTGCGGATAAGAAGAAAGCGGCCATCGTGGAAGTGAACTGCGAAACCGACTTTGTTGCGAAGGGCGATGAGTTCAAAGCCTTTGCAGATGAAATTGCATCAATTGCTTTAACGCTGGGTACAACCGATATCGATGCAATCATGGCAGCGACCATGGCCAGTGGTAAAACTGTGGATGAGCGCCGCCGTGAAATGATTGCCAAAATTGGTGAGAACATGACGATGCGTCGTGTTGAAATCATTGAAACTTCGGGTGCAATCGGCCAATACCAACACGGTGAAAAAATCGGGGTTGTGGTTGCCATGGAAGGCGGCAATGACGGCCTAATTCGTGATGTGGCTATGCATGTTGCTGCTGTTAAACCTCAAGCGATTTCAACCGATGATTTAGATCCTTCTGTCGTTGAAAAAGAGCGTGTATTCCAGATTGAAAAAGCGCAAGAAGACAATGATAAGTTGCCAGAAGAGAAGCGTAAGCCATTGGATATCATCGAGAAAATGATTGAAGGGCGTATGCGTAAATTTGCAGCGGAAATTACCTTGCTTGAACAAGAGTTTGTTAAGGATCCTAGTCTTAAAGTCAAAGATTTGTTAAAGACAAATGCCGCTACTGTTCATACTTTTATCCGTCTTGAAGTGGGTGAAGGTATTGAGAAGCTAGAAACCAATTTTGCTGAAGAAGTGGCTGAAGCCGCTCGTGCAGCAAAAGGCGTTTAATTTGCTTTGAACCCAGAAAACCATGGGAGCAAGTCTCTCATGGTTTTTTTCGTATAAAATATTTTGTAAAAATCTATGAAATCAATGTTTTACAAAATGTTTTTTAACTCTTTTAGGATACGTGATGGCTCTGAAGTATCAGCGAATTTTATTGAAGTTTAGCGGTGAAGCGCTCATGGGGGATGGCGATTTTGGGCTGTGTGCCGAAACTTTGAATAAGGTGGCGAAACAGGTTCAACAACTGCATGATTTAGGCGTGCAAATTGGGATAGTTGTTGGCGGCGGCAATATCTTCCGTGGTGTTCAGATTCAGGGCTCAAGTATTCAACGTACCACCGGCGATCATATGGGAATGATGGCAACCGTGATTAATGCGTTGGCATTGCGTGATGTGATTGAAGCGGTAGGGTTAAAGGCTCAGATTTTGTCTGCGATGTCGATTGAAGGTATTTCAAGTGGATTTAATGCCAATTTGGTCAAGAAGCAGTTAGCCAGTGGTGATGTGGTTATTTTTGCAGCCGGTACCGGCTCGCCTTTTTTTACCACTGACACGGCTGCGGCCTTGCGTGGTGTTGAAATCGATGCCGATATTGTTCTAAAAGCGACTAAAGTAGATGGCATTTACACCGCAGATCCGCATAAAGATCCAAGTGCCACACGTTACACTCAGCTGAGTTACGACGAGGTCATTCAAAAGAATTTGCAAGTTATGGATATGACCGCCTTTGTTTTGTGCCGCGATCATCGGATGCCAATACGGGTATTTGATATGTTCAAAGAGCAGGCGGTAATACGAATTGTTCAAGGTGAAGACGAAGGCACCTTGGTTAGCGCAGGAGAATAAAAATGTTAAACGAAATTCAAAAAGACGCCAAGGTAAGAATGCAGAAGTCATTTGAGAATCTGGAAGTCAATTTTGCCAAGATCCGTACAGGTCGTGCTCATCCATCAATTCTTGATTCGATTATGGTCGATTACTATGGTTCTGATGTGCCTTTGACTCAGGTTGCCAATGTCAATGTTGAAGATGCTCGCACGCTGAGCATTCAACCTTGGGAACAGCAAATGGTGTCGAAGATTGAAAAGGCGATTATGACCTCCGATTTAGGGATCAATCCTGCAACGACTGGATCCTTGATTCGTATTCCTCTTCCTGCATTAACCGAAGAGCGTCGTCGTGATTTAACCAAGGTGGCGCGTTCTGAAGCGGAAAACGCGCGCGTTGCTATTCGTAATGTGCGTCGTGATGCCAATGCAGATGTGAAAACACTACTTAAGGATAAAGTGGTTTCTGAAGACGATGCACGTCGTGCGGAAGAACTGATCCAAAAAGTGACGGATGAAATGATTAAAAAAGTGGATGAGCTGTTGGCCGGCAAAGAAGCTTCTTTAATGGATGTATAAGGGTGACCTTCATCGCTATTTGCAATCAACTCAGGCATAATTAGACGCTTGATGCGATGGAAAAGGCCAAAAATCGCTGTGATTTTTGGCCTTTTGCTTTTGGTTTTGTTTGCGTTTTTTTGAGCGTTTACCCCATGTTCGATTATTTGGAAACGATCGAACCATCTTCCTTTATTTATTGGTTTTGGCGTCCGATGTCATCGGCGTTGAATCGATTCTTTTTTTACGGAGTTCAGTTTGTCCGCCAACCCTGCTGTAAAACCGCTGCCGCAACACTTGGCCATTATTATGGATGGCAATGGGCGTTGGGCAAAAAAGCGTCTTCTGCCACGTTTTATTGGGCATCAAAAAGGTTTAAATGCCGTCAAACGAACCATTACGCACTGTGCAAAAGTCGGCGTTAAGGCTTTGACATTGTTTGCCTTTAGCACTGAAAATTGGCGGCGACCAAAAGAAGAAGTGAACAAATTGATGTCGATGTTTTTGCATGCTCTGCAAAAAGAGGTGGTCAAGTTGCACGAAAACAATGTGCAGTTACGTATTATTGGCGAGCGCAGTGCTTTTAGCCAAGAAATTCAAGAACACATTCTTCGTGCGGAAGCGCTAACCTGTGGGAACACCGGCTTAGTGTTAACGATTGCGGCAAATTATGGTGGTCAGGCCGATATTATTCAGGCGGTTAAGAATTGGCAACAGGCGAATCCAGAGCAGTCCGTGGATGTTTTGGATGTGGCAACCTTGTCTCAATATGTTGCCAATGCCGATCTTCCCTTACCCGATCTATTGATTCGTACCGGTGGCGAGCAACGCATCAGTAATTTTTTGATTTGGCAAATGGCTTATGCCGAGCTTTATTTTACCGATGCGCTTTGGCCGGATTTTGGGCCAGAGCAATTGGATGCGGCCTTTGCCTCTTTTGCGCAACGAGAACGCCGTTTTGGTCAAACCAGTGAACAGGTGCAATCATCATGTTAATGCCACGGATTTTTACAGCTCTGTTGCTAGTGATTTTAGTTGTAGCGGGTATTTTTTATGCTTCGACAGGCGTATGGTTTGTGGCAATCATCGCATTGAGCGTTTTAGCGCTGTGGGAGTGGGCGAAGTTGGCGCAGTGCCACACCCCAAGGATTCAAGTGCTTTATACCGTCTTAGGCGCGGGGCTGATTACTTTAATTGTCCGTTTACTTGAGTCGCCGGTTGTCATTGGTTTGACCCTTTTAGTGCTGTTATTTATGGTGCGAGTGGTCATTCAATATCAGAAGAGTGCAGGATTAAAAGGCATTGCCTCAGTCCGTTTGCGTTTGCTTTTAGGCTTTGTTTTGACCTTGTTGCTGGCGAAAGGTTTGATTGGTCTGCAGGCATTGGTTTCACCTTGGCTGTTGTTGCTCAGTTTAGCGGTGGTTTGGGTAATGGATACCGGTGCCTATTTTAGCGGGCGGCGTTTTGGTAAGCGGAAACTTGCGGTGCATGTCAGTCCTGGAAAAAGTTGGGAAGGGGTTTGGGGCGGCGCCTTAAGCACGTTCCTTTTTGCGTGTTTGATTTTGCAGTTTGCTTGGTCAGAATTTTCGTTACAAGATAATGTGTTGTTGGCGCTATTATTAACCGCCATTGCCCTGTTTTCGGTATTTGGCGATTTGTTTGAAAGTGTACTTAAGCGTCAAGCAGGGTTGAAAGACAGCGGTCGATGCTTGCCTGGTCATGGTGGGATATTGGATCGAATCGACAGCCTCTTGGTCGCAGTTCCACTCAGTTATT
>JAFGXP010000030.1 GCA_016936535.1 Thiotrichales bacterium | reverse complement strand
GGCTACAAACAACCTGCAGTTGTCTTTGAAGAACTCAGGAAAGCAGCCTAATTGAGTGAGTGGTGCACTTGGTAGTTGAATTCGCGCTCCTTAACGAATTTTGTTATTCCCTCGAAGTCTTTTTCACAGACTGATCAAAGGATTTATTTTCATTTTTATAGATCGGCATCACCCATTTAGCATAAAGCGCCAAAGAAAGAATAATTAATGCCACACCAATAATCAAATAGAGCGCATTTAACAACTGACTGGTATCGTTTAATGCAATTTTAAAAACAACCATCAAGGCCTCAATCGATAGCGCAATAATGATAGCCGTTAAAAATTTCGTAAGCAGCTTAGCGTCATCTTGTTTATCTGCATAAGCTTTGAAGAAAACTTCCCGTTCCATCAACGTTTTTGCTAAATCAAAAATAGCCAAGCCCATTGTCAATGCAATAATAGGTTTAAACACGGCTTCTAAGCTGTATTCAGATGGCTCTTGCATAAACTGCTTAACATAATCAAAAAATGCATAACCAATTGACATCAACGAAAAAAACATCAATGAAATGCCGACCAGAAAATAAAAACCGACGGTCACTGCGTTAAAAAACTCATGGCGTTCCAACAAACCAAAGCGGGTCAATAAGGTCAATAGATTAAAATCCAAAAACACAAAATGCCCCGGAATTCGATGCATTAGGGTAATACAAGCCTCACCCGTTGCCGAACTGATATAAGGGTCGCTAATTGAAATATCCGCTTCCGCAGGATGCACTCGATCACATAGATAGCGACGATCTCGTCCATTGGCCGCCATCATCTGCTTACGCCGACTTAAGTTGGGCGTTACCTGCCTAAAATCATCATCTGTGACATAAATCAGTTCCAAGCTTGGGAAAAGCTTAAAAAACTTTTTCAAAGGTGCCAACTCTACCGTTAAGTTGTCCGCATTGTGATTAACCGTTTCGATTAAAAATTTTTCAATCTGCGCTTTATGCTGCTCATAAATTTCAATATATTCTTGCACTTTTTTATCCTTATTCATGCAAAACACTGACAGAGAAAAAGAATCCACTTACTCAAAGCATGCTAAGTGCCGTAATCAATAAAACCCCTTTATAACGGACACTTAAGATACGAATTGGCTTTATTAAACAGATTATTTATCCACGACTGACTCTAATAGGTGCATCCTTGCCCCAAAAAACTGACGTATATTAGACGCATTTTCCCGCGAGGAGACTTCAAGAAGTAAGGTCGCGCGCTGCAAAACGCCGAGCGATTGGCATCAGTGAAAACGTAAAATTTTTTAAAATTGGCAAAAACCAAAGCTCTTTACTGACGTTAGGCCAACCCATTTCTTCCACACAATGACAAAAATAAGTAGATATCAGCAGATTCTAATTATTTATTTCTATAACTACCAAAAAAGATTCTAAGTCTAGATGGCTTGAAACTTCGTGAAATAGGCTTAAGCTAACAGCTGTTAGGAACATGGAAGATTTGCCACCAATTCCACTTAAAATCCGATGCAAATCTTCCGATTTTTACCGCTTAATGAGGAGAAACCTGTGTTGAAGTATCATTTTCACACCTTATGGTTTAGAGATAAAAACGAGGAGGTCGTGTTTATTAACAAGCATGCCGTACAAATGCGAGCAGGCCTTCTGCTGCTGATTCCAATCTACATGGTGACCGTTTTGCTAACCACTGTTTTAGCGCCCACTTGGACCGTTTTGCCAAACACACTCGTGGAAGAAACTTTCGACATGACGCAAGACTGGCAAATTATTTATAATGTACAAGCTTCCCGTACGCTCTTTGAATACAGTGTCCCCACCATGGTCTTGTTCTACGGCTTGTTTGAGATGATCAGCGGTATGTTTGTCAGAACGGCCTACCTTTCCCCTTCCATTCATCTCGCAACCTTTCTTACCCGCAACAAACCGCCAAAATGGGAACCACTTAAACCGAAACGTTTCGCTTGGATCATCGGTGCATCCTTGATTACCGCCTGCTTACTCTTTTTTAACCCTGACAGTTTTGCTCGGGCTCTTAACGGCTTATTTAACACCCAGCTACTGCCTACCGATAGCAACTGGATGCCCTATTACATTCCCTTTTTTGTCTGGGTCTGCTTTTTATTAATGTGGCTGGAAGCGGTTTTTGGGTTTTGTCTTGGATGCAAAATGCATTGGCTCTTGGCCAAGATCGGCATTTTTAAACAACATTGCTACGACTGTATGAATGTTGATTTCGAACAACGTGCTTGGATGGAAGAGCGTAAACGTCTCGCCGAAGACCTTAAGCGCAAATAAACAATTACTCCGCAAGGTTCTTTTTACTAAAAGATCCTCCCATAAAAAAACCGCAAAATTCTGCGGTTTTTTTATCATCTAGGCCGTCTTAGTCTTAAAACGCCTTCGCAAAAGAATTAAGGTGCACTCGCTCCTGCTGCCATACTGGCCTGAACCTGCTTGCGAAGTTGTTGTAGGTTTTCCCCTTGCTCATCAATTCGCTTTAACAACTCTGTGCTCTCTGGGTGTTTTTGCTTGACGACTTTCATAACAGCGGTTTCAAAGGTTTGCGCCAAAGTCTGAATTTCAGGATCTTGAATGACCTGAGCTTGCTTCTGTTGCAAACGCTGCTGGCGCTGTTGAAAATCGGCAATTACATCCGTGCTGGGTTCTGCGCCGGTTTTTTCATAAGCTTGAATAACCTCATTCAGCTTGGCAATTTCTGCCTCCGCATTGTAGCCATCAACATTCATTTTTTGCGTCATTTTATTGCGCAAGTCATCGCGCATTTTCTGCAAATCCGAAGAAGACTCAATTGCCTCGCCCTGAAACGCTTGCAACTCTTGTTGCGACTGCAAAAAACCAGCCTGGACCTGTTGTAACTGCATCAGCATCTGTTGCTGTTCAGCACTTAATTGCATTTGGGGTTGCGCTTGGACATTCAAGCTAAATGCCGTCAAAGACAGTGCCAGAAAAAGCGGTTTTAACAAAAATTTCATAGATTTCCTTTTCCAATTCCTACTTTGACACAGCTGCAAAAAGCCGATTTTGCATTGGCCAAAATCACGGTAAAATTACGCGGCCACGCTATCACAGCGCCTATTAATTGGCAAATGCTAATTAAGGATCTGACGTCAGTCATTTTTACTGGAGGCTCTGCGAGCATCTTGGCGTAAAATCTGCTTAAAAAAATTTAAAACAATTTAAAACACCTAAGACGCATTGGCGCGCCAATACAGTCAACTTTTTAAGAGCGGAAAATTCAAAGACCATACGGCGGTTGCCAATTCATTTTATAAGACTCGGTCTGAGAGTCCGTTATAACGAAGTAATCCCAAGAGTGACTACCGTCACCCCCTTAAACCCGCTAAGGAAACACACCCTTTGATTAAAAGGATACATCATGATTTCGTTTGACTTCAGCCGCCCCAGCATCTTGCGCAATATGTTTCTTACCTACACCGGCGCAGGCCTGCTTATGGGACTGGTATTTCCCGTGTTTGCGAGTCTTTTTGTTCACTTTAAAGAGGGCATGCTCGGTTGGTTTATTCTTGGTTGCGTTCTTGCCGGTTTATCGATCGGTATTTTTAACTATTGGTTACTGAAAACCCGCTTGCTTAACCAGCTTATGCGAATTGGCGAAGTTGCCAATGCCATCAGCCAAAACGATATTTCAATGCATTGCACGGTTAAAAGTGAAGACTTTATCGGTGACATGGCAAACAGCTTTAATCGAATGGCGCAAAATTTGCGACAGATGGTCACTCAAATTCAACAGGTGACTCACCAATTAAATATCGCCTCAACAGAAATGCTTCAGGTTTCTCAAAATACCCACCTTGGCGTTAATACGCAAAAAATAGGCACCGAAAGTGCGGCCGAGTCGGTAGATACCATGCGCGATATTGCCTTACAGATGTCTCAGAATACCCTTGCCGCCACACAAGCAACTCAACAGGCACAAGACGCCACTCAAAACGGAAATCAGATTGTTGCGCAGGCCATCACCTCCATTCAAAGTCTGGCACGCGAAGTGCAGCAAACGGCGAGTGTCATTGAAAATCTCAAACAAGACAGCCAAAACGTCACCTCGGTGCTTTCGGTAATTAAAGACATTTCTGAGCAAACCAATCTTTTGGCATTGAACGCCGCCATTGAGGCCGCACGGGCTGGCGAACATGGACGCGGCTTTGCGGTTGTTGCCGATGAGGTTCGAGAATTGGCCGGAAAAACCCAAGAATCTGCTGTCAAAATTGAAGCGATTATTGATCAGTTACAGCGGGTCGCCGATCAAGCGGTAAAAGTCATGCAAAATGGCCAGTCGCAGGCATTAAAAAGCGTAGAACAAGCCAACTCAGCAGGACAAGCCTTAAGCATCATTGCCGAAGCGGTGAGTACCATCGGCGAAAAAAACCGGCAAATCGAAGCTCAAGCGCAGCGTCAAGCCGCACAATCGGACGTTGTAAAACAGAGTGTGCAAGAAATTCATCACGTCAGTCATGAAGTGGCCAAAGGTGCCGATCAAACCGAATTAGCCTGTCACCAAGTCAGCGAACATGCTGCACAACTTCAACACCTTGTTCAACAGTTCAAAACGAAAGCATAAGCAGCGTTACAGGCGCAAAACCATACATAAAAAAGGCCCGAAACCGGGCCCATCAAATAAAGTGTCACCGTCGCAATTAATCTGGCCAAACTCGACGTGAGGCAAAACGCTTTGGCTTCTCTTCTACCGCAGCTGCTTTCTCTTCTTTTTTCACTTCGATAACCGGTTGTTCAAGAACATCGGCTGCGGGCTGTACGTCGGCAACCGCGGCAATTTCGGTTGGCGTATCAAGGTTGCTGTCTTTTGCACGACGAAGTGAATCAGCAAGTTTTGCACCGGTGGTTTTTGGGGTGGTCATAATAATTCCTCAATCAGTTGTTCAATTTCTTGGGCTGCGGTCTCACCGCGCTTGCCAACACAATACACACTGGCACCGTCCATCGCCGCATTACGATAAATCGCACGACGACGCACGCCGCCTTGCAATGCAGGGATATGAAACTCGGCCAGGGCTTCCTGCATCGATTTAGAGAGGGCACTTTTCGGTTCTAATTGATTCACGACAATATAAGGTTTAAGCCGCTTGTTAAGCAGCTTGGCTTGATCAATCGCTTCAACAATTCGGATACTGGCCCAAAGGTCAATAGGCGAGGGCAAAACCGGAATTAACAAAGTATCCGATACTTTAAATGCGGATTGCATCACGCCCGTTTCCAAGGTTGGTGGACAGTCTATGACCAAAAATTCATAATCTTGGGCAAAACGTTCCGCCTCTCTTCCAATATTTGCACCGACCGAAATCACCGACACCGGAAAAGGTTTATGATCCGGTGACAAACTTGACCACTGGCTGGCCGAACCCTGTGGGTCTGCATCAATCAATAGGGTTTTTCCACGCTTAGCCAAGCCTGCGGCAAAATTCATGCTCAAGGTGGTTTTCCCTGTGCCGCCCTTTTGATTTGCTATCGAAAAAATTCTTGCCCTCATCGCTTTACTCATCTTTTATTCAACCTGGCCGGCAACGATTTTGGAGTAGATCAAACTGTTTCGCTGCCTAACAAACTTGGCTCATTATACATAGGCTGTCAGACCACTGCGGTTAAATCTCTTGCGCGCTTAAGTCTTTCATTTCGTCCGGATCCAGAAACTGAAACAGTCGCTCTTGCGGCCAACGGGATTTTGGCAATTGCGCATTAAAATCGTCTGTAGCGGCATAACCAACAGCCACCATGGCTAAGGCACGGTAGCCCTGTTGCGGCAATTTCAAACGTTGATCTAAAGACGCAACATCCACCCCTTCGATCGGTACGGCATCCAAACCCATCGCGGCCACCCCCAATAAGAAAGCGCCAAGATTTAAGTACACCTGCTTCTCCATCCAGCAAGCTAAATCCTGATTCTGCTGATGCTGACCAATATAAAACTGCCGGACCTTAAGAGCAGCCTCGCGGGCAGCGCTGTCCGCCAAACGTCCATCCACCGCTTCTTGATCCAAAAGCTGCTGAACATAAGCATCCTCAAGCGTGGTTTTAACACAGAATAGAACCGCTAGACTGCAATCGGCAATTTTATTCAAATTGGCCTGATAAATCCCCTGCGCGGCATCAATAAAAGGCGCTTTGCCGGCCAAACTTTGCGCTAAGACAAAGTGCCAAGGCTGGCAATTTACACTGGAAGGACTAAAGCGCAATAAACTCAAAAGGCTAGCGAGCGTTTCAGGCGATAAGCGGCGTTCTGGATCAAATTTTTTACAGGCATAACGTTGTTGAGCGATTTGTGCAATCTTTAGCATACGAACTCCGACTATTGAAAAAAGAGCGACCCCAAACTTGGGAATCTTGAAGGCACAGAATAAATTTAAACAAGTCTGAAGGCGAGGCACACAACCTAAAAAATTCGCTTGGAAAAAATAGCGCTGAGCAAACAGAAGAACTCTCCCCTCTGAAATTCACACACTTTCAATGATACAAATATATTATCTATAGATAAGAGTTATTTATATAAATAACTTTTAAGTCATTAAATAAACCAAAAATCTCACTGATAGCGGTTAAAAACTCTACCTAAAAATTAATTAAGTCTTATATAACAAAAAGTTATCACAATTCATAAAAAACTATGATTACCCCATCAATAAATCTTTGCAGAATACGCTGCACCTTTAAGGGTAACGGTTCTGCACTTACCTGATGAATCAGCACTAAGCAGGGTGTTTGTGACCTAAACATCCCGATATCTTTACTCATTACCGATCAAAACCGAGGAAAAATCATGTTATCACCCGT
Source organism: Thiotrichales bacterium (assembly GCA_016936535.1). GTDB lineage: Bacteria > Pseudomonadota > Gammaproteobacteria > Thiomicrospirales > Thiomicrospiraceae > Thiomicrorhabdus. Next base: position 36,999 of record JAFGXP010000030.1, on the reverse strand, counting down.
TTTCCAAAAACTACTCGGCGGGCTTTTTGTTTGTACCTTAAGCAGCATGAGCTACGCGCAAAGCCCGCAGCCAATTAGTATGGGCGAAATGTTTGCCACCACTTGTTTTTTATGTCACGGCCCCAATGGTCAATACAGCGGCGGAGCCATTCCCCCATTGGCGGGTTACCCTCGCGATTTAATGGTAGAACAACTTAAAGATTTCAAATCAGGCAAACGCTCTGGCACGATTATGGGACGTCATGCTAAAGGCTACTCCGATCAAGAGATTGAGGCGATTGCCGACTATCTAGCAACCCTCAAGCCTTAAGGAGAAACAAGAATGCAAACTTTACAACGTCGTACCCTTTTTAAAGCACTGGCCACCGCCGGTATTAGCTTGGGAACAATCGGTCTTAGCGCCTGTTCAAAAGAGACGCTTAAAGCCGATGGGGCAAACGCAAAAGGCAAAACAGTTCTGATTATTGGTGGCGGCTTTGCGGGGGCAACAGTTGCCAAATACGTGAAGCGTTTTGACCCTGAAGTCAATGTCACCCTTATTGAACCCAAAACCACTTATATGACTTGTCCCGCTTCAAACTGGTATTTGGCAGGGCTTATTGATGTGCAAACCCTAACCCATGACTACGAAACCCTAAAAACCCAACATGGTGTTGCGGTCATTCATCAATTGGCGACCGCTATTAATCCACAAAAACAAACGGTTAGCTTAGAAGATGGACGTCAACTCAGTTACGACCGTTTGGTCGTTAGCCCTGGTATTGATTTTAAATACGAAGCAATTGAAGGTTATTCAGCCGAAGTGGCCAACCTCTTTCCACACGCTTGGCAGGCCGGCCCGCAAACCGAACTGCTCGCCAAACAAATCCAAGCGATGCCACAAGGTGGTCGCTTTCTCATGGTCGCCCCCCCGAATCCTTACCGCTGTGCACCTGGCCCCTACGAACGCGTTTCGATGATTGCCGAATATTTCAAAAAACATAATCCTACCGCCAGTATTATGATTTTAGATCCCAAGGATAAATTCTCGAAACAAGCTCTATTTGCTGAAGGTTGGCAAGATCTTTATGGCCAAATGATTGAATGGTACGGTTCGCAAGATGGCGCAACCGTTACCAAAATTGATGTTGCCAGTAAAACGGTCTTCAGCGACTTTGACACCATTCAAGCCGATGTTATCAACATTATTCCGCCGCAAAAAGCCGGAAAAATTGCGTTTACTGCCGGTTTAACGGATGAGTCCGGTTGGTGTCCGGTGGATCAAGACACCTTTGAATCGAAAATTCATTCTAATGTCTATGTGGTTGGGGATGCCTCAAATGCGGGCACCATGCCAAAATCTGGCCACTCCGCTTCCAGCCAAGGCAAAATGTGCGCTGCAGCCATTGTCTCCAGTCTGAATCAGCTGCCCATGCCGCCTACACGCAATGTGAACACCTGTTACAGTTTGGTCGGCGCTGACTACGGTATCAGTATTGTTGGGGTCTATCAGAATCAAGACGGTCGCTTAAGCGAAATCCCCGGCTCTGGTGGCGTGAGCACCAAAGGCGCACCCTTGAGCGAACGCAAGCTCGAAGCGGAGTACGCTCGTGGTTGGTACAAATCCATTGTTAAAGACATTTGGCACAGCTAATTCCAATTCACCAAATCTTCTCAACATAAAAAAACCCCCAATTTGGGGGTTTTTGCACACGCAATCTAAATCGCCGTTGGCGTTTAGGCGGCTTGCTTCATGCGAAACAATGGGTACAACAAAACGGCAACCACGCCCGCATAGCCAAGTGACATCACCGATAACATTACCCAATCCGTAATGTATTCGACTTGTGCCAAAGAAGACATGGTCATGCTGGGTAAGGTGAAAATAAACAATACCCAAGCCGCAATTCCGGCTAAGACGGTATTTTTAATGGCGCCCTTGGTAAAGCCCAGTTTTTTCACCAATAACAATCCGTATAAGACCACCAAAGCGACCGCAATCGCCGAGACCAACATCAGGTTTTGTTGCAAAAACCCGATCATAATTTGCAAACCTAAATTAAATCCTTGCATGGGTTTCTCCTTAAACCTTACCTTCCAACATTTTCAAATAAGCCGGCTTAAGCAGCTGCTCTTTCATAATCCAAGCGAACCAAGATTCCTGTTGAGGGTCGATAAAAGGATAGGTCGGAACGAGATTTTTTTCGTAGTCAAATTCAATCAACATCGCAGAACCAATCTGGGTAATCAGAGGGCAAGAGGTGTAACCATTGAAGCTCGCTTCCGGCTCTTTACCATTAATGACCGACAACAGATTACTGACCACAATGGGTACTGACATCTTAACGGTGGCCGCCGTTTTGCCTAAAGGCGTTCCATTAACATCGCCGCAACCAAAGACTTCCGGATAGCTATTGTGCTGCAAGGTATTTTTATCAACGGCTAACCAGCCGGCAAAACCGCCTTCTTTCCAAGCCAAATCCGATTCACGCACTACCTTAGGCGCTCGCATTGGTGGAACCACATGCAGCAAATCGTACTCTACTGTGAAGCTTTCGCCTTCTGCAGAACCAAAAGTCGCTTTCTGGGCATCAATGTCCACCGCTTTCAACGGCGTCTTTAATTTAACGTCCATTTTATTTTCAGCAAAGCGATCCAGCACAAACTGGTTGAACCAAGGCAAGCCAAAAACCCCGCCCGTAGCAGAATAGAAATTCATCTGTCCCTTATCAAACCCGCCGTTCTGCTTTAAACGATCAAGCGTTAAGAAGGTCATTTTCAGTGGTGCGCCGGCACAACGAATCGGCGTTGCCGGTAAGGTGAAAATACCGTTGCCGCCCTTTTCCGAGAAATCGCGAATTGCACCCCAAGAGGCTTCAGCTTTATCTGGGCTATGGTAAACGCTGGTCAAACCCTTCTGACCGATGCGTTCAATATCCATACCATCAATCGCTTCATAGTTATATTCAATGCCGGTTGCGACCACCAAGTAATCGTAGCTTACGGTTTGCCCGTCTTCCGTTTGCAGTTGCTTCTTCTCAGGCTCAAACGCGCTGACCAGCGTTTTCATAAACGAAATGTTTTTCCCTTTTGGCAAAAAGGATTCATTACTGCCTGGCAAGACATCGGCTTTTGGCCAGACACCGGTTGCCACTAGGGTTAAACCTGGCCAGTAGTAGTGTGGCTCGCGCTTATCAATAATGACAATCTGACCATTCGGTAACGCATCTGCCAAACGGTTGGCAATACTGATACCCGCTGAACCGCTGCCAACAATAACAATTTTGACTGGCGTATCGTTCCCTGATGCGGCAATCGCACGTTCCATCCCGGCAAAATAGGCGAAAGACGCCGCTGCACCGAGCAAAAAGTCCCTACGTGAAAAGCCATTTTGGCCTTTGTCGTCATGTGTAGAGTTTTGCATCTCTTGGTTCTCCTGATTAAATCCCTTTCCAGCGCTGGACAGACCTAAGCATTGGGGTGGGTTATTCTGTATTTTTTTATAAAGGGCTTGAATCTGCTCTCAGCAGCGCCGTTCAATCGCATAAAGAACCACGTCTGAACCGCCTACTGCAAGCATCTTCCTCGGCATTTTCATCCGGTTTCTGCAAACAGAAAATCGCCGAGCAGAATTGTAAATGTTTTATCTGCGAATAAATATTTTTTTAAGCGGTCTCAAGACAAAAGCAAAACTTTGGCCATGAATGACCCGAACCATGTCACTTAATCATGCTTTTTAACCGCAAAATGCGCACGATTCTGCGCCAACCAGCGGTCTAATTGATTGGCAAACGCTTGACGATCGCGTTGATGAAAACTGTCTGGCCCGCCGGTTTGAATGCCACTGGAACGCAAAGTCTCCATAAAATCACGCATATTTAAGCGGGCTTTAATCGAACTTTTTGTGTAGAGCTCTCCCCTTGGATTCAATGCCAAAGCGCCCTTGGTAATCACTTCATCCGCTAACGGAATGTCGGCGGTAATGACTAAATCCCCAGCAGCACAATGCAAAACAATCCAATGATCCGCCACATCAAAACCACCGCCTACCTGGCGAAAATGAATATTTTCCGCTGCGGGCACACGCAGAAAATGATTGGCTACCAATGTCAAAGGCACCTGCGTTCGCTGCGCCGCCTTAAACAAAATCTCTTTAATAACGACGGGACATGCATCGGCATCCACCCAAATCTCTGCCATAGTCGATCCCTATCGATAAAGTGTTAACTGACGCACCGACAGAACTTGCTTGCCCTCTTGCGCCATCAGTAACGAAAAATGGCTTAAACGCTGTGGATTCAGCAGAGTTTGGGTGCGATAAGGTTTAAAAGCGGCAAAAGGGAAATACACTGTTTGCCAATCTGAATTGGCGCGTACCGAAATTCGATAAGACTGCCATGGCATCCAGAGCTGTTGACTTTTCAACAAGGCTTCAAATTCGGATGCCCCCTGCAAACGACACTCAACCCCCACCCCCTCAAACTGCTCCAATCGCAACTCTGGCGCAAAAGGCCATTTCATTTGCACAAAACCGCCATGATTGGCTTTGGAAACCTCTGCCTGCAAATGCACGCCTTCCCTGTCTGCCTTGAAATGCCCAATGGACTCACCCCCATCACTTGGTCGGTTACCCATTGCCAAGCCCCTAAGCCATCTGTGGCCTGATATAAAGTTTGGATTTGCATATTTTTTTCATTCCAAATTTTAAGACACATTATAAAGGGCCTTATTCTATCCGTTCAGCCTGCGCAATTTAGAGGAATTCAAAATCAGCAGAATGGCCTAAACGACAAGAGAGGCGAGAAAAGCGAGCCGATCCTTAAACCGATAGAACGGATGGCTCACGATTACGAGAGCGTCAAATAGAACAAATAGGACCTTGATGGTTGCGCTGGAAAACCCCATAATTCAATCCGCCACGACCTCTATGCAGGCCATTTCATCCGGCATTCCAATCTCAGGATGCCCCTAGCCGTTTAAGATAACGATTTATCCTTTTGGGGACTCATCACCATGCCCATTACGCCGCCGAACCTCCCCTTTCACTTCGAGACCATAGGTCTCATTCACAGTCCTTTTACTGATAAATTTGGCATGCCACGTCAAACCGGTTTATTAGAAGGCGCGGAGGGTTGGATTGAACTGCTTCCGCCCTGGAATCGGCAAGAGGCGTTGCAAGGTTTGAACGGTTTTAGCCACCTTTGGGTGGTGTTTGTCTTTCATCAGGCGACCAGAGATCCGGCAAATTGGCGACCAACAGTGCGTCCACCGCGCTTGGGCGCCAAGCGACAAGGGGTTTTTGCCACCCGCTCGCCCTATCGACCCAACCCCATTGGCATATCTTTATTAACCTACCACGGCTGGCAGTACAAAGCGGGCAAACTCTGCTTGCGCGTTGGGGGGCTAGACTTACTCGATCAAACGCCCGTTCTTGACATAAAACCTTATGTTCCCTATGCCGACTGCCGTCCAGAGGCGCGCGGTGGCTTTGCCGAACAAGCCCCTCAAAGCGATGAACTACCGGTAAAATTTAGCCCGCTTGCTGAACAACAACTCAACCACGCTGCAATCGACTACCCCAATCTTGACCGTTTGATTCGCAGTACACTGCGCCATAATCTTCGTCCAGCCTACTTTGGCCACATTCAACAACGGCAAGCGTTTGGCCTAAAACTTTATCACTTTAATATTCAGTGGCAATTGCATGCCGATTGGATTGAGGTTCACAGCCTCATTCCCCCAGCACAAAAACCAACGCCCTAATCCTTTAAATCCTGCCTCAAAGTGTTTTATCGTCCTAGCACACTGTTTTTAGGGTAAAATCGCGCCACTTCAAAGACGACCCTGCCGCTCTAAGCTCCGCTCAGCCGCCTAGCGCACCTCGCTCCAACTTGCTTGCTCGTCTTTGCCAATGACCCTGACAACCGTGACCGTGTTTCACTCGGTTCATGGTTGATGTGCTGGGCACCAAAAGAGATGACCAATTTGATGAATTTTTCCGACCTAGGCCTGAGCGCTCCACTCATTGAAGCGGTTAGCGCCGCAGGCTACACCACCCCAACGCCGATCCAAGCCCAAGCCATTCCCGCCATTCTTCTTGGCCAAGATGTCATGGCCGCTGCCCAAACCGGCACCGGGAAGACCGCCGGCTTTACCTTACCGATGCTCCACAATCTCAGCCGTGGCAACAAAGCCAAAGCAAACCAAGCCCGCGCATTGGTCTTAACGCCAACACGCGAACTGGCACTGCAAGTCAGCGAGAGTGTTGAAACTTACGGCAAAGGGCTGCCGCTTAAATCTGCCGTTGTTTTTGGCGGCGTAAAAATCAACCCACAAATGCAGCGTTTGCGTTCAGGGGTCGATGTTTTGGTGGCAACGCCAGGGCGTTTATTAGATCTTTACCAGCAAAACGCAATTCGCTTTGATCACCTTGAACTTTTGGTGCTCGACGAAGCCGACCGTATGCTGGATATGGGCTTTATCCGCGATATCAAAAAAATCTTGGCACTTTTACCCAGCAAACGACAAAACTTGCTGTTTTCGGCCACCTTCAGTGACGAAATTCGCACACTGGCTAAAGGTTTAGTACACCAACCGATCGAAATTTCGGTGACGCCAAAAAATTCAACGGCTGAAACCGTCAAGCAGACTGTGATTCCGGTTGATAAAAGTGCGAAATCGGCGGTCTTAATTCAGTTGATTAAACAACACAGCTGGCATCAAGTATTGGTGTTTACTCGCACCAAACACGGCGCCAACCGCCTTGCCGAACAGCTCAGTAAACAAGGAATTGCTTCGGCAGCAATTCACGGCAATAAAAGTCAGAATGCACGGATTCGTGCGCTAACCGACTTTAAAGAAAACGCTCTGCAAGTTTTGGTTGCAACTGACATTGCCGCCCGTGGCATCGACATTGATCAACTGCCGCACGTCATTAATTATGAGTTACCCAAGGTAGCCGAAGATTATGTGCATCGTATTGGCCGAACCGGACGCGCCGGCGCAAATGGCGAAGCCTTATCTTTAGTCTGCGCCGAAGAACAACCTGAGTTGCAAGGCATTGAAAACTTGATTAACCAACTTCTGCCCAGAGAAATATTGGCTGGTTTTGAGCCGAAAGAGTCGGTTCCTATGTCCAAATTGGGCATGAAACCGAAAAAGCCCAAAAAACCCAAAGCACCCAAGGTTTGGGATGCACAAGCAAATCCGAATCGTGGAACAGCCAATGACGCACCGGCAAACTCGGGGACGACAAAACAAAGCAACGATCGTAAACCGACCGGAACACGCCGCCCTTCGAACCCTAATGCCCCCAGAACGCCTAAGGCTTCAGGAGAGGCTGGTCGTTCACCTAATCCTGGACAACGCCGACCTTCTCGCCCAAGCAATCGCCCAACGCCTTCCGCTCAGCCCAATCCCACGCAGAATAAGCGTTAAGAGTTAAGCGTTTCGAAAAAATAACGCCTTAAATGCAAAACGCCGGAATTTCTCCGGCGTTTTGCATTATGAGAGATTCTCACGCTGGCTGCCCGGTTCTGGTTAACCGTTTCTCAGCGTGGCAATTAAGCGTTTGGGTTGCAACAGGGCGTCAAGCAAATCGGTCACTTGCTGAAACACCAGATCGCTGGCCAGTAGCGTTTGCGTTGCACACCCCTCTTCTTGAATCAACGCCACGCCCAATGCAGCCGTTTTTAACATTAAGCCATCGTTAATCCCATTCCCAACAGCAATGCAATGCGACGCGCCCAACTGCTCTATAAATGCTTGCTTCTGTTGGTCTTGCTGCTGCTTAGCAATAACCTGCAGATGAATAAACGCCTGATCACAGGCTTGCTGAGCCGAACCGTGAGTATCCGCAGTGATCACATAAATGTTCAACTGCTCAGCAAGACGCTCAAGTTGCGCAAGCACACCCGGTTTGAGTTGACCATCGCACGCTAAGGTGCCGTTGTAATCCAAGACCAAGTGCGCAAGCTGCAGACCAGCCCCACCTGGAATATCCAAAAGTAACATCTTAAACCCCATTCATACTGTTTGATTTAGCGCTCTATTATTGGGTCTTCTGTGGGCAGACACCAATCGCGTGGGGCCCCCAGTTCACATTTTCGACAGACTAAGGTTTGGCCCAACATCGCTTCTCTCCCCTGCTGGGTTGTGACCCAAGGGCGATTTATCCAAGGCGGTTGATGGCGAATATGTTGACAATGACCACAAGCCAATTCGGCCACCCAATCACCGGCTTCATCCACATGATAGCCAACCATTGGCTGTGGCCAACCCGTGCGCTTAGGCTCGCCAGCAAAGGGGGTTGCTTCTTTCATAACGCACTCCGATAAATTTAACGCAAATTGTAACCGAGCCTTACTTCAAGGTTTGAGAACTTTCTAGAGCAAAATTGGCCTAACCATCAAGACAGAAAACCAACACAAAAACCAACACAAAAACCAAAACGCCGCCTTAAGCACTCCTGCTCAAGACGGCGTTAAAGCCTACTAAAATCGGGAGGCGTTGAATGTCACTTCATTGAAAAAACGGCTTTATGACCGTTTTTTGATTTTTTTCGTTTTTTAACTAAAAAAACAGCCGACGTTTGGTTGTGAAATTGCCAGTCGAAGCAAACAAGGGTAAAATCCGCGTCCAATTACTCTCGAACTGCGCCCAGCGCGTAAACGACTTTCCCATCCAATCAAAGCAGGAACGCCCATGGCCCTTGATCAACTTGAAGCCTTTTTACAAAAAATGCAGGGGGACTCTGCGCTCAAAAGCCAAGTGCTTGCGGCAGCGACCGCAGATGATGTGGCACGGATTGCCCTAAAACTGGGCTACGAATTTTCTGGCGATGAACTGCTACGGATGTCGGGCAAAAAAGTAGGCAAAGTAACTGTACAGAAAATTGCCACCCCTGGAGAGTACAACTAACCGACAAGCTGACCCGCATAAGCGCTGTCATAAACCTAGCGATTGGCCCATCACTCCGACATTTAATTGCGTGTATTGGGCTGGCAAGGGCGTATAGTAGCCGCTTAAACGTAGCGATTTTTCCCAAACTTGTTGCGATTCTTCCAACATTTCAGGGTTATATCATGCCGCAGTCGCTTCGTCTTCAGTACCAGACCATCGAATTTAACCATTTCGATATTCATTTGCGCAGCCTGCGCGATAAAAACCAATTTGCCGACCCTTTTGGGGAAGCCGCCGCTCTTGGCATTTCAGATGCTCAGTGGTCGTTATTTGGCGTGGTGTGGGAGTCGAGTCAAGTGCTGGCCGAAAAAATGCAAGACTTTGAAATTCACGGTAAGCGTATTTTAGAAGTTGGCTGCGGTTTGGGCTTATCCAGTCTGCTCCTTAATGCTCGTCATGCCGATATTACCGCAACTGACTACCACCCAGAGGCGGGTAAATTTCTTACACAAAATACCCAACTCAATCAGAGCCGCGCCATCCCGTTTTTGCGGACTGGCTGGCACAATCCAAATTCAGGTTTAGGTACGTTTGATTTGATTATCGGCTCCGACTTGCTGTACGAACAAAATCACATCGCCCTGCTTTCAGAGTTCATCCAACAACACGCTAAACCAGAATGCGAAGTCATTATTGTTGATCCGGGACGCGGCAAACACGCCAAGTTCAGTCAAAAAATGACCGATTTTGGCTTTCAGCATCAACAATACAAACCGACAGCAACCCCTAACACCCAAACCTTTAAGGGCGTTGTCCTAAAATATCTGCGCTAAGAGGAGTTATCCGTAAGGTGCAAAATAAATCGCCTTTATCGAAAATAAAGCTGGCCTTTATCCGATTTTAAAGGTATTCTTAACTCGCTTGAAAAAACACTATGATTTACATCCTACATTTCGCCGTATTTTCGTAACACATCGTCCTGCAGTATTTAAGTTCTATCAGTATTATCTTTAAGCAAGCCACGCCTATTGCAGGCATTTATTGTTATTAAAAAATTAGGATGTTTATTATGTCTAACACTGTTAAAGGAACCGTTAAGTGGTTCAATGAAACTAAAGGTTTCGGTTTTATCCAGCAAGAATCAGGTCCAGACGTTTTCGCGCATTTCAGCGCTATCGTTAGCTCTGGTTTCAAAACTTTGGCTGAAGGCCAAGCGGTTGAATTTGTTGTTAAGCCAGGTCCAAAAGGCCCACAAGCTGAAAACATTACCGTTATCTAACGCGAGATTTTTCTCATTTATCAACCTTCTCTAATTTGTGTTAATTCCAATTAGAAGCGCTGATAAAGTCGTTAGAAAAAAAGCCGGGTAAATTTTTACTCGGCTTTTTTATTGCCCATCTTTCCAGGCTTCATGGTTAAATAAGACGTTTAATCAATTCTTCACCCTACCTTGCGGCAATACAAAATGGCAAATACCCCCGACTGGTTACAGGAACGCTCCGCAGCTATCCCGCTGATTCAAGATGCTGAAGGCCTCAAAATCGTTTTAGTCACCACCACCCCAAAAGAAAAAGATAATTGGATTTTTCCCAAAGGCCACGTAGAAATTGGCATGAGCGCACACGACTCTGCAGCCAAAGAAGCCTATGAAGAAGCCGGCGTAATTGGCCGAATCCATCCAACACTTTTTGACCAATACGAACATCAGAAATGGGGCGGCAAAATGCGGGTTAAGGTTTATACTTTAGAAGTGCAAGACATTTTAGAGCACTGGCCAGAAATGCGTCACCGCAACCGCACCATTGTCCCGCTAGATCAAGCCATTGAACTCGTTCAATCCGTACAAAAAGAAACCTTAATCAAACTCAAACAAACTCGATAAATAAAAAGACAATGGCATCAAGTACGATTACTTCAAAAGCCATGACCTAATTCCAAACACCGCTTCATACGGCAGCCTGTTGTTGCGATTTCCCTATAGCAATCGAATAAAACAGTACACCGCCTCAAGAGAAAGAAGCGATTTAAAAGGCGTTGCCTTTGGTCGGTTGACGAGCGCATAAGCCCCATAACCCCTGTTTTTAAACGCCGGTTTTTATGTTTTAATTCAAAGCAATCGTGCTTAGCCAATCGCTTTGGCGATAAACCACTCAACCCCATACAAGACGGCTATTCCGAGGTTTCTATGTCATTTGCCAAACTGGGATTATCCGATCCTATTCAAAAAGCCCTGTCCGATTCCGGCTATCAAACACCGACCGAAATTCAGACACGAGCGATTCCGTTCATTTTAAAAGGCAAAGATATTATTGCCTCGGCACAGACAGGAACCGGAAAAACCGCCAGTTTTGTACTGCCAATCTTAGAAAAACTCAATAACGGTGAAACCGTTCGCGCTCGCTCAATTCGGGCATTAATCCTGGTGCCAACACGTGAATTGGCAATGCAGGTAGAAAAAAGCATCCTCACTTACGGCCGCTATCTCAAGCTAAGTTCGCTTGCTATCTATGGCGGAACCGATGTTGATGCAAGCAAAGAAGCACTCGATAACGGCATCGACATTCTGGTCGCCACGCCCGGCAGACTACTCGACATGGCTTATCAACGCGCACTGTTTTTTAACGACTTGGAATTTCTGGTATTAGATGAAGCCGACCGAATGCTCGACATGGGCTTTATCGACGACTTGAACAAAATTATCGACCGCCTACCCAGCAACCGCCAGAGTATGCTATTTTCAGCAACCCTAAACGACAAAGTACGCTACCTCGCCGATACGGTTTATGACGATGCGATCGAGATTAAAATTGCACCAAGAGGCAAAACCGCCAAGATAGAACAATGGATGATTGCCATTGACAAAGACACCAAATCCGCCTTGCTTAGCCATTTGATTCAAGAAAATCATTGGAATCAGGCACTGATCTTTGTTGAGAAAAAACATTCCGCGGCAAAGCTGGTCGAACAGCTTGGCAAACGCGGTATTATTGCCGACTCGATTCACGCAGGCCGCAGCCAAGCGCAGCGCGAAAGAGTTTGGGATGAGTTCAAAACTGGCAAATTACCCTTTCTTGTTGCCACCGGCGTTGCCGCGCGCGGGCTGGATATGCCAAACCTTAGCCGCGTCATCAACTACGACCTACCCTACCCTGCCGAAGAATATATTCACCGCATCGGACGGACAGGTCGAGCCGGAAACACAGGCGAAGCTATCTCGCTGGTATCAAAAGACGACTTTAAAAACCTCTGTATGATCGAAAGCCTACTCAACCAACTACTCGAACGCCGTGAAGAGGCAGAATTTCCCGCCCGAAAACCAGTACCCATTTCAATTCTCAACTACCACAAACGCTAAAAACAAAAAACCGCCACTAGAACCGTTGGCGGTTTTTAATACTCAATAAATTTAATTCAAAGCGATCAAGATCGTCGCTGTTGATTCTCTATTGATTATTTTCTTAGCGGATCAAGTAACTGCTTTAATCCATTGTGATCCAGTTCATGCATTAGCGCCAATAACTGCCCCAAATTCCCGTCAGGAAAACCTTTAGCCGCAAACCAATTAAGGTAATTTCCCGGTAAATCCGCAATTACACGCCCCTTGTATTTGCCATATGGCATGGTCACTTCAACAAGCTTTTTTAAGTGTTCTGGATTCATAAGTTCAAAATCTCATTGGGGTTTATATTGATAGATATAGGCTGTTAAAAGTCTATCTTCGTCTGCGTGATCTATTGCGGTTTCGATGAGGTTTTTTGGGCTTGGCATTTGGGTCAAAACAACCATATTGCGCATCATCAAATTCGATTTTGGGGGCTTTCTCTGTGGGCATAAAGCCGCGCAGAATCTTGCGTTGAAGGGTCTGCCCTATAAACACCTCAATCGACTTGAGCTGTTTATGTTCCTCTTCACTGACCAAAGAAATTGCCAAACCTGAACAGCCGGCACGGCCCGTGCGCCCAATGCGATGCACATAATCTTCGGCAACATAAGGAATATCAAAATTAACGACACAAGGCAATTGGCTGATATTAAGACCGCGAGCGGCAATGTCAGTGGCAACCAATACCACCACTTGACCATTTTTAAAATTGTCTAGGGCGTGCGTACGCGCATGTTGACTGCGATCGGCATGAATGGATTCGGCACTAATGCGCACCTTTTTCAGTTCTGCGACTAAACTATCCGCCCCTTTCTTGGTACGGGTAAATACCAAAACCTGTTGCCATTGGTTTTTCTTAATCAAATCAATCAACAGTTCACTTTTACGCGCTTGATCAACCGGATGCACGATTTGCTCAATGGCTGAAACCGTACTATTCGCCGAGGCCGCCTCAATCAGCACAGGATTAGAGAGCATCCCTTGCGCAAAAGACCTCAGTGTCTCAGAAAAAGTGGCTGAAAATAAAAGAGTCTGACGATTTTCAGGCAATAAACTCTGGATGCGACGAATATCGTCAATAAATCCCATGTCTAACATACGATCAGCTTCATCCAAAACCAAAACTTCAAGATGATTAAAGTTGAGAGCGCCTTGTTTATAAAGATCCAGCAGCCGACCCGGTGTCGCCACCAGTACATCAACACCATCCGCAAGCTCGGCAATCTGAGATTCAATCCGCACGCCGCCATAAACCGCTGTACTGCGAATAGGCAAATATCGGCTGTAAGTTTCAACGCTCTGCACCACTTGGGCTGCCAATTCACGGGTAGGTGTCAACACCAATACTCTCACTGGCTCTGGCGTAGATTCGGTTTTAGCAGATAATTTTTGTAGGATTGGCAAGGTAAAACTGGCTGTTTTGCCTGTACCGGTTTGTGCCGCAGCCATAACATCGCGACCTGTCAAAACCGCAGGAATCGCTTCAACTTGAATCGCCGTGGGCGTGCTGTAACCTTGTTCAGCAATCGCTTTTAACAGCGGATCGCTCAATCCCAAAGCAGCAAAAGACATAAAAAATCCTTAAAAAAACAGCGAAAATCAATGGAACGAGACAATCGAGTCAAACCCTAATGCTTTTTATTAATAATGATGACGAAGTTGAGCAATTAATAAGTCATCATTTACCACTTTATAAACAATACGATGCTCTTGGTTAATTCGTCGTGACCAGTAACCGGAAAGTGCGTATTTTAAACTTTCAGGTTTACCAATCCCCTCAAAAGGGTCTCGCTGAATTTCCTTAATGAGTAAGTTAATTCGTTTCAACGTCTTTTTATCTTGTGTTTGAAAATACAGATAATCTTCCCAAGCATTATCCGAGAAAATCAGTCGCATTCGACTGGCTCTCGAACCTTACCTTGACCCGCTTCTAATTGCGTAATTGAATCCATTAAACGTTTTGCATTAGCAGGCGAACGCAACAGATAGGCGGTTTCCTCTAAGGCTTGATAATCCTCAAGCGACAGCAATACAGCAGCCTTGTCATTTTTTTTAGTGATAATCATCGCTTCGTGATTATCACAAACACTATCAATGGTTTGCGCCAAATTATTACGCGCCCAAGAATACGTTACCGCTTCCATTGTAAACACCTCACAGTTGTACAACATTTTGGCAATTATAACGTATCACTAATTGTATAAAAACAAAAACCAGCACAAAGGCTGGTTTTTACTGGTTCTATATCTCTACAACGAAACTAGACAAAAGCAATCGAGTCTGACCCCATTGACCTTAAATCTAGATTTAATTTTACTCTGACACCTTTATTTCCACCTTATTTCGTAGCCTCAATAAATAAGGTAATGTATAATCCATCTGCTTTTGATGATGATATACCTGAGATCAAAAGGATTTGTACAGTATGTCAAGGTCTACTATGATAAATAGTTTGATAAAGATTCCTGACATAGGATTTGGTTTACTATTCATTTAGTTGCCTCCGCTTATATTGTATAAGATTTCTAACAACCCACGACCCATGGGAGTTGATCCTAGCTTCCCTGTAATGGTTGCAAAACTAAGTTAAGCCGGATAAGCGTTCTCTTCTAAGAGAAGAATTGTCGTATGTTCTAAGTTACTCCGGTTTTGCTCCCCAACAAAAATATGTCTACTAAAGTCCATTCTTGGTTTAAACCCCGTACCTACCTACATTTCGACAACCCAATTGGCTATAAAAAAGCAAAAAAAATAGTTACAAATATAGATGTTGTTGCACAACACTCTTTTTATCCATTTCTACAATTCACTATTAAAACATCGAAAATTTCTAAAGAAAAAATAAGTAAAAAGATTACTCGTGAGAATAAACCGCGTGAAATTTCATATGCTTCACACCTAGACAGTCAAATTTATGCCTACTATGCTGAACAGCTGAGCAAGCTTTACGAAGAAGAACTTACTCAACTTGGGCTTGATGAAAATATCTTAGCTTTTCGAAAAATCGGAGATGGCAAATGCAATATCCACTTTGCTCACGATGCTTTTGAGAAGATTAAAAGTATCGGTCCGAGTAATGTCGTCGCGATGGATTTTGAAAAGTTTTTTGATAGCCTCGACCATAGAATATTAAAGGAGCGTTGGTCAGCACTGCTTGGCACAACAAAACTGCCAGCAGATCATTTTAATGTTTATAAATCCCTTACAAAATTTGCCACAGTAAATAGAGACGAGCTATACAAGAATTTAGGAATTTCAAAACACAATCCAAAGCATAACCGTTACAGAATCTGTTCGGCGGATGAATTTAGGAACAAAGTTAGAATAGGGTACAAACTTATTAAGACGAACACCGATTTATATGGAATTCCGCAAGGCTCTCCAATTAGTGCGTTACTCTCTAACATTTATCTCATTGAATTTGATAAGGCTGTGAAAGCCTATGCCGACAGCTGTGGCGGTACCTATTATCGCTATTGCGATGATATTCTATTTATTGCTCCAGCTATGGTCGGCATCTCTACTATCGAAAATTTCGTGACAGGTGAAGCAAATAAAGCACGTGTAAAAATCAATAGCAAAAAAACTGTTCCTCATGAGTTTAAATATTCCTCAGGTAGGCTCGAAACAAAAAAACCACTACAATATTTAGGATTTTTGTTTGATGGTAAAAATACTTACTTGCGCTCAGGCTCTCTATCAAGATTTTCTGAACGCATGAAGATAAAAGTACGCTTGGCCAAGAAAACAAGAGCTAAATGCAATCAAGAACGAGAATCAAAAGGCTTTCCTAAAACAGAAATTTTTAAAAAAGATATTTACAGTCGATGTACACATCTTGGCCGGAGAAACTTCATTCGCTATGGCCATCGTGCCGCAAAAATCATGAGTAGCAGAACTATCAGAAAACAACTAAAACCCCTGTGGAATCGAGTCCAAGATGAAATTAATAGACCTTGAAATAAAAAACCCGCATTAAGCGGGTTTCTTAAAGCACTAAGTTGCGAGATAAAATGCTCAAATTCGAGGCGGGGAAATGTTGAGCATGCTCGTGCATGTGACCATTTCCCCAACAAAGAAGTTGAGTGTTTTAGACGCAACCCGAACTACTTACGTTTCTTTGGTGGCATGAGATCGGTAATTGTCCCTTCCGCCATCTCAGCGGCAAAGCACAAAGTCTCGCTCAGTGTTGGGTGTGGGTGAATAGTCAGACCAATGTCTTGCATATCCGCGCCCATTTCGATTGCCAACATGGCTTCGGCAATCAGTTCACCGGCGTTTGGCCCAACAATACCGCAACCTAATAGTCGGTGTGTTTTCGCGCAGAACATGGCTTTGGTTAACCCTTCGTCACGACCTAAACTTAGGCTACGGCCAGAGGCTGCCCATGGGAAAGCGCCTTTCTCGTACTCGATACCTTCGGCTTTAAGCTGATCTTCGGTTTTTCCTGCCCAAGCCACTTCTGGATCGGTATAGGCTACTGATGGAATTCCCATTGGCGTAAAGGCGGAATTCATGCCAGAAATCACTTCTGCCGCAACCTTACCTTCGTGCACCGCTTTGTGCGCCAACATGGGTTGCCCGACAATATCACCGATCGCATAAATGTGGTCAACATTGGTTTTTTGACGTTCATCGACTTCGATAAAGCCCCAATCGTTCACCATCACACCGGCTTTTTCCGCGTCAATCAGTTTACCGTTTGGCGCACGACCGACCGCGACCAAAATGCGGTCAAAGGTATCGGTTGCGGGACAATCTTTCCCTTCAAAGGTTACGACTAAACCTTCTGGTTTGGCTTCAACATTCGTTACTTTGGTTTTCAGATAAACATTCTCATATTTTTTCTGAATTTTTTTCAGCAACGGTTTAGAGATGTCTTTATCGGCACCCGGAATAATGGTATCGCCCAATTCGACCACAGTGATTTTCGCACCAAGCGAGTCGTAAACCTGTGCCATTTCCAAACCGATAATCCCGCCGCCAATAACCAACATACGGTTCGGAATTTCTTCCAGTTCCAGCGCGTCGGTCGAATCCATAACCCGTGGATCGTCATGCGGAATAAACGGCAGTTTAATCACGCGCGAACCCGCAGCAATAACTGCTTTTTCAAAGGCGATTGTTTTGGTGGTTCCGTCAGCCACCTCAACCGTTACCGTATTGGCGGAGCTAAATTTACCGTAACCGTGAACCACTTCTACTTTACGCGCTTTGGCTAGACCCGAAAGGCCGCCGGTTAACTTACCGATAACCGAATCTTTGTATTCGCGCATCTTATTGGTGTCGATTTGCGGTTCGGCAAAGCTAATGCCGTGCGCGCCCATTTCACGCGTTTCATTCAAGACGACAGACATGTGCAATAAGGCTTTGGAAGGAATACAACCGACGTTCAAACAGACACCGCCGATATTGTCGTAACGCTCAATCATCACCACTTTTTTGCCAAGGTCCGCCGCACGGAATGCCGCAGTATAACCACCCGGACCAGAGCCTAGTACCAAGACCTCACAAGTCATATCGGCATTAGGCGCGTCGTTCATCGCAACTGGCGCTGGCGCCGCACTAATAGCGACCGAAGTCTCAACGTTGGCGGCAACACTGTCCGTGTCAGCGATTTCCATCGTGCCAACAATCGACCCTTCAGATACCTTGTCGCCGACCACCGCGCTCAGGCTAACAATCTTACCGGCATAAGGCGCTGGGATTTCCATCGTCGCTTTATCCGATTCCAAAGTAATCAAAGAGTCGTCTTGGGCAACTTCGTCACCGGCATTCACTAAGACTTCGATGATTTCAACCGCAGCGAAATCTCCGATATCGGGAATGACAATATCTACAATCTTACTCATGAACCTTCCTTATAGAATCAGTTGACGCAGGTCAGACAGGTAGTGGCTAACGGCCGTGGTAAAGCGCACACCTTCGGCACCGTCAATCGCGCGGTGATCGTAAGAGACGCTAAACGGCATCATCAGACGCGGTGCAAACGCGTTACCATCCCAAACAGGTTGAATTTTGGCTTTTGACAGACCCATAATCGCCACTTCTGGGGCATTAACGATTGGCGTGAACTGCGTGCCACCGATACCACCCAATGAAGAAATGGTAAAGGTTCCGCCAGACATATCTTTTGGCCCAAGCTTACCATCCCGCGCTTTCGCGGAGATTTCCATTAAGTCACGCGACAGCTCGTAAATCCCCTTTTGATCAACGTCTTTTACCACCGGCACCACGAGACCATTAGGCGTATCGACCGCAATACCAATGTTGTAGTAATGCTTTTTGATAATCGACTGACCGTCTGGCGAGAGTGACGCATTGAAACTTGGGAAGTCTTGCAAGGCTTTAACCACCGCTTTCATTACGAAGACCAGCGGCGTCAATTTCACACCGGCTTTTTCGGCCTGCGCTTTCATATCCTTGCGGAACTGATCCATCTCGGTGATATCGCACTCGTCAAACTGGGTAACGTGCGGCACATTCAACCAACTGGCGTGCAGGAATTTGCCAGAAATTTTCTTAATGCGCCCCAATTCTTCGGTAGTGGTTTCGCCGAACTGCGAGAAGTCAATCGCCGGAATCGGCGGAATGCCGCTGCCGGACAGAGCCGCTTGACCCGGAGCCGCCTTCTGACCAGACATGACCGCTTTAATCGCCGCTTCCACATCGGTTTGTTGGATACGCCCTTTTGGTCCAGAGCCTTCAACATGGCTTAAATCGACCCCTAAATTGCGCGCAAAGGCACGCACGGAGGGCGAGGCATGGAAAGAGGCGCCCATTGGCTGCGGATTAATCGGTTTTGCCGCTGCAGCAGGCACCGCTACCGGAGCCGGTTTTGCCGCCGCAGGGCCTGCCGCCGAAGAGACAACCACTGGCGCTTCGGCTTTGACCACTTCCGCTTTCGGCTCAGTAACTGCTGTGTCACCGGCGACTTCGATGTCGAGAATGTAATCCCCTTCGCAGACCTTACCGCCGACCGCAACGGCAACCTTAATCACTTTGCCGGCTACCGGCGAAGGGATTTCCATTGTGGCTTTATCGGATTCAAGGGTAATTAGAGAGTCGTCAACCGCAACCGTGTCGCCTGCTGCGACAAGAATTTCAATGATTTCAACCGAGTCGAAATCACCAATATCAGGGACTTTAACTTGTGTAATAGCCATGGGATTCTTCCTTGCTAAGACGCCGACCGCCCGGGGCGCATTCAAGCACACACCAAACGCAATCGGCTGAAAAATACACTGTATGAAACACTCATACGTTCAATTCTGGCGTAAAAAAAGCCGCCCTGAATTAACAAGGCAGCTTGATGATTACGCGTAGACCGGATACAGCTTCTCGGCATTAATGCCGTATTTGCCCATCGCTTCAGTGACAACAGACGCTTCAATCGCACCGGCATCGGCCAGGGCTTTCAGCGCTTGAATCACCACATAATAGCGGTCAACTTCAAAGAATTTACGCAGTTGTTGACGGGTGTCCGAACGGCCAAAGCCATCGGTTCCCAATACATAGTATTTGCCTGGAACATAGTCGCGAATCCGCTCTGCATAATCACGAATATAGTCTGTGGCCGCAATAAACGGACCTTGAGACTCTTGCAAAGTCGCCGTGACATAAGGCTGCTTTGGCTGCGCTTCTGGATGCAACAGATTCCAGCGGGTGGTTTCAACGCCATCACGACGCAACAAGTTAAAGCTTGGCACGCCCCAAATATCTGCGGCGACATCCCACTCAGATTCAAGGATTTCGGCCGCTGCAATCA
Source organism: Thiotrichales bacterium (assembly GCA_016936535.1). Lineage (GTDB taxonomy): Bacteria > Pseudomonadota > Gammaproteobacteria > Thiomicrospirales > Thiomicrospiraceae > Thiomicrorhabdus. Next base: position 16,969 of record JAFGXP010000030.1, on the reverse strand, counting down.
CTTCACGGAAAATGGTTCCTGAACCCATGAGCTGAACTTTGTTTTTGGCTTGAGAGGATGTTTTCTTAAAGGAATATAAGCCTTTAAGAATTGCCTCTTCTGACCCTTCAGGCATGGCCGGATGACTGTAGTTTTCGTTCATTGCGGTAATGTAGTAATAAACGTCTTCTTTGTTATGGAACATTCGACGAATGCCGTCACGAATAATCACCGCCATTTCGTAGGCAAACGTTGGGTCGTAAGAAATGCAGTTAGGCACATGATCATACTGAATCAAGTTATGACCATCTTGGTGCTGCAAACCTTCTCCTTCCAGAGTGGTTCGCCCTGCTGTACCACCAATAATGAAACCGCGCGCACGAGAATCCCCGGCTGCCCACGCCAGATCCCCAATTCGTTGGAAACCAAACATGGAATAGTAGATGTAGAAAGGAATCATGCTCACGCCATAGTTAGCATAGGCGGTTGAGGCGGCAATCCAGTTAGACATGGCACCGGCTTCGTTAATCCCTTCCTGGAAGACTTGGCCATTAATCGACTCTTTGTACCACATCAATTGATCCGAATCCATTGGCTGGTACAACTGCCCAGCTGGATCGTAGATTCCCACTTGACGGAACAGGCCTTCCATACCAAACGTTCGTGCTTCGTCCGGAATAATCGGTACCACGCGCGGGCCAAGCGTTTTATCGCGCAACAAAATCGAAATCAAACGCACAAAAGCCATAGTCGTTGACATCTCGCGCTCGCCAGTGCCTTCGGTAAGCATTTTGAAGTCTTCTAATTTTGGAACAGGCAAGGGTTCAGCGAGGTCTTGACGAACCGGTAAAGAGCCACCCAAGGCTTCGCGACGCGCTTTAAGGTAACGCATAATGTCGGAATCTTCTTCTGGGCGGTAGAACGGAATGTCGTTTTCCAAGGCTTCGTCAGAAATCGGTACCGAAAAACGATCGCGGAAATATTTCAAGCCATCTTTATCCAGTTTTTTCTGCTGATGCGCGGTCATCGCTGCTTCACCGTAAGCGCCCATCCCATAACCTTTAACCGTCTTGGCTAAAATAACCGTTGGCTGGCCACGGGCTTCCGTTGCGCGCTTATAAGCGTTATAAATTTTACGAGGAGAATGACCGCCACGTGTTAGGCGGAAAATTTCATCATCGGTCATATCCGCAACCAGTGCGGCCGTATCCGGATACTTCCCAAAGAAGTGATCGCGTACAAACTTACCATCTTTGGCTTTATACGCTTGGTATTCGCCGTCTGGTACTTCCCCCATACGCTCGATCAACTTGCCGGTTTTGTCCTTTTGCAAGAGACGGTCCCAACCAGAACCCCAAATAACTTTAATTACGCTCCAGCCAGCACCACGGAACATCCCCTCCAACTCTTGGATGATGCTGTCATTTCCGCGAACGGGGCCATCTAAACGCTGTAAGTTACAGTTAATAACAAAAATCAGGTTATCGAGCTTTTCACGGCGGGCTAACTGAATTGCCCCTCGAGATTCTGGCTCGTCCATCTCGCCATCGCCCAAGAAGGCCCACACTTTACGGCCTTCGGTTTGAGCCAAACCACGAGCGTGCATGTATTTCATAAAACGCGCTTGGTAAATGGCCATCAGCGGTCCAAGCCCCATCGAGACTGTTGGGAACTGCCAGTAATCGGGCATTAACCACGGATGTGGGTAAGAGGAAAGCCCTTCTTGGTCCACTTCTTGACGGAAGTTGCGCAGACGCTCGGCTTCAAGACGACCTTCCATAAAAGAACGGGCATACATGCCTGGTGCCGTATGGCCTTGAAAAAACACCATATCTGCGCCAGCGGGATGTTTTGGGCCTTTGAAGAAATGGTTCATACCGACTTCATAGAGCGTACAGCTTGAAGCGTAAGAAGCAATGTGTCCACCAACGCTGGTGGTTTTGTTCGCCCGCGATACCATTGCCATCGCATTCCAGCGCAATAGGGCGCGGATGCGGGTTTCAATTCCCATATCTCCAGGATAGTTCACCTGCTCTTCAACAGAGATGGTATTGATATAAGGGGTATTGGCCGAGTAGGGAATATCGATGCCGTGAACACGTGCTTTCTCGATTAAACTTGCGATGATGTGCTGCGCTTTGTCGCTGCCTTCAAACTCGACGACCGCTTCTAACGCATCGATCCACTCTTGTGTCTCTTGTGGATCTTGATCAACAAACTGTTCGCTCATATAACGTTTTCCTCAATGGGTTGGAAATTTGCCTTCAGGAGCTGGGTAAGCCTGAAGTGACTTTTCGCTGGGATAGTTCCTATCCCTCGCGCCAACAAGTTTTGAACATCTGGGGTTCCAGCTACTTAGTATTTCCCAAATGCAACCAAATGAACGGCGGCAAAGTGCGTGTTTTTGCGACTTAAAAGCCTGCCTTTGGTTAATCCAAAATTTCGGGCATGATACCACTTTTTAATCAAGTTTTCAGTGCCAACCCCTCACCCCCAAACGGCAAGCCTCTTCAACGCGCCTAAGCCTCTGTTTTTAAAGCGCTTAACGTCTGCTCTTTGCACCCTTTAAAAGCACAAACCCCGCAGCAGCGGGGTTAATAACAGCGGTTTTTGCGATGTTAAAGCCAAAATTTGTGTAAAGACTGCTCTAATTCGGTTAAGGCTTTGTGGTAAACCGCCTGCTTAAAATTCACTACCTCTTGAACGGGACGCCAATAATCTACCCAACTCCAATCCTCAAATTCCGGAGTGTCGTGCAGACACAAATTGATTCGGCTCACATCACTTTCTAACCCAAACAAAAACCAGATTTGCTTTTGACCAACGCACAGCGGCTGGCTATTATGCCGAATCAGGTGCTTGGGCAGGTCGTATTTCAGCCAGTTCTGCGTCCGCCCCAAAACCCTGACATCAGAGGGCTCTAACCCGACTTCTTCACGGAGTTCGCGGAATGCAGCCTGCTGCGGCGTTTCATATTCACGGATGCCGCCTTGAGGAAACTGCCATGCTTCTTGATGAACTCGCTTGCCCCAAAACAACTTACCGTCTTTATTTACAATTATTATTCCGACATTTTGTCGGTAACCCTGCTCATCAATCATGAAAAACTAACAACACTCAATAACGTTTAAATTCGGGTAATAGTGCCTAAAGTGCGCCGATTTTTCAATTTAAAAATTGTCTTTTACACCGCCACGACCGCCGCTTGCATGAAGACAGTTGACAAAAAAACCCTTTCCGCTAGGATGCGCAGCAAACCTTTTTTGTGGAGCAACCTGATGGCACTGGCAATTTTTGATTTAGACAACACCCTAATTGCAAACGACAGCGATTTTTTATGGGGCGAGTTTTTAGTGGCAAAAGGCTATGTAGATGGCAAACAATTTGCCCAAGCTAATGCTCGTTTTTACGAAGAGTACAAAGCCGGCACGCTGGACATTATGGCCTACCAACATTTTGTTCTTAAACCGCTTAGCCAGCAGTCGATGAGCACCTTAAATCAATGGCACCAACAATTCATGGCCGAATACATTGAGCCGATTGTCTTGCCAAAAGCCCTGGCGCAGGTTGAATATCACCGTCAGCGCGGCGACACCCTTTTAATTATCACCGCGACCAATACGTTTATTACACGCCCGATCGGACGCCGCTTTGGTATTGACACGCTTTTGGGTACCGAAGGGAAAATCGTCGATAATCGCTACACTGGAGAGGTTGAAGGAATGCCGACCTTTCAACAGGGTAAGGTCATTCGCTTAGCGCAGTGGATGAACGAAAACAATCAAAACTTGACCGACAGCTACTTCTACTCGGACTCACATAATGACTTGCCACTGTTAAAGGAAGTAACCCACCCGGTTGTGGTTGATGGCGATGCCAAGCTCCAAGAGTATGCTCGGCAGCACGGTTGGGAGTGCATCAGCTTTCGATGATCTTAAACTCGAAGATGACGTTAAGCTCGATATTAAGCGCTCAAAAAATGCAGAACCCCCCAGTTTTAACCCGATTGAACAAACCATAAACGGGCGATAAACTCGGTGTTCTGCCAGTGAGCGCGCTAAAGGCGGGAGAGGCAGACCACTATGACAAGGAAAACTCTTCTTTTACTTGTTCAACCCAAGCCTCAATTCGCTGATCAGTCAATTCAGGTTGCTGATCTTCATCAATCCCTAAACCGACAAAAAACTCGCCATCTTCGGTAACCGCTTTAGACTCATCAAACTCAAAACCTTCGGTAGAAGTATAGCCTGCTGGTGTGGCGCCATTGCCCACCGCAACATCATGCATCAATCCCATTGCGTCTAAAAAATATTCCGAGTAGTCCGCCTGATCACCTAAACCAAAGCAGGCAACGGTTTTGCCTGTGAAGTCGATCTTTTTGAAATCTTCCCAGAAATCATCCCAACTGCTTTGCAGTTCGCCGTAATACCAGGTGGGTTGGCCAAGAATGATTTTGTCGTACTTGGCAAAGTCGGCTGCACTCGCAGTCGCAATATCATGTACCTCTACGAAATCGGCCCCGATTCTCTGTTTGATTAAGTCAGCGACACGTTCGGTATTGCCGGTATCGGTTCCATAAAATAGGCCAATTTTGCTCATAATCTTGATTCCTTATAGTGGGTTCTGTCGCGAGTTCGTTACAATAGTTCGTTGAAAAGGGATATCCAGACTTGGATAGAAATGGGCGCAATCATAGCACAGACATTGCCCGCCAAAATTCATAAAATTTTATGATGAATGATGAAAAATACGAATCTAATTGACTGTTATCAGTGCCAGCACTTTTACGTAACCTGGGAAGCCGCACACCCACGAGGCTGCCGAGCTTTTGGTTTTAAAACTGCAAAACTTCCCAGTCAAGTGGTGTGGGAAAGTTCTGGAGAGCCCTGCTTAAAGTTCACCCCCAAAAACCCACCAAGCCCCTCAAGTTCCAGCCAACGGGGCGGTTGGCAAGCCTGAAAGTCAGGCGTTAGCGAATCAATGGCTGCTGCAATAAACGCTGTAGAGCTTGCCAATTAAAATAAGCGCCCGGATCGGTTTTGCGCCCTGGTGCAATATCACTGTGGCCGGTAACCGCATGACGCGGTAGCTGGGGGTACGCCTGCCAAAGGGCTTTAATTGCCGCCGCCAAAGCCTGATACTGTGACGCAGTATAAGGGGTGTCATCACTGCCTTCCAACTCAATACCGATGGAGAAATCATTACAAGCCGCTTGCCCATGGTAGTTGGAGACGCCTGCATGCCAAGCACGCTGATCAAAGGGCACAAATTGAATCAAGCTGCCATCGCGCCGGATAAAAAGATGTGCGGAAACCCGCAAGTGGGCGATGGTTTGATAGTAAGGGTCAGCCTTCGGATTGAGCTGATTGGTAAAAAGCTGCAAGACACCATCCCCAGAAAACTGTCTAGGTGGCAATGAAATACCGTGGATGACAATCAACCCTAAATGATCGGGTTTGGAGCGTGAATCATAATTTGGACTGGGCAAATAGAACGCCTGATCTAGCAAAGCCAAATGGGGTAAAACGCGCATACATACCTCAAGTATCAGTCAAGCAAAGGACTTGCAATTGACTCAGTATAAATCGAATTGGGTATAATGAGCGCGGTTTGCGGCCGCTGCAGCCGCGTCTTACCTTTCTCCACTGTGCTACCAATCGAGTCTTTTTGATGAAAACCACTAATTATTTTGCTGACCTTTCTGCCACTGTCGCCCTCGCACTTGCCGAAGATATTCGCCACGGCGATTTGACTGCCGAACTGATTCCTGAACAAAATCAGGCACACGCAAAAATTCTATGCCGCGAAAAGGCGGTGGTCTGTGGTCGGCCTTGGTTTGATGAAGTTCTCCGCCAAGTCGATGCCAAGATTCAGGTCCACTGGCATTTTGCTGAAGGCACTGTCGTAGAAGCGGGTAGCCTGCTATGTGAATTGAATGGCCCAGCACGCAGCATTTTAACCGCTGAACGAACAGCGCTGAATTTCTTGCAAACGCTAATGGCCACCGCGACTGAGACACAGCGCTATGTTGCTCAATTGTCAGCAACCCATTGTCGCTTACTCGATACCCGAAAAACTCTGCCCTGCTTGCGTTTAGCTCAAAAATACGCCGTAGCCTGTGGCGGTGGACAAAATCATCGCATCGGTTTGTATGATGCCATTTTAATTAAAGAAAACCATATTATCGCTGCCGGTTCGATTGACGCTGCAGTGACCTGCGCCCGCAAGCTTCATCCGACAGTCTCTGTTGAGGTAGAAACAGAAAACCTCGATGAAGTACAACAGGCGGTTGCCGCCGGTGCCGATATTATTATGCTGGACAATTTTAGTGTGCCCATGATGGTCGAAGCGGTGCACTGGGTAGCAGGGCGCGCCAAACTTGAGGTGTCGGGTAATGTTGAAATCGAGCATCTTGCCACGCTCGCAGCGACGGGAGTCGATTTTATCTCTACCGGTGCCATTACCAAACACATTCACGCCATTGACCTGTCGATGCGATTTGACATCTTGTCTTAACATCATCCTTTAACTATATGTAATAAAGGGGAAAAACTTGACCTCACATGAAGAGAACCTGTTATTTCATGCCGTTGTCCTACTTGCAATCGCTGTGGTGACGGTTGCGGTTTCCCGTCGTCTCTCTTTTCCACCGATTTTGGGCTACATCATTGTTGGCATGATTGTCGGTCCATTTGGTTTTAGCCTGATCGAGCAGGAAGAAAACATCGCACTGCTGGCCGAGCTGGGCATTGTGTTTTTACTGTTTGCCATCGGCCTTGAGTTTTCAATCAGCCAAATGATGGCGATGCGTCGATTGGTATTTGGCATGGGAACGGCGCAGGTATTTGCAACGGCACTGGTCGTTTATCTCTTGGCGCAGCTTGGCGGGCTGGATGTCAACACCAGCATTGTGATTGCTGGGGCCTTTGCACTCTCCTCTACAGCGATTGTTATCAAGCAGTTAGTCGAGCAATCTGAGATTCAATCTCGACATGGACGCTCCATCTTAGGGGTCTTGATTTTCCAAGATATCATTGCGATTCCCTTGCTGATTTTGATTCCAACACTGGCCATGAGCCAAGCAGAAGAGGGTGCGCTCGCCAGTGCCATGACCATCGCTTTTTTGAAAGGCATTTTGGTGGTGGTGATTATGCATTTAATTGGCCGCCACCTGTTGCGTCCCTTGTTTCATGAAGTTGCGTGCGCTAAATCGCAGGAACTGTTCACCTTGACGGTTTTAACGGTTGCACTCGGTGCGGCCGCTTTTACCGAAGAGATGGGACTGTCAATGACCCTTGGTGCTTTTTTGGCGGGTATGATGCTTTCGGAAACGCAGTATCGCCATCAAATTGAATCGGATATTCGCCCATTTCAAGACATTTTACTTGGGTTGTTTTTTGTTACCGTTGGCATGTTGATTTCGATTGAAATCCTCTTTGCCAATTTCTTCATCGTGCTGGCACTCACAGGCGCAATTATTGCGGTAAAAGGAGTAACGCTTTATTGGGTTGCACGTTTATTCCGAAAAGAACCAGGGGTTTCGGCACGCATCTCGCTCTCACTTGCCCAAGTCGGCGAATTTGGCTTGGTGTTAATGACCTTAGCTTTTACCTACAAGCTGTTACCCGAACAAGAAGGTAACATTCTCTTAACCGCGGCAGTAATGAGCATGGCGGTTGCGCCTTTCATGGTCAAATTTAATGGTCATATCGCTAAATTTTTGCACAAAAGCAGCTACAGCCAAAATCACGATGCCATCAGCGACACCATTGCCGAGCACAACAGGCACCTCAGTGACCATATTATTTTGTGTGGCTTTGGCCGGGTTGGGCAGACCGTAGCCCGCTTTTTACACCACTCTAACGAACGCTTTACTGCCTTGGACATGGATATTAAACGGGTTAACGAAGCGCGCTTGGCTGGTGAAAGTGTTTATTACGGAGATGCATCAAAAGAAAGTATCTTAAAAGCCGCAGGCTTAGATCGCGCCAAAATTATCATGATTACCTTTAGCGACTACCCAAGTACGATTAAAATTTTGCACAGTATTCGACATCTTGATAGCCAAATTCCGATCCTCGTGCGAACTTTAGACGATGCGCACGTCAATGAATTTTTAGCCGCTGGCGCAACCGAGGTCATTCCCGACATATTTGAATCGAGCATTATGCTCGCTTCACATCTGTTGCTGATGATTGGCCAACCGCCCAGTAAGGTCTTGCGGGAAACGCGTTTAGCCCGTCGCGATCGCTATCGCCTTCTGGAAAGCTTTTATCCGGGGATTGACGACGATCCAACCAGTCATCAGTTAATGAAGGGCATTATCCATAGCGTGCCGCTCCATGAAGAGGACTTTGCGATTGGTAAGCGCCTTCAAGAGATTCCATGGTCAGAATGGGAGGTTAAGGTGGACGCAATTAAACGCAGTGGCGTGCGGGGAGAAAACCCAGACTTTGCAACCGAACTGTTACTGGAAGATCATCTGGTTTTAAGCGGATTGCCCGAAGCAATCAAGCGTGCCGAAAACTATTTACGCAAAGGCATTTTGGAAACTTAAGACTTTATTGCACCTACACGCGCCAAATCAGCGAGGCCATACGTCCTGTTTTCCCGGCTTCGGTTTCGATTTCGGGATGGTGACAAGCATAACGATAAGAAAAAAACTGCTGTGGATTCGCATAGGTGCATAGCGCACTTTGCGTAATCTGCTGCACCCCTTTTTGGCGTAACAAGGCTTCCGCAATGCCACTTAAATCGGCAAAAAACCGGCTTTGATTTATTGGATTAGGCCGAAAGAAAACTGCGTTTTCAGGATAAGCAAGCGTAAATGCCCTCTGCACTTCCACCCCGACTTCAAAATGCGCCTGTGAAATTGCCGGACCAATCCATGCCAATACCGCCTCGGCAGGCGTTTCTTTTTGAACAAGGATTTGCTGCAAACTTTTCTGAACAATGCCATCCAGTAACCCTTTCCATCCCGCGTGAATGGCGGCAACCCAGCTGCCCTGCTGATCGCATAACAAAATTGGCATACAATCGGCGGTCAGCACGGCGCAAACATCCCCAGACCGATCACTCCAGCACGCATCGGCTACTGGTACATTCTGAACACCGTCCACACCGGAATACTCCGGCATATACAGCAGCTTAGTGGTGTGTTGTTGCGCCATCCAGAGAGGTGAGTTGGGTAAAGATAAGGCCCGAGTGAGTTGTTGACGATTTTCTTCGACCGCAACAGGCGCATCACCGACGTGGGTCGCTAGATTTAGCGAATGATAAGGCGCTTGACTCCCCCCCCCTTTTCGAGTGGTGCAATAAGCACGAATCGACTTGGCCGCCGGCCAATCGGGAACGATTAGACAACTGGTCAAGATGTTGGTTTCCACTATCGGCTCATTGTTCGATTAATAATCAGGAATGTCATCATCGGTTACCCATTCCACTTCCACCCCATAGTCATAATCAAACTCGTCATAACCAAGCTGCTGCTCAGCGAACACCTCAATGTCTTCGCGCAGAATATCCATGAGCTCCATCATGTCGTCCGGCATTGGCGCTTTCCATTTCATCAATTTACCGGTTTGCGGATGGGTTAAGCTCAGAGCGCCGGCATGTAGGGCTTGGCGCTGAAAGCCGCGTAAAAAGGTGACGAACTGAGGGTGCATCTGTTTTGGTATGCGAAAACGCTGGCCATAAACCGGATCCCCCACCAACGGAAAACCGATATCGGAAAGATGAACACGAATTTGATGTGTCCGTCCAGTCTCCAACCTCACTCGAATCCGCGTGTGCGCTCGAAAATGTTCCAGTACGCGAACGTGAGTGACCGCGGGTTTACCACCCATAGCACGCACCGCCATTTTTTTACGATCTTTTGGGCTTCGGCCAATCGGCTTGTCAATGGTTCCGCCCTTCTTTAGGTTGCCAACCAATACAGCATCATAAATTCGCTCCACAGCATGGCGTTGCAACTGCTCAACCAAATGCATCTGCGCTTGTAAGGTTTTTGCCACCACCATCAAGCCAGAAGTATCCTTATCCAAGCGGTGCACAATTCCTGCGCGAGGCACTTCCCTTAAGGCCGGCTCATGGTACAACAATGCATTCATTAGGGTGCCGTCTGGATTCCCTGCACCAGGATGAACCACCAAACCGACCGGCTTATTGATCACCAAAATCGTATCGTCTTCATAGACAATCTCTAACTCGATTTCTTGCGCTTCCAGCTCAGTGGCAGCTTCGACTGCCGCTTCTAAAACCACTTTTTCACCGCCCAACAAGGACTGACGGGGTTTTAAGCAAGGCACTCCGTTTAAGCTTAGGCGCCCTTCTTTAATCCATTGCTGAATTCGGTTGCGCGAAAACTCCTGCACCAACTCGGAAACGGTCGCATCTAAGCGCTGTCCCATTGCATGGTCCGGAATGTGAAATTCAATAATTTTTGTGGACAAACGTCTCTCCTTAAACTGTACCTTGCGACGACCCAGTCGATTGCCGCCTTTTTTGCCAAACAAACACTGTGCTAATCTAAGCATTTGGGAAATTGTGATATACTCATCGGCAATTTTTGGTCACCGCGTATTGTACAAAAGAATGATGAAAAAAACGTTGTTATCCGCTTTGCTTCTAAGCAGCTTGACTCTGAGCGGCTGCTCAACCATTTCCAAACTCGTCGATAAGCCCGATGAAGAAAAAAAGGTTGAAGAGTTTTATGAAGACGCCTCTCAAGCTTTCGATAACAAGCAATGGGATACCGCGATTGAAAACTATGAAAAGCTCAAAGCCTATTTCCCATACGGCTCCTACGCAGAACAGAGTTATCTCGAATTGGCTTATGCTTACTATCGCTATGACGAACCCGAATCCGCGATTCGTGAAGTAGAAGAGTTTATCCGTCTCTACCCACGGCATAAGTCCCTCGCTTACGCATACTATTTACGCGCCCTTGCGGCCGACTCCATTACCCGCAGCTGGCTCGACAAATACTTAACGGATCCGGCCAGTCGCGATCCTAAATCGGCTCAACGTACTTTTGATTATTATGTTGAGTTGATTAACACCTTTCCCAAAACCGATTACGCCAAACAAGCTTCCAAACGTTTGCTGACTTTACGCAATCAAATGGCGCGACATGAAATACAAGTGGCCGATTTTTACCTCAAACGTCAAGCCTATTTGGCCGCAGTCAATCGAGCTAAACGGGTTTTAGAGGAATATCCAAACTCGGCAAGCACTGGTGAAGCCTTGCGCATCTTGGCTTTTTCTTACGACAAAATGGGGATGGATCAAAACCGTGATGACGTTCTTAAAGTCTATGAGCTTAACCAGAATAAGTTGGGGCTTGGCAATGAAAAAGTACAACAGATGGAAGAGCTAACTGAAAATGACAACTCCCTGTTGGATCGCTTCTGGCAAGGCTTAAAGCGGGTTTTCTAAACAAGCCGTTTAATCTAAATTTGCCCGCACACTCTAATCCATCGCGGGCAAACTCTAAACCGATCCCAAAAATTAAATTATTCGTGATATCCACTGGTAATCGGATAACGACGATCGCGACCAAAAGCGCGAGCACTGATCTTCACACCCGGTGCGGCTTGACGACGTTTGTACTCACTACGATCAATAAGACCTATCACTCGACGGACTTCATTTTCGTCAATAGCCAGTTTTTCAGCAATAATCATCGGACTGAGATCCTGCTGAACATAACACTCAATAATCGCATCTAAGACCGCATAATCCGGCAAGGAATCTTGATCGGTTTGATCGGGACGCAACTCGGCTGAAGGCGCACGTTCAATGACGCGCAGCGGAATGACTTGTGATGCCTGATTACGGTAATGAGCCAAACGATACACCCACGTTTTCGGTACATCTTTCAAGGGCGCAAAACCGCCAACCATATCTCCATAGAGAGTTGAATACCCTACAGCGACCTCTGATTTATTGCTGGTGGCCAAAACCATCTTGCCGGTTTTATTTGAAATGGCCATCAATAAGGTGCCGCGAATCCGAGCCTGTAGGTTCTCTTCGGTAATATCAACCTGGGTTCCAGCAAGGGTGGATTCAAGTGCTGTCTCAAAACTTTGATAAAGCGGTTCAATCGGAATCGATTGATAGGCCACGCCCAAATTTTGAGCCTGCTGCTGGGCGTCTTCAATACTGATCGCAGCGGTATAACGAAACGGCATCATCACCGCTTCTACCTTATCCGCGCCCAAAGCATCGACCGCCAGCGCCAAGGTTAAGGCGGAGTCAATGCCGCCAGACAACCCCAATAAAACCCCAGAAAAACGATTCTTGGTGACATAATCTCGCACCCCGCACAACAAAGCTTGATAGATGCGGGCTTCCTCGTCATAGAGTTCAGCTTGACGTCCGGGGAGCAACACCAGAGATTGCGCCTGCTTAAGCAACACAACTTCCGTTAAGGCGCTCACAAATTCCGGCGCTTGTACACAAACGTCGCCATCGGCACTGATTGCGAAAGACCCGCCGTCAAATACCAACTCATCCTGTCCGCCAACTTGGTTGACATAAACTATTGGCAAGCCAGTTTCTTGGACACGATGTTGCAAGGTTCTAATTCGATCTTGATGCTTTTCTTGGAAGAAGGGCGAAGCATTCAAGGTCAACAACACTTGAGCACCGGCTTCTTTAGCCTGAGCAGCTGGTGAGATTTTCCAGATATCTTCACAAATGAGCAGACCAAAGCGCACACCTTTAAACTCAACCACACAAGCCTGATTGCCGCTTTTAAAATAGCGTGGCTCATCAAAGACACTGTAGTTGGGCAAATACTGTTTGATGTAACTGCCTAGAATCTGCCCTTCACTGATAAAAGCCGCCATATTGAAGCGCTCGCCCAGCCCGTCCATCATCGGATAACCGATGACACAGGCAATACCATGCGTTGCCTGAGCAATTTGATTGAGCGCCGCTTCAATCTGAGGATAGAGCCCTTCGCGAAATAAAATGTCTTCAGGCGGGTAACCGGTCAAGCACATTTCCGGAAAAATCACCAACTCAATGCCGCGCGCTTTGGCTAACTCAAGCTGCTGAATAATTTGCGCTAAGTTGGCCGGCAAATCGCCGACACGAGGGTTAATCTGCCCCATGGCTAAGGTTACGGTTTCCGTCATTTTACTCTCCAAATTGGGGCGCTGACTTTGCGGCTATCTGCCTGCAAAGCGGCAAATTTCCTAGCGAACGATCAGTGCGTAAAATGACCAAGCATAGCAAGACCTAAATCGGCAGGCGAATCCACAATTGTTACACCAGCACGACGCAATGCCGCAAATTTCGCTTCGGCGGTACCCTTGCCACCTGAGACAATCGCTCCAGCGTGGCCCATGCGCTTACCTGGCGGCGCGGTCACACCCGCAATATAAGCGACAACAGGCTTGGTAACCTGAGCTGCGATAAACTCTGCCGCATCTTCCTCGGCCTGCCCACCGATCTCACCGACCATAATAATGCCTTCAGTCTGGGGATCATCTTGGAACAGGCGCAGGCAATCAATAAAGTTCATTCCTTGAATTGGATCACCGCCGATGCCGACACAAGTGGATTGCCCCAACCCATTTTGCGTGGTTTGATGGACCGCTTCATAGGTTAGGGTACCTGAACGGGAAACAATGCCGATTTTACCCGGTAGATGAATGTGTCCGGGCATTATGCCGATTTTGCAGCCTTCGCCGTTCAAGCCCGGCGTAATCAAACCAGGGCAGTTCGGGCCAATTAAATAGGCGTCGGATTTTTCCAATACAGCGCGTACTTTCAACATATCCGCCACCGGAATGCCTTCGGTAATACAGGTAATGACTTTAATGCCAGCCTCAATCGCCTCAATAATCGAATCGGCGGCAAACGCAGGCGGGACATAAATCATCGAAGCTTCGGCACCGGCTTGTTCAACCGCTTCGCGCACGGTATTAAACACCGGCAAACCCAAATGCATCTGGCCGCCCTTACCAGGCGTTACACCACCAACCATTTTCGTTCCATAGGCAATGGCTTGTTCCGAGTGAAAGGTTCCCTGCTTTCCGGTAAACCCTTGGCAAATGACTTTGGTATTTTTCGTAATTAAAATGCTCATCTTTTCCCCAACCTTACTTTGCCAATTCCACAACTTTTTTCGCTGCATCAGCTAAGCCATCTGCGCTGACAATGCTTAAACCACTTTTCGCCAACTTTTCTTTCCCCAGTTCAACATTGGTTCCTTCCAACCGCACGACAACGGGAATGCTTAAACCGACTTCTTGAACGGCCTGAATAATGCCGTCTGCAATCAAATCGCAGCGCACAATCCCGCCGAAGATATTAACCAAAATCGACTTCACTTCTTTGGAGGACAAAATCAATTTAAAAGCTTCGGCAACGCGCTCGGGCGTGGCACCGCCACCCACATCTAAGAAGTTAGCCGGTGCACCGCCATTGAGCTTAATCAAATCCATCGTGGCCATCGCCAAACCTGCGCCATTGACCATGCAGCCAATATCGCCATCCAGTGCAATGTAATTGAGCTGATGCTCAGAGGCTTTCGCCTCTCGCGCATCCTCTTGGGAAAAGTCGCGCATCGAAACCAACTCTGGCTGACGATACAAAGCATTCGCATCAATATTCACCTTGGCATCCAGGGCCACCAAAGTATTTTCTGCCGTACGAATAAGCGGGTTAATTTCCAGCTGTGCAATATCTTTATCCAGAGCCAGTTGATAGAACTTTTGCATCAATTGCCCAAGCTGCTTAAAGGCTTCCCCGTTTAAGCCAAGAGCAAAACCGACTTCACGGCATTGATACGGCATCACACCCACCACTGGATCTATGTGAAGGGTAACGATTTTTTCAGGATGGGTCTCTGCCACCTCTTCGATGTCCATCCCACCGCAGGCAGAAATGACAAACGTATGGCAGCGGTGCACACGATCCACCACCAGACTCAAATATAACTCTTCTTGAATATTGAGCGTCTCTTCAATCAACAACGCGTGAATCGGCAAGACTTTACCCGCAGTTTGCACTGTGGCAAGTGATGAACCAAGCAAGCGAGCCGCAACTGTCTGCGCTTCTTGCGCATCCTTTACCAGTTGAACGCCCCCCGCTTTCCCACGTGCACCGGCGTGAATTTGTGCTTTAACGACCCACGCCTGAGAATTCACTTGCACCAAAGCCGCAGGTAGCTGCGCCAAATCGTCAATTACCACCCCTTTTGGAACGGCAATACCGTATTGCGCAAAAAGCGCCTTCGCTTGATATTCATGTAAATTCATTAACGCTGGTCTCCAAAATCACCGGCCACGGTCTGCCGGACTGTCAAAATTGGCGCTATTGTAAGTTTTTTAATCGCGCTTTGCATCTTCCGAACCAAAAGCAATTTCTTTCGTCCATCGCAGTTGTAAAATGACAAACTCTCAAAATGACCAAGGAATCTTTTTTGTGCGCGCGCTCTTTTTATTTTTAATTGTCATCGTCATTTTCATGCTAATTATGGCGCTGCGGCATCAACGTCAAATGCTGCGTCAAAAGCGAGAACTGGCCGCAAAACAAGCCGCCAACCAAGCCAACTCAACGGATAAGAAAATGGTTTTGTGTGCGCACTGCCAGACGTATCTGCCGCAAAACGACGCCTTATGCGAGACTGAGCACTGCTTTTGCAATGCCGAGCATCAACAGGCTTTTTATCAGCAAAAAGCCTCTCGCAGATCTTCAGACGATTAAGTTTTTTTACGCTGCACCATGAACGGTAAGAATGGTGGCTTCAAACACCACCATGGTGTCGGCCAACGGATGATTAAAATCAACGGTCACCTCTTCCGCGTCCACCGCTAAAATCGTGCCAGGGACTTCCTGGCCGGTTGGCGTTTGAAAGCCAATAACCTGCCCCACTTTTGGCTGTAAATCGTCCGGAAAATCACTCAGAGGCATCCGTTGAATATTTTCCGGATTGGAGTACCCAAACGCGCTCTCAGGCGCAAGTGTTAATTTGGCAGTCGTGCCTAACTCCAAACCAATTAATAACTCCTCGATCTTGTCCAAAAACGCCCCCTGACCCAGCTGAAAACGAAACGGTGCTTGTGCGGTTGCCTCTTCGACCAAAGTACCATCCATTAACGACATCCGAAACGCCAAGCTGATTTCACTGTCAGACTGTACAACCGGTAAACTTGATATGCGCTGCGACATTCTCACTCTCCCATCACATGATTTTTAAGACATGGTTAAAACAAAAAAACTCTTGGCTCAAAACGAGCGCAAGAGTTACAAAAATTCAATCAACGATTGCTAACAGAAGGTGCCAAAACGGCCAACTCCTCAGGTTTTACCAAACAGCGTAAAGGGTTCTTCCGGAATATCTTGGCAACGGATATGCCATTCCAATCGGTGCTGACAAGCGCCATTGCATTGCGTATCGGAAGACGAAAGTTCCCCCATTTTCAACGCTTGGCGTGATAAAGGAATGTAACCAATCGGACAAAGTTCTTTCGCAACACTGCGAAAATGAATGGAGTCAAATGACTTGAAACTCTCGTTCGCGTCTTGCCAAATTCGATATTCATTTGCCGCAAGGGCTTGGTTATAAACGGGTTCATCGAGGGTCAGCATTGCATCACCAAGGATACTAAAACCCTGTTCAATTTTTGCTGCACCGGTTTGCACTGAGCAGCCTGAAACCAGAAAACCGCCGATTAATGGCAATAAAATCAATGATTTAGTCAAAGTAAAATGGAAAGGATTCAATCTTTGCGCCATGTGCGTATCTTTTTTATGATCAGCCTGCATCGTGTTAAAAACACCCTGCAGCAAAATTAACAAAATAAAACGTCCCTACCTTGACGCATTCAACCAGCCAAGATGGGACGCTTATACTAAAACAAAAAAGCCATTATTGCGGCAAAATTTGTGCTTTTGAGCCTTTTTCAGTGATGATGTAACACATATTTGTATTCACTTTTTTGCCATCAATCAATAAAGACGTACCCAGTACATC
>JAFGXP010000002.1 GCA_016936535.1 Thiotrichales bacterium | reverse complement strand
CAGCAAGCCTTCGTCATAACGCTGCAACCATAAAAAAGTTTGGGTATAACGGCTCACGATATCCACTAACCCTCGTCCAGATTCCAGTGTTAACTCAGGTGATCGTGCTGCTTTTCGCACTAGCTCAATCGCTTGCTCTAAAGCTTGCGCATTTTCTTCAAAACGCTGTTGGTTTAACGTGTAACCTTGCAAAAGATGCTGTTTAAGAATTTGGGCGGCCCAAATGCGAAACTGCGTGCCACGTAAAGATTTAACGCGGTAACCCACCGAAATAATGACGTCTAATGAGTAATAGGTCACGGGTTTATCTGAATTTGCAATATGCATTTTTTGCATATTGCTTTGCTTGTCTACCTCACCCTCTTTAAAGACGTTGTTAATATGTCTAGAAATAACAGATTGATCACGACCAAATAAATCAATCAATTGGGTTTGATTAAGCCAAACCGTGTCTTGATTTAAAGTGACTTCAAGACTCACAGCACCATCTGGCGTGGTAAAGAGTTGCATTTGGTTTTGAGCTTTCATCGTTTACCCCTCCGTTTTTAGTGTTTGATACCCCAACCAATCGTTATAGCTGAGGGTGTATTTTTCGTTGATTTGGGTACTGCCATCCAAAGTGATTAATTGGTCGTCTTCTCGAATAATTGCCAAGCGGACTTTGGCATCGGCCTGAGCGTCTGGAAATCCCAAATAGAGATAGTCTTTTAGCCAAGCTAAGGTTTTTTGTTTGACAACTTTCGGCGTTTGATGAATAGCAATCTTGACTAAATTAAGTTGCAGCTTAGCGGCAAGCTCTCGCCATTTTTTGTGGCCAAAAGCGCGACCATTGTGAGGATAAAATTCGCGATGGTCGTCGCTGAAAGTGAGCCAGGTGCCTAGTTGATTTTGGTGCATTTGATTGAGCTCGACTTGCTTTAGCAATAAGACTTCGAGCGTTTCTTGTTCCGAGTATCGTGTGGTGACAGCCTCATCCGGCTTGGCACGACCAATCGCACTCATCCCTTGCAGAGCTAAGCTGCGTAGTTTTTTGCGCTGTGTTTCTAACTCGTGCAAATAGCTGGCGAGCGAGTCTGTTTCGGTACGCGTTTGATAAGTGGCCTCAATTAAGGTACGAATATCTTGTGGTAAACTCACTTGGCTTAGGTCTTGCCACACCTCCAACGTGCGGCAAAGCACATAAGGGGCATAGACCCAAGCAGAATGACCAAAAGCCTGTTTAGGATTTTCAATCGCCTGCGCCAATGCGGGTGCCAACAACCAAACCTCGCATTGAGCCTGTGCATGACGATTAGGGTTATCATGTCGCCACAAACGCCCAAGCCTTTGCAAAATCATGTCGGTGGGCGCAAGGCGTGTTACAAGAAAGTCGGCGTCGATATCGAGCGATTGCTCCAATACTTGTGTCCCCACCAAAATACGCCCTTGTTGGTTTCGCTCTGCCCATCCTGCCTTGCCATAGGCGGTGACCCACTGATGCTCATTAATCTGACGGTGGGTTTGCGTAAAGCGTGAATGAAGCAAACCGGTTGCGATATTTAAACCTGACGCTTGTGCCGTGAGGGTTAAAAATACCGCTTGCGCTTCGGCGACCGTGTTTTCAATCCACAACACTTGCTGGCCTTGATCGGCTCTGTTTAACGCCTCTTCGATGGCGGCTTGTGTATCCGCTTCCATTTGAATCGCAACGGATTTCGCCTCCATCTGCTCAATCGTGATTTCTGTGAGTATGTCATGCGCCACGCCACTGATAAGCGGATAAGCTTGCTCAACAACGGGGGTTTTGAGTAACGCCTGACGACGCTCTTGGGTCAGCGTGGCACTGAGAATAATCACCGTACAATGCAGTTGGCGCAGTGCATCCACTAACTCATCCATCACCGTGCCGGTATAGGCATCGTAAGTATGCACCTCATCCAAAATCACCACTTTTCCGGCCAAGCCAAAGGTACGCACAAAACCGTGCTTAACGTGCAAAACGGCCATCAAAGCTTGATCAATCGTGCCCACTGCAAAAGGCGCGAGAATTCCTTTCTTACCTTGACTAAACCATTCGCCTCCCGGTGCGGCATCTTCACCCATCTGGGCTTTTAACCAAGCTTGTCCATGCAGTAAAAGCGGGCTGCTATGCAATGAATCCTCTTCGAGAATGGTCTTTAAAAAGGCATCGACGCGCTCGTGAATTTTTTCCGAGGTAAGCTGGGTGGGCAGGGCAAAATACAGGCCGGTTGCTTTATTTTGGGCAAGCAATTGATAAGCGGCATAGAGTGCCGCTTCCGTTTTGCCCAATCCCATCGGCGCTTCAAGCACATAAACACCCGGCTGGTTAGCCAGCTCAATTAACGCTGTCTGAGCTTGCCGAGGCTCAAAGCCAAAGAGTTGCGCAAAGCTGAGATTCTGCTTAATTTTTGGCGCAACAAAGCCAGCTTGTTCAATGGCTTGCTCGATTCTGGGTTGCCAATCTTCATTTGGGTCATCAAATAAACTGCCTGAGCCAATCCAATCGGATACGGTGGTTAAACCAGCCAGTAACTTGGCTTGGATTGCATTTTCAACCGCAGGAAAATCTTGCTTCAATGCGGTTTTAAGCTGTTCAATCAGCACTATGCGTTGCGACAACCAAGACTGACCGCCAAACACTTCGGCAATGGCTTGGCGTGCGCCGATATTAGGCGACCAGCCGTGATGTTGACCGGCAATTTCGGCAATATATTTTCCAACATCAAGATGTTCTAGAGTCACCTGACTGACTCCGGCATGACCGCCCCATTGAGCATTTTCATCCAGCGTATGACTTTTAAGAACCGCCCAGATATCTTCCGGCGTTGCAGATAGATTGTTATAAATTTTGTGCTGAAAAGTCGGGCTCACCTTGCCATCATCATGACAGGCTACCACCAAGGCGGAACCTTCCGGAAAGTAAGCCTCTTTGAGCCAATCCGGCATTTGCTCAATCAATCTTTGAGCGACCGTGCCTACAATCAAACAATGGGTCAAAACATCACGGCCTGCAAGGACCGAACCTTCCGATTGTTTCCAAGTTTTGGCAAGACAAGCGGGTAATGGCACATTGGTTTCATTACTCATTTGCGTCTCTTTTTTCATGCTTCTTCTCATCATTTTGCTCTATCCTCTTTTGCAGACGCTAAGCAATATACCTTGCCTAACGGTCAAATCTTGTCCCTAAAGTTGTTCATGGGTGTTTTATTCACTTTGATACGCCTCCCAAGCTTGTGCTAGGCGTTGTTTGACTTTGTCTTTGAGGTCTTGCGGGGCAAGAACCTTGACATTGGAGCCGTGTTTTAGAATGTCTTGAATGAGTTCAATATCGTGGTGATATGGCAGGTGCATAATCAGGCTACCGTCGGGTTGCTTTTCGCTAATCTGCTGCGGATGCCAGATTTCGTGTTCAACCCAACGGGTGATGTATTCATCAAAGTGTAAGCTTGCAGTTTGAGTGGCTTGGCCGCTGAAGATTCCATAACTTTGTTGAAAATGGCGGTCAATTTCTCTTGGTTCAATTTGCCGATATTGGCTTGGCAAGGATTCTGTCACCTTGATAATCGCGTCTAAAGCGAAACTTCTCAGGTCATTGACTTGGTGGCAATAGGCATCGACATACCAATTATCTTTATAACGAACAAGCTGTTGAGGGGAAAGTGTCCGAATTTGCTGTTGATCATCGCTGCGCTTCCAGTAAAGTACGGTAATCACAGTGCGCTGGGCAATACAACGATGTAATTGCTGGAAAAGCTGCGGGTCGAGTTGGCGATTGGCTATTTCAATGATTTTGATCGGCGATTGCGGTAATTTGCTCGCCGATTGTTGCTGTGAAATCGCTCCGATGATGCGCTCTTTAACCGGATTGAGCAACCCTTGCAGCGCGCCGTTGGAGAGGTTGTCAACGCTATGATAGAGCGCAATCAAACCATTCAATTCTTCGCTGCTGAGCCAGTTATCCTCAATTTGAAAGCGTTTTTTTTGTTCTTGGTCAATATAAACTTTATTCTCGAAAATATACCAAGGCGACTTTTTGCATTCGGCTAGTTCCTCAATATCGCGGCGTATGGTCTTTAAGCTGCAGGCAAAATGCTCCGCCAATACCGCGACAGCGACCGCTTGGTTGAGAGACAGCAGATAATTATAAAGTTTTTCTTGTCGTAGAGACTTTTTCAAACGCAGACGCCAATCCATGATTAATCTGCCATTCTATTTCTAAAAATACTTTTTTCAATATTAAAAATTATCTTTCCGACATAAAAAAAGCCAAGCGTTTTTGCTTGGCTTTTTGGACGAAATAATCGGTCTGGATTATTCTGTCAGGTAGGTGCAGCAGTAGTCGGCGATGCTGTTGACTTTGATGCCGAACTTCGAGTTCGCAGGCACTTCAAAGCTTTCGCCGGCCGGAATCGCTTGCCACTGGGTTTGTCCGGGAAGCAATACTTCGACGTCGCCTGCCATCATTTCCATGATTTCCGCAGCGGCCGTGCCGAACTCGTACTCACCCGGCATCATAATGCCAAGAGTTTTGTAGGAACCGTCGGCAAAAATGACTTTGCGGCTGGTGACTTTGCCATCGAAATAGACGTTGGCTTCGCGCACAACGGTGACATTGTTAAATTCAGACATCTTTTTTCCTTTGTCTTAAATTTTTAAAATTAAGTGCGAACGTGGTCCGCGCCGATAAATTCGATTTGATAACCGTCCGGGTCTTCGACAAACGCGATAATGGTGGTGCCGGCATTCATCGGCCCCGCTTCGCGAATCACTTTACCGCCGGCTTTTTTGACCTCTTCTGCGGCTTGGTAAACGTCCGCTACTTCAATGGCGATATGGCCGTAACCTTTGCCTAAATCATAAGATTCAACGCCCCAGTTATAGGTCAGTTCCAGAACGGTATTTTCTTCCTCGTTTCCGTAACCCAGAAAGGCGAGCGTAAACTCGCCTTTTGGATAGTCTTTGCGGCGCAGGAGCTGCATCCCCAAAACTTCGGTGTAAAACGCAATGGAACGCTCTAAGTCGCCCACTCGGAGCATTGTGTGCAATAGACGCATTGGACATCCTCTTCCTGATGGAGGTAAATAAAACGCCGCTATTGTAGCAGTGTGATTTGAGCAAAGAAACGACAAAACCCTACGGCGAGAATACCAGGCCGATTTCAGTAATTTTTTCGCCAGAGTTGAAACAGAGCGCCACTGCTTTTGAGCAGGCGTTTGCCTTGGGTGCGCCACAGTGACCGCGTGGTGCTACTGTCTAAGCGCTGCCGGTTGCGCTGTGCATTACGGGCTTGATCCAGACGATCGCTTAAGGCTTGTTCAATGAGTTCTAGGCCAAATGGCTGTTGCGGGTTCTCTAAATCAACGGGCAACACCAGAGGCAGATCGAGCAGCGTTTGTGAATAAACCAGCAAGGCGGCCAACGTTTGCTCCGCTTGCGTTTCCGGGGTTTGTAGATTAAATGGGGCTTGGTTGAGATCCAAACCTGCAATGCGCTGTAAATGGGTCACCACCCCGATAATGGGTGGCTTTTGACGATGCATATTTTCGGGCGATTGGTAAAAGCGATCCCAAGCCGCTTTCAGCATAACATCCCATTGCTTGGCCGGTTGATTGGCTCGCAATAACCAGAGTACTAAATCGGCTTGCTGCATCTGTTGCAGAAGTTGGCGCTGCCCTTTCTCGTTGTTGTCTAAACCGGGGGTATCCACCAAATGCATCTGTACGGATCCGCCTTGAAGAAACTCATAGACTTGCAACTGATGCGTCGTTGGCAAAAGATTGACTTCGGCCATAAACCCCTGGCGTAAGGCATTAATCAAGGAAGATTTTCCGGCACTGATTTGGCCGATCAAAACGACTCTTAAGGGTTCAAAATCGGCGGCCATTCGCGTGGCGTCTTGTTGGGCGGCATCGGAGATTTTCCGTTCACTGTCAGCCACTTGGTAACGTCCAGAATAGAGTTCAATACTGACGGCTACCGCTTCTTGCAAAAGCGCGTATTTTAAATTGCGCAGCAACGTGTCGCTGAACTCCGTCAATACAGCACCGCTGGCAACATCCTTGGCTTCCGCCGCTAAGGCCTGTAACGGGTTAATCAACATCCGGGCAATGCGATAGCCGGCCATCCCAGTTCGATAAGCGCCCTGCCCTAAGTCGGCATAATCTTCGTAAAAACGATAGGCGCGCACCACTTGAGAGAGCTTAAGCTGCTCGGCAAAAGGCAAATGCGCTAAAAGTAATGCTCGAACTCGCTGGCTTAACTGCTGCGTTAACAGCAACATTTCCGGCAGCGAAACCTGTAGCGGTTTTTTTTGATAGGCTTGTGCCACTTGATCCGAGAGAGCCCAAGCGTGTTTTTCCAGAGTTGACCAATTGGCATCCATTTGCAGCAAAGCGCCAATTTGTTGATTCATTTGCTGCCAAAGCAACTGCTCGGCCTCAGACCATTCAGCCGACGGCTCAACCCAAGTAGGGTCAAGAGTTGGGCTCGCAGGAATCGGTTCAAGCTGTTGTTTCGAGCGGTTTTTCCGCCAGCGCCCTATCCACGCCCCCAGCCACACCAATAAACTGGCTAGGGCACTGAGAACGGCCAAAGCTAACAATAAATCCTGCTGATAAAGACTGTATAAAGAAAATCCCACAAACAGCAGCAGCGGCAGACCATACAAGGCCAGCGACCAACGCCACTGGCCTTGGCTAAAGCGCCCTAACCAATTCAATCTACGAAGTGGCATTACCGCCCCCTTTTTTGCCCATTTGCAGAGCCTCTCGGTAGAGACGCCGCAGCGTCTCTTCAGAAATAGGCTGTTCGTGTTGTAATTGATAAAAATAGTAACAAGCGGCTCGCCCAAGAGCATAGGTAGTGGCAAAACTGACGCCGGAAGCCAAAGCGGCACCCGCGGTTTGTCCATAAATTGGAATCAACTTGCCCAATTGGCGCGCACCAAGATTGGCCGCATAATGCAAGGCAAAGCTACTGCCCAATGCCGCTAAAAGTTGCGCCAAGCGTGTTCGACTCCATGCAATGCCATAACGCGCTGCCAGATTGCGCAGCATTAACGCTTGCACCGCAGGTACCGAAACCAAACCCAGGCCGGGTAAAGCATCGAATGCTCCGGCAGAACCGGCATACCACAAAATCTCTTGCTTAACACTTTGATATCGCACCTGTTCGGCATCGCTATATTGGCTTCGATTTAGCATCAGATGCAGAATCGGTAACTGATCGGCCAGCGCACGAAACAGCGCCTGCTGTCCAAAAAAATCTTCGTCGCTGGGGGAATCAGCCGGCTGCAGAAAATCCACGGTGACCACGGGTAAGGGCGCACGCCATGCTTGAGAAAACTGCTGGTGCTGATAAGTCTGAAGTGACAAACGTTCGGAAGCCTTAACCGAATGGGCGGCTGTCAATAAAAGCAAAGTATGGGGAAAATCACGTGGGTTAATTTGACGCAGAGCGTGCAAAAGGTGGCTTTGCTCGACCTCTTCCAGTTTGGCTACCACCACCAGACCATGACTGGCGTTACGAGCTTGAGCGACATCGTCGTGGGCATCGTAATTCGCTTCCCCTAAACCGCGGGTATCGAGAAAGCGCATCAACGGTTGAGTTTGTGGATAGAAATAAACGTTGGCGGTTTGGGTACAGGGGGCAAAACCGTTCCCCACTGCCACCGAATCCAAACCGGTAATGGCTTGTACCAACGAGGACTTTCCCGCCCCCGTTTTCCCCAATAACCAGAGCGTTGGCAGAGGGGCGGCAGACGGTTCTAAATTCAACGATTGGTCTGCACTTATCCACAGCCGCTCTTTCCATTTTTGCCACACGGTTTTTCTCCTGCAATTGCGTGCGGCCATTATCGCGTATTTTAGGGTGGCTTAAAAAACCAATCGCACCCCTGCGCTGAGATTGCGTCCCATCAAGGGCGCACGCTCTTTTAAAAATGAGAGGTGGTTGCGCGCATCACTGTCTAAGAGGTTGTCACCTTTGAGCCATAGGGTCCACTGCCCGTACTGACGGGGTGCTTGCCAATCCAGATACGCAGACAGCCAAGTGTAACTTGGCGTCGAGCTTTCGTTATCAGCCAGTTGGGTGGCACGAAAAACCCGCTTGGCCATCAGCTGCGCACTCCAACGTGTCGGCTGATAGCTTAGGCCAAGCTGCCAACTTAAGGGAGCAGTTCTGGGAAGGTTTTCACCATTACGGCGTTTTGCCTGCAAGCCATCGAATTGATTGCTCAACTGCAATGGCGTTTTCGCCAGTTCGATTAAGGTAAAACGATGGCTGATCGAACCACCATAAATCCGTGCATTCTCCTGCTCAGTGGTCCACACCTCGCTTTGATGAAAAGGATCGCTCAGCGCTTGGCCAGTAGCATCGTACGCAATGGTTTGATAGATATAGTCCCAAAAATGGGCGTAAAACAAGCCCAGTTGCCAATTACCAGACGCATGGCTCCACGTCAAATCCCAATCCACATTTACAGATTGCTCAATCTCTAAATCACGATTGCCGAAGATATAGCTGTCGGTAGCATGGTGAAAGCCGTTCCAATAGAGCTCATCCACACTGGGCAAACGTTGCAAATAACTCAAACTCAGATCGCTTTGCAGCCCTGGCAGCAAGGCTTTGCGCCAAGCGGTCGAGAGACTCACTGCGTAATCGCGTTCAGTTTGATAATAGTTTGCATCGAGACGTTCTGGATAAACCCACGTTTCTTGAATATTGGCGGGATTTGCTCGCAGGGCTCGGTATTCCACATTGGCGCCCAGCTCCAGCTGTCCCCAAGACCCCATTTCACGCTGTCCATTCAGTGCCCATTGCAGCGACTGGGTTTGCGTATCTGGCATCGGATGACCGTGCGAGTAAGGACGACCGGTATTGAGCAGATACTGCTCCAATGAATCCCCCAAAGGAGCGCCCGTGCGTTCGGCTTCGCGAAAGCTTTGGCAGCGACCGTGCTCATGACAAACGTTGAGTGCCGAATCGAGCAGACTCAAACGCGTACTTCCCCACCAAGCATCCAGGCTGTAATCGGCACTTAGTGTCAAACGATCTTGCTGTTGACCAAAACGGCCATCTAGGCTGTCACCTTCAGTTTCCAGATGCAAATAATCACTTCGTTGCACCTCCACGCTCAGTTTATCCAGATAAGGATGAAAGGCTTCGGCTTGCCAACGGATACCGAACACCTCACGATCCATCTCAATCCGAGTTGCCTCAGCGGTTTGATTGGGAATGCCATAATCCTTATACAAACGGCTGCCGAAGAGTTGCACCCATTGCTGTGGCGCAAGACGATAGTTCAAACCGAGTTGCATTTGACGATTGGTTAAATCTGAATCCGCAATCCGCTGTCTGTTTGCGGCCTGATAATCGTCGGCCTGCTGCGCTACGCCACTCCACTGCAACGCAAAACGTTCGCCTCCGGCTTGCAGTTTGGCAACCCAATTTTTCGCAGCACTGTTGCTGTTAGTAGAAGCCTCGAATTCCCCCTGCACGCCCGGTTGGGGAAACCCCTGCGCCAAAGCATCTTCAACCCGCACCACACCACCAGCATGGGCGCCATACAGCAAAGAAGCCGGACCTTTTAACAGCTCAATACGCTGGGCGGTTTTGGCATTAATGCCCACCGCATGATCTTGGCTCATCGCTGATAAATCGCTTATCGGCTGATCATTTTGCAAAATCTGTACCCGATACCCACTCATGCCACGCACCACGGGACGGCCAACGGCAGGACCATAACTGGCCGAATCCACATTGGGGAGGTTTTGCAAATAATCGCCTAGCGTTTCCCCGGATGTCTGTTTTTGCAGATGATCGGTCGATTGCGTCAAACGATCGGATTCATTAGAGGACTGGGCTTCGATTTCGACCTTTGGCAAGACTGCACTTGCCGGTTCGGTTGAGAGGGCAGCCACAGTTTGCGTCCAAATCACAAAAAAAGGCCCAACCAAGACCCGTAAAAATGTGTTTTTCATAAGCACCAAAGGCAGGTTTCCCTGCCTGTTTCCATTGATCGTGAAAAAATCGGTTTCGATTTCCTATTTATTCGTGTGCGTGTTCTTCGTGACTGCCTTCACCGAGAATCGCCATCAGATCCACCGTAACGCCTTGCGGCAGCAAATCTGCCAGATCCCATTGCGAATGTTGGTGGAAGTCGCCGCCATGCGAATCGACCAAATACAATTTTTGAGTTTCTGGCACAAAGACCAAAATGCCCTCTTCACTAACTCGGCTCACGGCGGTGCGAGCACAATTCATAATCGGGTTTTCTGAACTTAGGCCATTCAGCGCGACAAAACCTTGAGCGCTTTGCAGCCCGTTTTCGCCTTCGGTGTAAAAATAGATTCGTCCGCTTTCGGTCAAGGCAAAGTGCATCAAATCACCGTGCGCGTGAGTCTCTTCGGCAGTTGCCTGTTCTAGCTCAAATTTCTGATAAGGGTCAACATAAGCACGACACAGGGTTTGGTCTTGCGGTAAGACCCCAGCCAACTCAGCTTCTAATTCGTTTTGCTCGGCCACAAAGGCATTTAAACGCTGCATACCATAATATTTTCCGCTACAGGTTCCAGCATCTTGGTCGGCTTGAGTACAGCTATCCGCTCCATAAAACTCGGCGTCACTGTGCGCAGCCAGCTCCGTATCATGAAAATGCGTTAACTGGGTAAAGTCGCCCGGATTGTCGGCCGTACCGGCGATAACCGCCGTGCCGGCTTGATAAGCCGGTTTCATCAACAGATATTTTCCGTCTAGTTTTTCGACTGCGTTCACCACCCGAAAATCCGGCCATTGCAAAAACGACCCTAAAAGGCTCGCGTCACTGATGCGCAGTGCTTGCACGGCGCTATCTGAACTGGCGTCGGCCAAGGCATTTAAATCGGTCAAGGTTTCGCTGTCGGTATTGAAGGCGTAATATTTCAGGCCGTGCGTATCCACCATACTCAAGGTTAAGCCCGCCGGTAAGCCCAAGAAGCGTGGCTCGGCGGCCGGTTCTTGCGCGGGAGGTAGTGGGGATGAACCCGATCCCCCACCACAACCACTCAAGAGTAAGGTGCTGAAACTTAAAATGAGCGCCAATTGGCTGGGAACAAAGGAAAACCGAGCATTGTGAAAAATCATCTTGTGTACCTATTAATCATCTTATGTATCTACTAAAAGAGAGCTGGAAAAAAACGCGTTACAATATAACATTAAATAAAACGTAATAACATAACATTTATCGCTTTTTTTTAAGCGGCAAAGGGATCGTGCATTTTCTGCCAATAGGCCATACCGGCATAAAGCTCATCTTCTTCCAGCAGGCAGGCATGAAGCTGGCGAATCATCTGTTTTTTGTCTAACGCCTGACCAATAAAAACCAGTTCCTGACGCATATCACCGAAGGGCTCGACCCATTTCTTAGCAATCAATCCACGCGATTCTGCATCACTTGGCCATTGGCTTTCCGGTACGGCTTTCCAAAACATGCCTGCCCAGCCGTGATGGGCAATTCCACCTGCTTGTTGCCAAATCCCCGCCATTTGCGGCTGTGAGGCTAACCAAAAATACCCTTTGGAACGCAGTAATTTGCCTTGCGGTAAATCTTGATGCAAAAACTCCCAAAATTTTTGGGGATGAAAAGGCCGGCGCGCCCGAAACACAAAACTGCTAATGCCATACTCTTCAGTTTCTGGCATAGCCTCTCCGCGCATTTCTTTGAGCCAACCTGGCGCTTGTTGCGCCTGATCAAAATCAAACAAGCCGGTGTTTAACACCTGGTGCAAATCAATCTTCCCCTGTTCCATCGGGTAAATTTTGGCTTGTGGATTGAGCGTCAATAAGGTTGCTTTAAGCGTATTCACCTCATCTTTATTCATTAAATCGGTTTTAGAAATGAGCAGCACATCGGCAAACTCAACCTGTTGAATCAATAAATCGGCTACAGAACGCAGATCTTCTTCGCCTAAATGCTCACCGCTCTCTTGTAAAGGTTGGGCTTGATAAAAATCGCGTAAAAAATGTTTGCCATCCACGACCGTGACCATCGTATCTAAACGCGCCACATCAGAAAGAGAACGCCCCTGTTCATCGGCAAAGGTAAAGGTAAAGGTAAAGGTTTCCGCCACGGGCAAGGGCTCGGAAATGCCGGTTGACTCAATCAGAAGATAATCAAAACGCCCCGATTCTGCCAGCTTGCCAACCTCAATCAATAAATCTTCGCGTAAGGTACAGCAGATGCAGCCGTTGGACATCTCCACCATCTTCTCTTCGGCGCGGTTCAGTTCCACTTCGCTATTAAGCAAATCAGCGTCGATATTCACCTCGCTCATGTCATTGACAATGACCGCAACCCGCAAATTTTCACGATTATTCAAAATATGATTAAGCAAAGTGGTTTTACCCGCTCCTAAAAAACCGGACAGCACCGTTACCGGTAGACGCGTTGAATTGACTGGCATAACTTTTTCCCTCTTGAATCATGCAAATGCTATAACATAACACACTACAACTCAACCAGAGTCAACCACAATTAAATAAGAAAACGTTATTTAATATCCAAGGCCCCTATCGCCTTAAAACCTTAAGCAAAAGTGATCTTACTTTCCGTTCAGTTGACACCGGTTCGGCAGTTGCGGCACACGCCATGAATTTCGAGACTGGGTTGCTTTACCTGAAACTGAATTTTGGCGGCTTGATCGGTAATTTCATGCCACAAAGCGTGCGAAATAATCGATTCTTCCACCGCACCGCACGCATCGCAGATAAAAAACTGCGTCACATCATGGGCATGATGTTCACCAAGATGATCACAAACCAAAAACTGCCGAGTGGAGGCCATCCGATGAATCAGGCCATTTTCTTCCAAGAAAGCTAAGGCTCGATAAATGGTTGGGGGTTGTGCGCCAGATGGTTGATTTTGTCGGTAACGATCTAAAATTTCATAGGCACTCATTGGCTGAGCGCCCTGCAATAAGATGGAAAAAACCGCCTCACGAATTGGCGTTAGATTTTGGCCATTTGAGGCACAAATCTGTTTAGCTTGTTGTAAAGGGGTCATTGCTCCACTCCAATAATACGATAATACTCAGCGCCAAAGCGCAGACCTAAAATGGCCGCACTTACCTTAACGTGTTTTTGCCAAGACCCGCAAATTATTCTTTCACCCAACGCCAGGCAATGCCTAATGCCAGCAATGCCAATCCACTCATTAAGGCATAACTCAAACTCGCCCCACCTGCTGCCCAAGCGTAGCCGGCTATCAACATGCCGATGGCGCCTCCCAGACCATGACTGGAGGCGGCAAACAACGCCTGTC
The DNA here is from genome assembly GCA_016936535.1 of Thiotrichales bacterium. Taxonomy (GTDB): domain Bacteria; phylum Pseudomonadota; class Gammaproteobacteria; order Thiomicrospirales; family Thiomicrospiraceae; genus Thiomicrorhabdus. Next base: position 38,012 of record JAFGXP010000002.1, on the reverse strand, counting down.
CTTTGCCGTGGTGTGCGCCGGTAAAATAACGGTCAATTAAATGGATAGCACCGGCATGAAACAGACCAAAACTGGCCGCATGCAAGGTTTGTGCAAAAACCAACCAAGCCAAAGAGGTTTCAAGTTGCCCAGTAATCGCCCAACGTACCACGCTCAGGGCCGCCGCCAGTAAAATCAGTTTTCGTACTGAAAAATGGATAAATAACTGCGCCATCCACCAAAAAACGGCAATCTCGGCCAAGACCCCCAAGGCCCAGAGCCAAGCCGTTAAGGTTTTACTCAGCCCCAAACCGGTCATTTGAATGGTGAAAAAACTGTAGTAAACACCGTGCGAAGCCTGTAGCAAAAAACTGGCTATCAGCAACGCAAACACTTCTGGACGACGCAAAATCGTTAAAAACCGTTCACGATGAATGGATGGAGTATGCAAATTCGGCTGATCTTTTACCAAAAAGCTACTGCCCCACACCAGCAGCAACAGCAAACTCAAGACCCACGGCAACAAGGCAACACCGGTCTGTTCAAATAACCAACCAAATAACAGAACAGCAGCAATAAACCCGAGCGAGCCCCAAAGCCGAATCTGGCCGTACCGATGCTTGGCTGAACCCAGTTGCTTAAAGGTATAGGACTCAAATTGCGGAAGACTGGCGTGCCAAAAAAAGCTAAACAGCAACAACACCGCAAACAATCCCCAATAGCTGCGCCAAAGAAAAAAACCAAGCGCAAACAACAAGGCCAAAAAGGTCGCAAGCCGCACCCAAAAAATCGGCCGACCACTCCGGTCGGAAAAATATCCCCATAAATTTGGGGCTACTACTTTAGTGAGCATAAACACGGCCAATAGCTCACCAATTTGCGCCGGTGAAAAATCCAGCGAGCGAAGATAAAGTGCCAAATACGGGAGAATCGTCCCCAACAGGGAGAAATACAGAAAATAATGCACCGACAAAGGCCAGCACGAACACTGATCTTGATGACTCAAATTTTGCATTTTGCTCTCATCATGAATGGCTGAAACAAAAAACGCTGCAAGAAAATCTTACAGCGTTTGCTTCCTGCCCATAAAAACTAGAACGAGATAAACGTTTTTTCGTTCGCGCTGCGCAGAGACGAAATCGGAACCTGTTCTACCCTTTTTCAGACCGATTTTGTCGCCAAATATTTTGTGGCCAAATCGACAATCGGTGCCTGAACATCGCCATTCTGAGCACGATTACGCAGAAAGTGATCCAACAGTACAATCGCCATTTGCGCTTCGGCAATCGGCGTAGCGCGAATCCCAACACAAGGATCATGCCGCCCTTTGGTCACCATCTCAATTGTTTCACCCGCTGAATTGATTGAACGACCCGGGGTCATAATGGAGGAGGTCGGTTTGAGCGCAATGTGCGCGATAATGTCTTGACCAGTCGAAATGCCTCCCAAAATCCCCCCAGCATGGTTGGATTGAAAACCTTCTGCAGTCATCTCATCACGATGCTCGGTACCAAGCTGAGCGGCAACCGCAAAACCATCACCAATCTCAACGCCTTTCACCGCGTTAATGCTCATCAACGCGTGTGCCAAATCCGCATCCAAACGATCAAATACGGGCTCTCCCAGCCCAACAGGAACATTTTTAGCAATGATCGAAATCTTTGCACCGACCGAATTTTTTTGTTTTAACAATTCGTCCATATATTGACGAATTTCTTCGCTCTTTTGCGGGTCAGGGCAAAAATAAGTGTTGTCGTTATCAAACGGCCAAGTGACATTTTCTACCTTAATCGGCCCAAGCTGCGACAGGTAGCCTTTGACTTCAACGCCTAGACGGTCTTTTAAGTATTTTTTGGCGATGGCGCCTGCCGCCACACGCATGGCGGTTTCACGAGCCGAAGAACGCCCGCCACCACGATAATCGCGAAAGCCGTATTTTTGGGTGTAGGTGTAATCCGCATGGGCAGGACGGAAAGTTTCGGCCACTTTTGAATAATCTTGCGAACGCTGATCTTTGTTGTAAATCATCATGCCAATTGGCGTTCCGGTGGTTTTACCTTCAAAAACACCGGATAGGATTTGCACTTCATCGTCTTCACGTCGGGCAGTCGAATGCTTTGAAGTTCCGGGTTTACGACGATCCAACTCGGCTTGAATGTCTGCCGCGCACAACGCCAAACCTGGAGGGCAGCCATCCACAATGCACCCTAAGGCAATCCCATGACTCTCGCCAAAGGTAGTGACGCGAAAATTTTGACCTAACGTATTTCCAGACATAGCTTTACCACAAATTGAGATTGTAAAAATTGAACGGTATTTTACTGGAAATTAACGATGAAGACACTCAAGCTCTCCATCCAGATAGTCGTTTACCGGCAAAAAATCGTATTGCCTGCCTTTTTATGGTTCAATCTTTGCCGTCATAAAACGCTTACAGGTCTAAGACAACGCATGAAATCCTATGCTGAAACCTATCTGATACAAACCGACGATTTAGATTTTCTAGGACACGTTAACAACAAACGTTATCTAGAATGGATGGAGCGCCTTGCTTGGGCACACGCAGAAGCGGTGGGCATCTCACCCGCTTTGCAAAAGCGCTTAAACCGGATTTTTGCGGTACGAGAACACCAAATGCATTATTTGGCCAGTGGCTATCTGGGGCAGACCCTTGAGCTGAAAACGTGGATTGGCGTAAGAGAAGGCTGCTGCCAGCGAACGCGCTACTTTGAGTTTAAGCGACTTGAGGATGAGACGATTATTTTTCGCGCGCAGAGCCGTTATGTGTGCATCACGCTCGACACACATCTCCCTAAGAAAATCCCCAAAGAATTTATCGCACCCTACGATGAAACGCCCACCTTAGCGCAATCAAACCACGCTGGAAATAAGGGAACGAGTTCTGCGTTTTATTAAGATTTACCCTTGCGCAGACCCTAATAAAACTCATAAGGCCGGTTTTCCAACGGCAACTCCGACCATGACTTCAACAAATGGCGGGCATTCAAGGCTTGAGGAGGCCGAGCATTGTCGCCAAGCACCTCGGTTAAACGCTGAATTTGCTCAGCCGAAGCCTCCAACGGCTGCTTAAACACCATCCAATAGACCCCTTCGCTACAAGGTGGCTGAGTTAAAGAACCGTTATACTGGTAAAACTCGGTATTGCCTGGCAAAAACTGCACTGGATTCAAGCTTAACCCACGAAAGAACAGCTCTTTGCCGGCCGTTTTGGGCAGCGGACCCAACAACACATCCAGTTGTGGATTGAATGCCCCCTCTTGAAAAATAACCGCAATCATCACACGTTGACCGTCGCCGTTGCGATGCTCAATTTGAACTTCTAACGGATACGAAAAGCCCTCTTTATAATGCTCGCTTGGCGTATGTAACGCCAAACTCATCAACTCATAACGTTGCCCGGCAACCTGAATAAAACCGCTGCCGATCGGATAATTCACTTGGACTCCTTTACCGGTATGCTGCAATTTCAGCGGGACATCCCGATAAAAAATATCCAAGCTTGGCAGGCCTTGAGTACCGATTGCACGGGCATCGCGTAAATCAATCGGTGACTGATTTTTACCTGTGGCACACAGCGAAAATTCGGGCGCTAAACGGCCCCAAGCTTGAGGACCGTTTTGACCTTGGTAACCCCAATCCGGTGGAGGCGTTTCGACGGGTTTCGTTGCCGCCTTGGCTGGCTTGGAGAGTTTCTCCGGCGAAGCGGGTTCGGGCGGTGCCGGATTCTGAACCGCTTGCCCAGAGGGTGAAGCCGGCTTTTGCTGCAACTGTTCCAACTCCGCGCCCAAATCAATCAATGGCGGCTCTTGAGCATAAACCGGCGCGCCAGTCAAAGCTAAGCCACCGAATATCAAAACACCAAACCGTGCCGCATGGCAGGCGACTTGCTGAATTCGCTTGCTTGCAAAACGCATAGACCTTTTCCCCTATCGCTTTTTAACCACAAAACCCCCGCTCACTGATTGAACGGTCTTTGAAATTAAGTCATTCATTCAAGCGATTCATTAAGCGATTAACGTGCCAATTAAGATTGAATGCCGCGCCTTTCACGAGACAAGACGTTGCGCCGCAATTTCAGCCGCAAAGAGTTCCAATTCTGATTTTTGAATCGCAAAAACCCCTTCTCCGCCTTGCTCAAACTCAAACCAATAGAAAGGCAAATCTGGGTAAGCTTGCTGCAAATAAAATTGGGAGACACCGACTTCAACGACTAACACCCCTTGGTCGGTTAAATGCTCGGCCGCTTGGGCTAAAATTTCACGGACTAAATCCAAGCCATCCGCCCCCGCCGCTAAGCCAAGCGCCGGTTCGCATCGAAACTCAGCCGGCAGATGCTGCATCTCAATTTCATCCACATACGGTGGGTTGGAAACAATCAAATCGTATTTGCGACCAGAGAGCGCCTGAAACAAATCGGAGTGAATGGGATGCGCCACCTCTTCAAGTTGATACAGGGCAACATTTTGTTGCGCCACGTCTAATGCCTCTCGCGAAATATCGACTAAATCGACTTCGGCATTGGGAAACGCCTGCAAGCAAGCAATCCCAATGCATCCGCTGCCCGTGCATAAATCCAATACCCGACCGACGGCCTCAGGATTAACCCAAGGCTCAAAGCGATTGGCAATCAACTCGGCAATCGGCGAACGAGGAACGAGTGTCGCTTCCGAAACCACAAAACGTAATCCGGCAAACCAGGCTTCACCTGTCAGATAAGCCGCTGGTTTACGTGTTTCAATTCGTTGACGAAATAACGCCGTTACCTGCTGTTTTTCGGCCTGCGTCAAACGCGCATGCCAATAAGAGTCCGGCACTTGCGGCGGCAAATGCAGGCGATAAAAAGCCAGCACCCTTGCCTCATCAAATGCATTATCGGTACCATGGCCAAAATAAAGATTGGCTTGTCGAAACAGAGAACCACCCCAGCGGACAAAATCGAGAAGCGTTTCTAAACCCTCATATTCATAATTCAGTTGCATCACCATCGCCTCCTTAGTCTTTTTTAATTGCGTGCTTGGGGCGAAATGCCGAGATGAAATCATCGTAAGTTTGCAGATAGGGCCCATCGATTAAATCAATACAATAAGGCACTGCCGGAAACACCGCTTCGAGGCATTCGCCAATCGCCGAGGGTTTACCGGGTAAATTAATAATCAAACTTTCCCCGCGAATTCCGGCGATTTGTCGAGAGAGAATCGCAGTGGGCACATACCGCAGTGAAACGGCGCGCATTTGTTCGGCAAAACCGTCTAAAATCTTGTCACAGACGGCTGCGGTCGCTTCCGGGGTGACATCCCGCTTGGCTGGACCGGTACCGCCGGTGGTTAAAATCAAACAACAGCCTTGTTGATCCGCCAGTTCGCACAACGTTCGTTCAATCAGGGCTTGGTCGTCTTCAATCACCCGCGCGCAAGCCTGCCAAGGAGTGCGTAACGCTGATTGAATCCATGCTTGCATGGCTGGCCCCCCTAAATCTTCATATTCTCCCCGCGATGCGCGGTCGGAAATGGTAACAAAGCCGATTTTAACCACTGAAGTTTCCATCAATTTCCTTTGAGTTTCACTTGAATTGCCGAATTTGCGCCCCATATCATACCGTAAAGTTTGCTAAGCGCAGCATTCAACCCATCCACCCTAAAAACAGAAGGCACGCCCCTCCCTATGAGTGATAAACAGGATCGACTAGACACCCCGGAATCCTTAGCCAACGCCCAGCTGGAAACCGGCGACATTTCGCCAGCCTTACCGGCCGCCGAGACGGGAGAGATTGTCGCTGCACGCGAGCCGGTCATTATTGAGGTCGAAGGCGATGATTCACAGGCCATTCATCCCGACCTTGCCGAAAACCTGCTGGAAATTTTGACTCACGCAAAAGAAGAAGTTGAACACAATGCCAGCCGTCGCGTATTTGGCGAGTTAGCGAAACCGGACTTAACCTATCCGCACGAAATTTTTCTTTTACCGGTGAAAGAACGGCCTTTTTTTCCAGGCCAACAGTTGCCGGTTTTATTATCTCGCGCTATGTGGCAAGAGACCTTTGATGCACTGATGCAGAATAAATGCCAATACTTGGGTCTGGTGTATGTCGATCACGATGAACACGACAAGACGCCACCGGAGGAGTTCAGTCAAATCGGCACCTTGATTCGAATTCGTAATCCAAAAGTGCGCGAGGACTATATTCAACTGGTTGCGGAAGGCGTTTGTCGATTCAAAATTGATTTTTGGGTGTCGAGCCAAGCCCCCTATCGAGCGGTGGTTAGCTATCCACAGGATGTGATTACCTGCAGCGACGATGTACTCAAAGCCCATGGTATGGCGATTATGAATGCTTTCCGCGAGCTGTTGCCACTCAATCCGCTGTACAGTGAAGAGTTGCGGTATTTTCTAAATCGTTACAGCGCCACCGAGCCTTCGCGTTTGGCCGATTTTGCCGCCAGCCTGACCACGGCTGAGAACGATAAGTTGCAAAGCATTCTTGAAACGCTGGATTTGGAACAGCGACTGGAAAAAGTGTTAGCGCTGCTCAAGCATGAACAGGAAGTTACGAAGCTGCAGTTTACGATTCGTGAGCGGGTCGAAGAGAGTTTAAACGAACACCAACGCGACTTTTTCTTGCGCCAGCAGTTAAAAGAGATTCAAAAAGAATTGGGGATTGTCAAAGATGATCAGACCGCCGACCGCGATCGCTTTGAGGAGCGTATCGAAAAACTGGCGCTGTCCGATGAGGCCTTAAAAAAAGCCGATGAAGAGTTGAATAAGCTCAGCATTCTTGACCCACAATCACCCGAATATAATGTGGCGCGTAACTGGTTAGACTGGCTAACCCAATTGCCCTGGGGCCAACTCAGCGATGACAATCTTGATTTAAAACGCGCTCGTAAAATTCTGGATAAAAAGCACGATGGTCTCGATGATGTGAAGCAGCGCATTTTGGAGTTTTTAGCCGTGGGCGCTTTAAAAGGCGAAGTTTCCGGTTCCATTATCTGTTTGGTCGGGCCACCTGGTGTCGGCAAAACATCGATTGGAAAATCCATTGCCGAAGCGCTTGGCCGGAAATTTTATCGGTTTTCCGTTGGTGGAATGCGCGATGAGGCTGAAATTAAAGGCCACCGCCGTACTTATATAGGCGCGATGCCGGGTAAATTTATTCAAGCCTTAAAAGATTGTGAAACCGCGAATCCCGTGATTATGCTCGATGAAATCGACAAGATTGGCGCTTCCTATCACGGCGATCCGGCCTCAGCGCTACTTGAAGTTCTTGATCCAGAACAGAACAGCGAGTTTATGGATCATTTCATGGACCTGCGTTTTGACTTATCGAAAACCTTATTTGTCTGTACGGCCAACACCTTGGATACGATTCCTGCTCCCTTGCTGGATCGCATGGAGGTCATTCGCTTGTCCGGTTATATTACTGAAGAAAAAATTCTGATTGCCAAACACCACCTTTGGCCGCAATTGCTACAGGAATCGGGGTTAAATCGCGACAAGGTGCAAATCACCCTGCCCGCAATTCGCCATGTAATAGAAGGTTATGCGCGTGAATCCGGGGTACGCAACCTGAAGAAGCAACTGGCTAAACTGGTGCGAAAACTGGCATTAAAATTTGTAACAGGTGAAATTCACGAAGCCAAAATCCATGTCAATGAATTGGAGCAGATGCTCGGCCAACCTCGTTTTCATCCAGAAAAAATCAACCAACAAATCGGTACGGTCACCGGCTTGGCTTGGACGTCGATGGGCGGAGCAACCTTAACCATTGAAGCGAGCCGTGTGCACACCCAGAATCGGGGCTTTAAGTTATCGGGTCAACTGGGTGAGGTGATGCAAGAGTCGGCAGGTATTGCCTACAGTTTTATTAGCGCGAACTTGGAAAAATACAAAGCCGATCCAGAGTTCTTTGATAAAGCGTTTGTTCATTTGCACGTACCTGACGGTGCCACACCAAAAGACGGGCCCAGTGCGGGCATTACCATGGCAACTGCCCTTCTGTCTTTAGCGCGCAACGAGCCGGTAAAAAACCCAATGGCCATGACGGGCGAATTAAGCCTTACCGGCCATGTTCTTCCCGTAGGCGGTATTCGCGAGAAGGTGATTGCAGCGCGGCGTATCGGCATTAAAGAGTTAATTCTGCCCGAAGATAATCGCAAGGACTTCCAGGAGTTACCCGATTATCTTAAAGAAGGCATTCAGGTTCACTTTGCCAAACTGTTTGACGAGGTAGCACGCTTAACCTTTAATATCCGCAGTAAATCTGAAGCGCTTAAACACTATTTAGCGCAAAAAGAAACACCGGTGGATCCAAGCACACACCATTAAGCTCCAGCACCGGTGCGTCCTCGCTTCCAAAAACAGTTACTTGCCTAAAAGCGCCTAGCCGTTTGGTAGGCGGCCTTAACCAGCGCCAAGGGGACAACCGCCATTGACGGTTATCCCCAACTGACAAACACCCTTAACTTTTAACCCGGCGGAAAATAGATTTGTAAGCGCGGCCAAAGGCGCTCTAAAATTTGCGGTTGCGCCTTTTGATTGGGATGCAGGCCATCGGCTTGCATTAAGTCAGGATTAAGGGCAACGGGCTCTAAAAAGAAGGGATCGAAGTTGAGCGTGTACTGCTTGGCAAGATCTCGATACAAACTTTCTAACACCCGTGAATAGACAGGACCGTAGTTGCTAGGCAGGCGAATACCGAGCAACAGGGTTTGACAAGGCGTGCTTTGCGCTGCGCACAAGTCAATCATTCGCGCCAGATTCGCTTTGGTTTGCATCAAGTTCTGGCCCCTGAGTGCATCATTCGCGCCAAGCTGTAAAATCAACAGCCCCGGCTGGTGTTGTTTGAGTAAAGCCGGCAAGCGTTGCAGCCCCCCAAAAGTGGTTTCGCCACTCACGCTCGCGTTAATCAACTGCCAATTTTTGGTCTGCGGCTGTTGGGCGAAACGCGTTTGCAGAAGCGCCACCCACCCCTTTTCACGTTCAATGCCATAGGCGGCACTTAAACTGTCACCCAGCACCAGAAGCGTGGATGTATCCTGAAGTGGTGCAGCCTCAATCATGGGTAGCGGTTGCGGTTCCGCTAAGAGTGAAATAGGATAAATAAGGGTTGTGAAACCCAGAAAAAGGGCGTAAAACACTGCCCATACCTCATCTTTCACCGCTGCCCCTACTCGCTGTCGATTCATGGAACGCTCCTTTATGACCCAAATACCTTCATCGGCTCCCATTATCCAGCTCGACAATATCGGCTATCAAGTCCGCAATGATGGGCAGACGCTGTCAATTTTAGAGCACTGTCAACTCCACGTTGAACCAGGCCAAAGCGTGGCGATTGTTGGGCGCTCGGGTTCGGGCAAATCGACCTTGTTGGCGATTATGGCCGGCTTGGAAAAGCCTACACAAGGGCGGGCTTTTCTCTTGGGCCAAGAAATCTCACAACTGAGCGAAGACGAATGTGCCAAATTACGCGCTCAACAAGTCGGATTTGTCTTTCAAAACTTTCAACTACTGCCCAGCATGACCGCTTTAGAAAATGTCTTGCTACCGCTAGAGTTGTTCCAAATTGAGCAGGCACGAGAAAAAGCCTTAGCGGCACTGGACAAAGTTGGTTTACATCAGCGTGCAAAGCATCTCCCGAACCAACTCTCTGGAGGCGAACAGCAGCGCGTCGCCATTGCCCGCGCTTTTGTCACCGCGCCCAAGGTGCTCTTTGCCGATGAACCCACAGGCAACCTTGACGAGCAGACCGCACACCAAATTCAGGCTCTACTGTTTGAATTACAGCAAACCCAAAAGACCAGCCTGATTCTTGTCACCCACGATATGCACTACGCGCACGCTTGCGATCAAGTTTTGCAATTGCAACAAGGTCGCCTGCAACCCCTGAAGCAAACACCAACGTTAGGGTCGGGGCATGTATCGTAAAGCACGCGAAAGTCTTACCGCTTGGCGGTGGTTTTTTCGCAGCCTAAAACAAGGCGACTGGTTATGGCTCTTTATCGCCATTATCATCGCCAGTCTCAGTGTTACCAGCATCAGCTACTTGGGCCAAAGCATGAAACAAAGCATGCTGGACAAGGCCGCTCAGAATTTGGGGGCCGATTTGATTTTGCGATCCAGCCGCCCTTTAGAACCCCGCTGGCAATCCTTAGCGCAAACGCTGGGACTGCAAACGCAAAACAGCTTGAACACCGTTACTATGGCGTTGAATCCAAAGTTTGACACGAATTTTCAATTGGTGAACTTACGTGCCGTTGAACAAGCCGAACCTCTGCGAGGTCAAATTCAACCCAGTCCAGAACTTCCTTGGCAGCCCCTCGGAGCAGATCAGGTTTGGATTGAACCCAAATTAATCGAGCAATTGAAGCTTGAGGCCGGCGGTGAATTGCTGCTTGGCGCTAGTCAACTGAAGGTAATCGGCAGCATTCAACCCAGCAGCCTGCTCAATCCAATGAGCCAATTTGCCCCACAAATCACGATGCTGCTCAGCGACTTTGCGGCTACCCAATTGCTCGGACCTGGCAGTCGCATCACTTACGAACTCGCGGTGGCCGGAGATCCAAGCGCGCTTCAACGTTTTAGAGAAACCCTTAAGCGCGACGCCCCAAATTTTGTTGAGGTCATTTCAGCGCACGCCCCTTCCGAAGATTTGGGAAAAACCCTTGACCGAGCTTGGCTCTTTTTAGACTTGGCAGCCCTCTCTGCGGTATTTGTGGCCGGTTTAAGTATTCTGATTGCCAGTCGTTTTTATCTCCAGCGTTGGCACAGTACGCTCGCCTTGCTGCGCGCCTTTGGCGGTCAAGATCGTGCGCTACGCCGCTTGTTTGCGTGGCAATTTTTTTGGATTGGTTTAAGCGGCAGCGGTTTGGGCGTTGTGTTGGGTTGGTTGGTGATTCAACTCCTTAACCCTTGGTTGGAACAGCAGTTTTCGCCGTTTGTTTCTGCAGGTTTCTTGCTGCCAATGAGTCTTGGACTCTTAAGCGGCTTGCTCGTGTTATGGAGTTTCGCTTGGCAGGCGTTCCAAGAAGCCATGGCCACCACGCCCTTACAAGTGCTAAAAAATCTGCAAAATAAAGTGCCTTTTTATCATTGGCTGATTTCCTTTGCGCTCATGCTCTTGATGTTATCGTTGATAGTGCAATGGCATTATTTGGGTTGGATTTTGCTGCTGGGTTTGCTCTTAAGTCTGGTTTTCTACAGCAGTGCCGCTGCACTACTACGCCTTTTAAAAAGCGTTCACCCTTCAAGTCGTGGCTGGCTCAAAATCAGCATTGCCGGGATTTTAAAGCAATCGCCGTTGATTAAAATTCAACTGATTTCAATTGGTCTCGTGTTGTTTGTCTTGATGCTGATGACCTTTGTTCGTCAAGATTTATTACAAGCTTGGCAAAACAGCTTGCCATCGCAGGCACCCAATACTTTTATTTTAAATGTCCAGCCTGATCAACAGGATTCCGTGCAGAACCTGCTGCAATCTCAGAAAATTGTCACGGCCATGGTGCCGATGGCGCGCGGACGCTTAATTGAACGCAACCAACAACCTCTGTTGGCCGAAGACTTTACCGAAGCGAGAGCGCAACGGTTGTTACAACGCGAAGCGAATATTGCTGTACTGGCACAATTGCCCGAACATAATCGCATCCTAGCACAGCTTCCCGTGGAGGATTATCAGGGACTCGGGGTCTCTGTCGAGGCTGATATCGCTGCCTTGTTCGGTCTTCAGCTCGGTGATCAACTGCTATTTGATTTTGCTGGGCAAACCCGTCAATATCAGGTTCGTTCTCTGCGCCAAGTGCAATGGCAAAGCTTTGAACTCAACTTCTTTTTTATTGTCGAACCTGATTCAACTCAATCCCTGCCAATCAGTTACATCAGCAGTTTTTATCAATCATCGGCAGTGCAGCGCAATGCGCTGACACAGCAACTGGCTCAAGAAGCCCCTGGCGTGCTGCTCGTGGATGTTGAACAAATCATTCAACAAATTCGCCAGATTATGGATCAAGCCAGTGGTGCAGTCAGCGCTTTGTTCGTATTTACCCTCGCAGCCAGTATTGCAGTCTTGTTCAGCGCCACGCTGGCCAGTCAAGAATCGCGTATTCAAACTTGGCTTTTGCTGCGCACCCTGGGAGCAAGCAGCCGCCAAATTCGCTGGATTGGTCTAACTGAGTTTGCCTTAATTGGACTTTTAGCGGGAATCTTAGCGGCCAGTTTTGCTCAATTGGTCAGCATTCTGATAGCCTATCAACTATTAGACTCCGCACCGCATTTTTCACCTATGCTCTGGGGGTCAACCTTGGCCATCAGCTTGCTGATTTTATTAAGCGTTGGTTGGTTATCTCAAAAACCGTTTCTTCGCATGAGCGCCAATCAACTCAAACGACATTTAAAATCCTAATCACCTAAAATGGCTCAGTGCCCATCCCCATAAGACTAAGTAAAAGCACTAGATGAATTTTTTATGAAGGCTGGCTATAATTCTTGGCCACGATGAAACAGAGGCCAAAGTGGATCTGTGATTAAGAGAGTCTTTCTGATGAAAATTACCCAGCAAAACCTTGCCGATTTCAACCTAATTGATCAAATTCATGCCGGTTTTATTGAATTACCGGGCGCGCGAAAACTGCAAAACGCTTTAGAAAAAGCCGGTGGAGAGCTCAGATTGCAGCCCACTAACTTATTGAATGTGGATTTGCAAACCCAACTGGTGGTGAAGTGCAAACACACTGGAACCACCTATGCGATCGCTGCTTAAGCATTTCGCACTTCGTTAAGTGCTGAAGGCACCTTAACCACACGATTTTGTCTTTAATACCCCTCTCTGCTGTTTTCTTCTGAATTGAAAACTCCCGCCTGTTTACAGGCGGGCCGCCATCAACACGGCTTTTTCTAACGATTTTCGCTGTTCTTTAACAGTCAAAAAAAACCGCTGTCTTATTGCATAAAACTAAATCTAATCGAAAAGAACCAGAAACATCGGCACAAAAAGATGATTGGCAAAAGATGATTGGGTTGCTCAAAGGCTACCACCTGGATAGAGAAAACCACCACCAAATAGTCGTATCTAAAGAAAAGAAGAGTAGAAAAAAAACGATGCGGACAGAAACCGCAAAAAATGGGGAATTGGTCGGGATGACAGGATTTGAACCTGCGACCACCACACCCCCAGCGTGGTGCGCTACCAGACTGCGCTACATCCCGATTTTAATGAGCCGCTATTATAAGTAAAAAATTCAAATTGAAAATAGCGATTTGCGCTTTTTCTTAAAAAACCACAGTTTTAACGCCGTTGCTTTCTTTTAAAAACGTTTAGGGGTAAGTTTGCTGCAAATGCTGAGCAAACTGTTCCAGTTGTTCAAGAACCTGTTGGCTTAGTTGTTGGGCTTGTTGCAACTCAGAGAGCGTTAGGTTTGCAGAGCGAGATTCTAGTGGAGAGACGGGAACCTCAAGATGACTGGCCGGGCTTTTGCTGTTTTTTTGCAACCGATTTTGTGCCCCGGCAATCGTTAAGCCTTCTTCATTGAGTAAGCGGTTGATTTCGATAATCAGTAGCACATCGGCACGCTGGTAGTAACGCCGACCGCTGCGTTTACTGGGCGTAAGTTGATCGAAATGCTGCTCCCAATAACGCAGAACATGATCTTTAATGCCGGTGCAACGTGATACCTCACCAATAGTGAGGTATTTTTTGACCGGAATGGACTTCGGATCTAAACGATGGGTATTAGTTGCCGCCATTGAAGGTATCTATCTGTGCGCGTAATTTTTGACCGGGTTTAAATGTTACCACTCTTCGCGCGGAAATAGGAACATCTTCACCGGTGCGTGGATTGCGTCCAGGGCGGGAGGATTTATCACGCAATTCAAAATTACCAAAACCGGAAAGTTTGATTTGCTCGCCGGAACTGAGAATATCGCTAATTTCTTCATAAAATTGCTCAACCAACTCTTTGGATTCGCGCTTATTGAAACCAAAGGTATCAGAAAGCTGTTGCGCAATGTGCGCTTTGGTCAGCGTAAAGCCTTCATCTGCATTCACAGACTCTGTGTTAGCGGTCATGTTGCGAACTTCCTATTTTATTTCTGTACTTAAATTAACGTAAAACTGCATTCACCGCCGTCTTAGCGGCTTGAAGAATCTGTTCAACCAACGTTTCAACTTCGGCGTCTTCTAAAGTGCGTTCTTGATGTTGCAGTTTCAAGGTTAAGGCGACACTTTTCTGATCTGGAGCAATGCCTTGCCCACGATAAACATCGAAAATGTCCACCGAGCGCAAAATGGGCGATGGAATAGCAATCGCATCCAATAATGCTTGAACCGGGATCGCCTGATCTAAAACAAAAGCCAAGTCACGCTGCACTTCTGGGTATTTAGAAATGGCCTGCGCACTGGGGATATCCATGGTCATCAGAGCGTCTTGACGAATCTGGAATAAATAAATTTGCCCAGAAACACCGTAGGTTTTAAGCAATTGTGGATGTAATTGCCCGATTAAACCAACCTCTTTTCCATTCTGAATTAAAGCGGCAGATTGTCCCGGATGCAAAGCTGGGTGCTGACAGACCGTAAAGCGAATTTTGCCAAGCTGGTGGCTCATGCGTAATAGGGTTTCGACATCACCTTTTAGGTCATAAAAATCCGCTTGTCGGCTTTGCTCATCCCAACCCGAAGCGGCAACCGGCCCCACAATGGCACCCCCAATCATCGGAACCTGGGTTGCACCGGTTGGATCTTGGTCATTGCGGTAAAACACCAAGCCGGATTCAAAGATTCGTACTCGTGGTTGTTGACGATTCTGGTTGTAAGCAATCGTGTTCAATAAGCCTGGAAACAGTGTCGTACGCATCGCCTTCATCTCTTCCGAAATGGGGTTCTGCAACAAAACATGGGGCAAATCGGGAACCAAAGCCTGCTGCTTTTTCTCCTCAACAAAAGAGTAGGTCACAACTTCGTTATAACCGCGCTGGACCAAAGCATTTTTTAATGCCATCAGCGCTTGCTCGGATTCAGGCAACTCGCACAACGCAATCGGTGCCATGACCGGGTCTTCAGGCAGATTGTTATATCCGAAAATTCGGCCAACTTCTTCAACCAAATCCATCTCAATCTGCATATCAAATCGATAAGACGGCGGTTGCATTTGCCAGCCCTCATCCGTGGCCTGCCAGGTAAACCCAAGGCGCGTAAAAATCGCTTCAACCTGTGCATCGGCGACGCGAACCCCAAGCTTATCCAGTAGGGAACGGCGCTGCAAAAGAAGCGGGGAGCGTTCTGGAAGCGATTCGGGGCTGTGGCATCGTACAATTTGACTGACTTCACCGCCCGCAATTTCTTGCAGCAAAGCCAAAGCCCGGTTCAAAGCACGCGACGGCAGAAGCGGGTCCACACCACGCTCGAAACGCATCGAAGAATCGGTGTGCAGTCCATATTGACGAGCTTTACCGGTAATCGCTGCCGGCGCAAAATGGGCACACTCAAAGAACACTCGTCGGGTACTGTCGCTCACGGCAGTGGCAAGACCACCCATCACACCCGCCAAGGCAATCGGACCAGAATCGTCAGCAATGACCAGGGTGTCCGCTTTCAATACGACGGTTTTTTCATCTAACGTCAGTAGGATTTCGCCCGCCTTGGCATAACGCACTTGCACACTACCCTGCAATTTGTCGGCATCAAAGGCGTGCATCGGCTGACCCAACTCCAACAAAACATAGTTGGTGATATCGACTATCAAACTTAATGGGCGAACGCCGGAACGTTGTAGGCGTTGTTGCATCCAAAGTGGCGTTTTGGCATTTGGATTGTAATCACTTACTAGACAACCCAAATAGGTTGGGCAAGCCGATTCATCTTGCACGGCAACCGAAATCGAGCAGGCGTTACCGGTTATCACGGCCGCTTCTTGAAACGGAATATTGAATTGAGCACCACTGATCGCATGTAGATCGCGCGCCAAGCCTAAAACGCTGAAACAATCAGCACGGTTGGGCGTTAAATCGACCTCAATTGTGTGATCGTTCAAGTCTAAATAGGTGCGCAAATCCATCCCAATCGGGGCATCGTCTGCCAACAACAATAAACCGTCAACCCCATCGTCTGGCAGTCCAAGCTCTTTACTGGAACACAGCATGCCGTTAGAAGGAACACCGCGCAGCTTAGCTTTTTTGATGGTAAAGTCGCCTGGTAAAACCGCGCCAACCTTAGCACAACAGGCCTTCATGCCGACCACCACATTCTTTGCGCCACACACAATTTGTAACGGCTCACTCGCGCCCACATCAACCTGAGTCACATTCAGTTTATCGGCATCCGGATGCTTCTCAACCGATAAAACATGACCCACGACGACGTCCGTAAAACGGCCTGCAACCGGCTCTACCGAATCCACTTCTAAACCTGCCAAGCTGAAGGCTTCAGCCAATTCATTACTATTCCAGTCTGGGTTGGTCCATTGCCGTAACCAATTTTCACTCAATTTCATTTTATTAGGTGCCTTTGTTTTTCGCTTATGCAGGTTGCTTAGTTAAATTGTTTCAAGAAACGCAAATCGTTCTCAAAAAACTGGCGGAGATCTTTGACGTTGTAGCGCAGCATCGCCAGACGTTCGACCCCAAGACCAAACGCTAAACCGGTGTACTCATCTGGGTTAATGCCAACGTTTTTTAACACCTGCGGATGGACCATCCCGCACCCTAAAACCTCAAGCCAACGCCCTTCTCCGAACAGCGTTGTGGAAATATCCACCTCCGCCGAGGGCTCGGTAAACGGGAAATATGAAGGACGGAAACGCACTTGCAGTTCAGTATCTTCAAAAAACTCTCGTAGAAACTGAATCAGCAAGCTACGTAATTGAGCAAAGCTGGCATTTTTCTCAACAATCAGGCCTTCAACCTGATGAAACATTGGGGTATGTGTTTGGTCGGAATCACAACGATACACGCGTCCAGGAGCAATAATGCGTAAGGGCGGTTGACGATTTTCCATCGTGCGAATCTGCACCCCAGAGGTATGTGTACGCAAAACCGTCTCTTGATTGATATAAAAGGTATCGTGCATCGCGCGTGCGGGATGAGTTTCTGGAATATTTAACGCTTCAAAGTTATGCCAGTTGTCTTCAATTTCGGGGCCGGTTTCCACGCTGAAACCGGCTTTTGAAAACAGCGTTTCAATTCGGTTAAGCGTACGTGTTACCGGATGCAAACTGCCCAAATCCACTCCACGACCAGGCAAGGTGATATCCACGCTTTCCTGGGCCAACTTTTCCGCCAATTTGGCTTCATCCAGCTGACGCTTCTTTTCATTAAGAAGATTCTGAACCAACTCTTTGGCATCATTAATAATCTGGCCCGCTTTAGGACGTTCCTCCGCTGAAAGCTTGCCCAAGGTTTTCATCATGTCGGTTAAGGAGCCTTTTTTGCCGAGAAACTGAACGCGCAATTCATCCAGTTTGGCTAAATCTTGAACCTCTTGTACCGCTGCCTTCGCTTCGGCGATGATCGTTTGCAATTCTTGTTGCATGATAGTGTCCGTCCTAAAACCGCAAATAGCACAAAGTACCTTACACAACTTAAATGCAAGGCTTGCTTAAAATTCGTTATAAAACAAGCGATTATAGCCTAAGCCTCGCTATAAAAAAATGCTCGCTGGTTCTATAACGAATTTGTGGATAGAAATGAAAAGAAAAAAATAGGGGACCTAAGCCCCCTATTTTGAATACCGTTTACACGGCAACGACCTGCTTACACAAGAGCCGCTTTGGCTTTTTCAGCAATCGCTGCAAATGCAACGCTATCGTGTACCGCGATGTCCGCTAGAACTTTACGGTCCACTTGGATCCCTGCTTTCGCCACACCATTGATGAAGCGGCTGTAGGTCATACCGTTGATGCGAGCAGCGGCATTAATACGCGCGATCCACAAGCGACGGAACTGACGTTTACGCTGACGACGGTCACGGTATGCATATTGACCGGCTTTGATCACCGCTTGACGAGCAACACGGAAAACCGTGCTGCGCATGCCATAGTAACCCTTGGCCGCTTTTAGTACTTTATTATGACGACGACGTGCAATGACGCCTCTCTTAACTCTTGCCATCTTTCAAACTCCTGATTAAGCGTAAGGTAACATGCGGCGAACCATTGCCACATCGTGATCGTGAATCATGCTTCCGGTACGAAGCTGACGTTTACGCTTAGTCGTTTTCTTAGTCAGAATGTGACGTAGGTGAGCTTGTTTGCATTTAAAACGGCCAGAGCCCGTTTTTTTGAAGCGCTTAAGAGCGCTGCTGTTAGATTTCATCTTAGGCATGAAATAAAACTCCGCATTTAAGTCCAAGTGATAAAAGCACCGGACTTGATTTCTATATTGGCCTCACAAGAGGCCACCGGGAAACAACAAACAGCACTGAGGGAGCTGCACCGGAAGTATTTGATAAATCAAAACCCCAGCTGTTGTGGGCGAAACAAACGAATAATCATTTATTTCTTTTTGGCTGGCGCAACCATCATTTGCATTTGACGGCCTTCCATTTTCGGCATCTGTTCAACGGCTCCCACCTCTTGAATGTCGTCCTTAACGCGCTCCAGCACTTTCAATCCCAGTTCCTTATGGGTAATTTCACGGCCGCGGAACCAGATGGTTACCTTGACGCGATCCCCTTTTTCTAAGAATTTTATCAGGTTGCGTAGTTTGACCTGATAATCCCCTTCCTCAGTTCCTGGGCGAAATTTAACTTCTTTAACCTGAACTTGCTTTTGGTTTTTCTTGGCCTCATGCTGCTTTTTCTGTTGTTGATACAGATACTTGCCATAGTCCATGATTTTGCAAACTGGAGGATTGGCTTTGGCGGCAATTTCTACTAAATCTAAACCAGCCAAAGCAGCCATTTCTAAAGCTTGTTGAATCGGAACAACGCCTGCCTGTTCGCCCTCTGCGTCAATCAGACGCACTTCTTTTGAGGTGATGGCACGATTAATACGGTCTTTAGGTGCTTCAGGCTGTTGCGGTCTTGGACGGCCGCCTCCTCTACGAATTGCGATAGCAAATTCCTCCAGTTAGTTATTTTGAATGTCGGCTGATTCAACGACTCGCCCTAAATTGGCAACGTCGTCTTGCAACAACTTAAGCATCTGATCAAAATCAAATGATCCTAAGGTATTTCCACCGCGGGCACGTACATTGACGGTGCCTTGTTCCATCTCTTGATCCCCAACCACAAGGATGTATGGAACGCGCTGGATTGTGTGCTCGCGGATTTTAAACCCAACCTTTTCATTTCTCAAGTCCGTTTCGACTCTAAACCCCTGTTTTTTCAATTTATTTGCAAAATCGCTAACATAGGAATTGTGAACTTCGGAAATTGAGGCGATTACAATCTGAACCGGTGCCAGCCAAGTTGGGAATTTACCTTCGTAATGTTCAACCAAAATACCAACAAAACGTTCTAACGAACCTAAAATTGCACGGTGAATCATCACTGGGTGCTTTTTCTCATTATCTGAATCCACATAAACCGCATTCAAACGCTCAGCCTGGGTCATTGAGAAATCCAGCTGAATGGTTCCGCACTGCCAAACGCGACCAATGCAATCTTTGAGTTGGAATTCAATTTTGGGGCCATAGAATGCACCTTCACCTGGCTGAAGTGCATAATCTAAACCGGCATCTTGTAGAGTTGCTTCTAAAGCCTGCTCGGCCAAGTCCCAAACCTCATCTGAGCCAACACGCATTTCCGGACGAGTTGAAAACTTCACGGCAATCTTATCAAAACCAAAATCTGCGTAAGTCTCATACACCAGATCGATACAGCCCTGTACCTCTTGCTTTATTTGTTCAGGCGTACAAAAAATATGCGCATCATCCTGGGTAAAAGAACGCACACGCATCAAGCCGTGCAAAGTCCCAGAAGGCTCATTACGATGAACCGTGCCGAACTCGGCAATTCGTACCGGTAGATCGCGATATGAGTGCAAATGCTGGTTATAAACTTGAATGTGACCTGGGCAGTTCATTGGCTTGACGGCATAGTCGCGGTTGTCGGTTTCGGTTGTAAACATATTGTGTTTGAACTTATCCCAGTGACCGGATTTCTCCCACAGACTGCGATCCATAATGAAAGGCGTGCGAACTTCATCGTAATTGTTTGCCACCAATTGACCACGCATATACTCTTCAACAACGCGATACAGCGTAGTCCCTTTTGGATGCCAGAACGCCATTCCAGGAGCAATTTCATCGACATGAAAGAGGCTCAGTGCTTTGCCGAGTTTACGATGATCACGTTTTTCAGCTTCTTCCATCATTTTTAGATAATCTTTAAGATCATCCGCGGTCGCAAAAGCCACACCGTAGATACGTTGCAGCATTTTATTTTCGGAGTTACCGCGCCAGTAAGCCCCTGCAACATGCGTCAATTTGAAGGCTTTGGTAAAAGACATATTGGGTACGTGCGGACCAACGCACATATCGACATACTCTTCATGATGGTAGAAACCAAACTGGGTTTCGCCCGGCAAGTCACGAATCAATTCCAATTTGTAGGTTTCGCCACGTTCGCTAAAAGTCGCTATCGCCTCTTCGCGTGAGAGCATTTTCTTAACCACTGGATATTTGGTTGCTGCCAACGCCTGCATACGCTTTTCAATAACTTGCAGATCATCAGGAGTTACCTTGTAATCCATGTCGATATCGTAGTAAAAACCGTTTTCGATCACTGGACCAATGGCCATTTTGACATCGGGATACAGTTGCTTGAGCGCATGACCAAGCAGGTGCGCGCAAGAGTGACGCATAATATGCACACCGTCTTCATCTTTCAGGGTCACAATCTCCAAGCTGGCATCTTGAGTAATCAGGTCACAAGCATCTTTTAACTGGCCGTTTACACGCCCCGCAATCGTGGCTTTAGCAAGACCTGAACCAATGCTTTGAGCAACCTGCATCACAGAAACCGCCTGTTCAAAGGCTTTGGTGGACCCATCGGGTAAAGTAATGATTGGCATAAGAAGTATCTCTTTTGAAATTTATGCGTGAAATAAGAAAACGTAAGATATTAGCATTTTCTGCCGTGGCAAAAAAAGATATTTTGCATGAAGAAGATAGGCTCGCCCTATCAAAGTTGGGCACCCACTTATTGCACGGAATAGGATTGAACATTCAAATGCTCAAATTCAGCCAGTGCGTTTTGTAGTATGCGCGCATAGGCCTCGCTCTCTAAACCCAATGCCTGTAAAGCTTGTTCAGTCTTAGCCTGTAGCATTGGCCAATGTTCGGGCGGAATTTCGCCAATCCCATTATCAAACCCTAACTTAAAGGCACCCAGCTCACTTAAAAAGGTAACAAAGGCATAAACCTGCGACGGACCAGACAGCTTTTCAGGAATGTGATGGTAAGCCACGCCCATAATCACCTCTTGAGAGAAATTCCACAATTGCAGCAGACGAGCACTCATCAAAGCGTGGTAAGTCCCAAAATATTGATTCTCGACCAAGGGTAACTTTAAAATGTTGAAGTCAATTTTCTCCAACACCTCAAGATACTTTTCTCGACTCTCTAACGCTAACAAATAGATACCAATATCTTTGAGTAAACCGGCGAGAAAAGCCTCTCCGCTTTTTAAATTGGCCGCCTGAGCCAAATGGTTGGCAATCAAAGCACACAGCATTGATTGCTGCATAAACCGCTCCTCACTAAAAGGCGGCTTACGCTTGAATGAATGCTGATAACTTATGGCATAGGCAAGCATTCGAACATCATGCAAGCCAATCCGAATCACCGCTTCAAACAGTTCAGTTACCTTGGCACCTAGCGAATATTTGACGGTATTGGCCATAAAAATAATGCCTGCCGTCAGACGGGAATCCATGGCAATCAGATTCACAATATCGCCAATCTCTGCCTGCGAATCTTCGCTGAGTAACTGCTCAAGTTTCAACAAGGCTTCCGGAACATGGGGCAAATCACCCAGTTGAGCAAGGCGATCGACAATTTCTTTAGAAACACTGGCTTCGGACAAAAGACACCTCGGTTGATAAAGCGTTATCAGGGATAAGAACATTTAATTCTGGCATGATTCGGAGTAAAATCAGCGCCTAACGAAAAAAGATTATCATCTAATTAATGTAAATCATCTAACAAACATCTGCCTAGGGGTGGCCAATTTGGCCTGAGATTTCTCAATGCTATCTGAGAAAAACCCTTTGCACCTGATCCAGATCATACTGGCGTAGGGAGGGCGAGCAAAGCGTAAATCGGTTTTTTCACGCTGAGACTCGGTCTTTTGCCAGTCTTAATGCCTGAGGAAAACCATGCATCTCCATCGAAACAACGCCTTACTCTTGAGCGCACTCAGCGCCGCTTTATCCGTACCCGCTTATGCTGCCGAGACGCTAGAACCCATTACTGTTAGCGCCGATTTACGTAATGCCGATGTGCAAGATTTAGCGGCCAGTGTTGTTGTCCAAACGCAAGCCGAACTCCAGGATCAAGGGGCAACCCACTTTGACGATCTGCTGCTAAAAATACCCAATGTCAATTTTTCCGGCCAAAGTTCTCGTGCTCGTTACCTGCAAATTCGCGGCCTTGGCGAGCGCGATGAATACACCGGCGCGCCCAATTCCAGCATCGGCTTTGCTCTAGACGGCATCGACTTTAGCGGGATTGGCATGGCGGCCAATCTGTTTGACGTTAAACAGGTCGAAGTCTTACGTGGCCCACAAAATGTGCGCTATGGACAAAGTGCGATTGGTGGCTTAATCAACATTCAGGGCAATGAACCGTCCGCCGAAGCCGAAGGCATGGTGGAAGCAACGCGAGGCGGAGACCAGCTAACCGAACTCGGCCTGGTGCACAGTGGACCGATTAGCAGTGATGACAGCAGCGCACTCTATCGCATCTCTGTGTTCAGCCATCAAAGCGATGGATTCCGAAATAATCGCACTCTTAATCGTACCGATACCAATGGCCGAGATGAGCTCACCGCCAAAGCCAAGCTACGTCTGTTCCCGGATGCGCAAAGCCAAGTCGATCTGACCTTGCTGCATAGCAATCTAGATAATAACTACGATGCGTGGTCTCGCGAGAATACCTATACAACTCGGTCGGACAATCCGGGAAAAGACAGCCAAAAATCCAATGCTTTGGCACTTAAAGTCACTTCAGAACATCTTCCCAATGCCATTTTTACCAGTAGCACAGCTCTGTCAAAATCGAATATGGAATACAGTTATGACATGAACTGGATTGAAACCGTTGGCGACTATGGCGATTACCAAAACCTGAAAGAACGTTACGCCGCAACGCAAGAGCTACGCTGGGTTTCAAAAACCCCTCTGCTTGGTCATACCGACTGGGCATTCGGTTTGTACGGCTCGCATCTGGATGAAACCAACCAAAATTATGTTGCCACCGACTATCGCTTAAAAAAACTGGCAACATTTGGACAGTTAGACTATCACCTCAATCCAAAAACGACCGTTTCTGCCAGTTTGCGTCTTGAACATCAAAGCAGCGATTTCAACAATGGCAGCGATCGCTTCTCGCCAAATGAAAATCTCCTGGGCGCCAGCCTCAGCTACGCCTATCGCTATAACCGCACGCACAGTGCTTACACTTCAGTCACTCGTGGCTTTAAAGCCGGCGGATTTAATGCAGACTTAGTCAATACCGAACAACTTCGCTTTGAAAGCGAAACCCTTTACAACTATGAAGTAGGCTTAAAATCCGACTTTACCGAACTTGGCTTAAAAACCGAGTGGACACTCTTTTATATGGATCGCCATCAACCGCAATTTGACGGCTACACGGTAGTGAATGGCTTATACACTTTCTACACCGAAAACTTTGCCGCCGCCCAAAACTATGGCTTTGAAGGCCGTTTCGATTGGACACTTTCGCCGAGTTGGAACCTATACGGAGCACTGGGCTTAATTCAAACCAAAGTCGAAGGCAGTGACACGCAAGCTTATGTTATCGCCGGCCGAGAACAAGCCCATGCCCCCAATTACCAAGCCAACTTTGGTGCTAAATACCGTCATCATCAAGGGTTTTACGCGCAAGCCGATCTCACCGCACTGGACAGCTTTTACTTTGATAATGTACATAATCAACAATCTGATGCTTACCAATTATTAAATGCACGGATTGGTTATGAGACCGCTGATTACGAAATCTATCTCTGGGGCCGAAACCTAACCGATGAACGCTATGCAACCCGCGGTTACTTTTTTGATCACTACGATGGGGATGGCGAACAGAAATACTTGCGCCTAGGGGACCCGCGTCAACTTGGTGTAACCGCCCGCCTATACTTTTAACGAGGACTCAATGCAAGTTTCAATAGACATCAGCTTTTACCCTCTGCAAGAGGACTATAAAGCGCCAATTACCGACTTTATTCGCCGTTTACAAGGCGATCCCGAAATACGCGTGAGCCAAAACAGCATGAGCACAAGCTTACACGGCGACTATGCTCAACTGATGGCGCTTTTGGAGCGAGAAATCGCCCAGAGCCTAAGTGTGTTACCGCACAGTGTTTTTGTACTCAAACTTTCTGCTGCGTGCCATTAAAGGAGTCAACTCATGCCAAAAACAACCGGTTATGAACAGCACAGTGCCGACTATGATCAATGGTTTGATGAAAACCCTGAGCTTTATCAAGCCGAAATCGCAGCCATTCAACAACTGCTGCCTGACGGTAAAGGGCTGGAAATCGGTGCCGGCAGCGGCCGTTTTACGCAACCGCTCAAAATCGACACGGGAATAGAACCGGCTGCGGCCATGCGTCAAAGAGCGCAGCAAATGCGCGGTCTAACTCTAGTCGATGGCGTTGCAGAAGCTCTGCCCTTTGCCGAGCAAAGCTTTGACTTTACAACTTTTATTACCTCAACCTGCTTTTTGGATGATCCCCTTAAGGCCTATCGAGAAGCGGCACGAGTCACTCGGCAAGGGGGATATTTGTTAGTTGCGTTTTTAGAACGCGATTCGGAACTCGGCCAGCAATACGAAAAACATAAAGCACAAAGTCCGTTCTATTGTGATGCGACCTTCTACCACTATGCGCAAATTGTCGAGTTTATGAAACAAGCCGGCTGGTCGCCGGAACAGAGCGTACAAACTGTACTTCCGCCTTCCAGCGGTTATTCAAGCCAAGTGATTTTACCCGGACACGAGTGCGGCACTTTTATTGTGCTCCGCGCCCGTAAAATCGAGCACCCATCCCCGCTCGGCTCATAGGGCTTTGCCGATTGGCATCGAAATACACTCGGTGCCTTTTGCCTAGACGCTTAAACAGAAACTTGACCTCAAACCAAGATCAAAAATATAAGAAAGATAAAAAAGGAAAAAAACATGAAAGTTTCCGTTGATATCAGTATGTATCCATTACATGAAGACTATTGTCAGCCGATTATTGAGTTTATTGCCGCCCTGGAAAAAGAACCAAGCGTGCAGATTGAACGCAACAGCATGAGCACGCATATTTATGGTAATTACGCCCCCGTTATGGCGCTACTCAACCGTGAAATGCTAAAGGCCCTTCAAACGCTGCCTCAAACCGTGTTTGTGCTAAAACTTCTGGGCACTGATCGGCAAAAAGCCAATATTCGTGCTTGTGAATAACGCTGAATGTCGGAATTAATCGCGTTTCTACAAATAGCAGTGGGGCAATCGCCATGGGAGTGGCTGGCCGTGGCTCTCGGAATTGCCTATGTCCTACTCGCGGCCAAGCAAAGCAAATGGGCCTGGCCCAGTGCGTTTGTCAGTACCCTTATTTACACCCTGCTGTTTTGGCAAGAACAACTGCCGATGCAGGCCTTGCTGAATGCTTATTACCTGCTAATGGCCGTGTATGGTTTTTGGCTATGGCAACAATCGACCCCTACCACCCAGCAGATCAACCCGATACAGGGTGTACAGATTCACCGTAAACCCTTAGGCTTTCATCTGGGATTTATCACTATTGGCTTTCTGCTGAGTTTGAGCATCGGCTGGTTTTTGCAAAACCAGGCTCAAAGCCAACTGCCGTATTTAGATGCTGCAGTTACCGTTTTTTCGGTAATGAACACGTTTTTGATGGCACGTAAAGTGTTAGAAAACTGGCTCTATTGGATTGTGATTGATTCGTTTGCGATTGTTCTCTATTGGCATAGCGGCTTCTACCCCACCCTGCTTATGTTTAGTCTTTATCTAGTATTAGCTTGGTACGGCTATCGTCGTTGGCGTAAACACCTGACTCACTAATCGCAATCGAGCGCGTTTTCATAAGGCCCTTTCTATGGGGCATAGTGTGCCAAAGCGCGCCACCAATCCCAAGACTTGGGGCCAAGCAACTCAAGGTGATAAAACACCGCCCTGGCAAGGGTTCGAGAAGCCCTTAAACTCGGTAAGGGTTGCGCATAAGCCGAAACCACCTGCTGCCATTGGCTTGGGGTCAACAGCACCTCCATTAACAACCAATCAAATTCAATCGGTGCAACAATCGCCGCCTCCAAATCCAGCAAATAGAGTTGTCCAGCGGAGTCTTCTCGGCATTGATCCCACCGAAAATCCATGAGCATTGGCACCCATTGCTGAGGCTGCCATTGCAACAACGCTTGCTTGATTTCCTGAAAATCTTGTGGATAGGTCGATGCAAAGCTACGGCCCGATGTGTCTTTCTCTAAAAAATCCGCCATTTTCTGTGTAAACGTCATGTTCGGTGCTACCTGACCGGCTAACGCCTTGGCAAGTGCTTGGATAGGTTCCCCAAAGGCATCCGGCTTGAAACTCAAGGCGTGCATACGCTGCAGATGCTGACCTAAAATGTGGCAATGTCGTGGCAAAATAGCATCCGCACAGAGGTCTTGCCCCTCAATCGCTTCAACCCACAACCAAGCGAAGTCTTGCGACGAGAGTTCTGAGGGCGCAAAACTGGCCAACAAGCACGGAATCGCAAAAGTACTGTGTTCGGCAAAAAAATCAAATAACTGAGCTTGCCATGGATAGCTCTCGCGGAGATCCGCCGCAAACCATTGCTGCATCCGCATCCAAAACCGATTCTGAGCCACCTGTGAATAGTCGCACACTTTCAGCACACTCTGTTCCTGCTGTTCTCCGGTCAAATACCATATTTGATGCGTGCTGTCTTGAAAGAAACTTGGCCGCAGCCTCGCCGAACGGACGCGCCAGAAATCCGGATGGTGGCGAAAACTTTCCGGCAAACACCCCACTGTCGCTGGACGGAATGTCATACATCGACTCCTTAATCCATCAAAAATTGTCATTGGTAAAAAATTGAATGATTCATTCCCCAAGAATTATTCGCTATAATCGCTCGGTTAAATTTTATGACAGTGCATAAGTCTTTATGACCCTGGCCGCTTTTCTCGCAAAGGATACCGAATGAACTTTGATCAAGCCCGTTTTTTTATGGTTGAACAGCAAATCCGTCCATGGGATGTTTTGGACCCTAAAATTCTTGATCTGTTGATGGACACGCCGCGCCATTTGTTTGTGTGTGAAGCGCAGCAAGCTCTGGCCTACAGTGACATTGAGCTACCAATAGGTGAAGGTGAAGCGATGATGGCGCCCAAAATTGAAGGCAAACTGCTGCAAGCGTTGGCTCTAACAGAAACCGATCACGTTCTAGAAGTGGGTACCGGCAGCGGTTATATGACCGCATTGCTGGCTTCAATGGCCCAAGAAATCACCACGATTGAATTACACCGCAGTCTGCAAGATAAAGCCAAATCACGCCTGCAAGCCTTTGACAATATTACCTTTCACCTAGGGGATGCTAGCCAAGATTGGGACGATGGCAAAACCTACGACGCAATTATCCTAACCGGTGCAGTGGCCGAAGTACCACAGGCCTTTCAACAAAAACTGCGTGTGGGCGGACGTCTCATTTTGGTGTGCGGTCGCTCCCCCGCCATGAGCGCGCAACTGATTACCCGTGTCACCGAAACCCAATTCAGTTGCGAATCGCTCTTTGAGACCGATTTAAAATACCTCACAAACAGCCAACCTAAAAAAACGTTTTCCTTTTAATTCAGCCAATCGCACATTTAACAAATCCTTATCGAGCTCCCAAAAAGTGGGAACTCGATGTGGGCAACCTTATTTTCTTCTTAAGCTACTTGGTCATGGTCTATTCATTTTCGACGCACTTTTTTGACTTTGCGCAGCTTTACTTCATCTTTCACCCATTCTTCATTTTGTTTCATCTTCCTTCGCTTGTCTTCCCTCAATAAAACACTACACTTTAAGCGGAAAAGTACGTAGGTCAGTGCACAATCGCTCTTGACCCCTAAACTATAAATTATTTTATATACCCATTAATAAAACTTTTTAGTTTTAACCTTTTGCCCATTCACTTTTACAATACGCATGTCAATCGTGCATTCGGCACAGAATTGTGAAACTTTGATTCAAGGAAAATATTCATGGACTTGATTAGCCTCTACCCAACTTGGTATGAGCCAACGGTTGGCTCCGGCTGGGTGGTTGCATTAATTGCAACCTTCCACGTACTGGCCTCCCATACCTCGGTGGGCGCAGCCTTACTTTTTGCCTATTTGTCGCATAAAGCTTATCGAGAAGATCGTGATGATCTTCTTGATTTCATTAAAAAATACGGTCTGTTTTTAATGGTGTTTACCTACGTAGCCGGCTCAATTACTGGCCCTGGCATCTGGTATTCAACCACAGTGGCCAGCCCGAACGGCATTGGTGCACTTATTCACTCCTTCGTTTGGAAATGGGCAACCGAATGGGTGTTCTTTGTCATCGAGGTGGTCGGCGTCTATATGATTGTTTACCTTGTTGGCCGAGTCGATAAACGCACGCATATGAAAATCTCGGTGATTTTCGGG
The DNA here is from genome assembly GCA_016936535.1 of Thiotrichales bacterium. Classification (GTDB taxonomy): domain Bacteria; phylum Pseudomonadota; class Gammaproteobacteria; order Thiomicrospirales; family Thiomicrospiraceae; genus Thiomicrorhabdus. The sequence goes on along the minus strand of JAFGXP010000002.1, from coordinate 9,168 downwards.
GTAGCTTCACTGGCAACCATGGTGATTATCGTAGGTATTTTGTCGTTTATGATGATGCCAGGCAAAGAAGTTTGGTTTGAAGAAGGCGGCTATCTTAACGGCTTCTACGGCACGAATACCTTTATTCAAACCGGTATGCGCATGGCCTTCATGTTCACCATGACTGCGGTGGTTGGTGGAATCGTTGTTGCTTCCATCAAAGATCCTGCTTTTAAGAAAGAGATGACACGCAAACTGGGTTGGCTTGGGATTATCGCCACCTTAACCGGCGCGGCCATGTTCCAGTGGTACTTGACCTCAGTACCGGACCAGGCCCTGTTGGTCATGGAAAATCGTCTTCCTGAATATTTTCAAACCAGCATCATTGCCGTTTTAGCCGGTACCCTAGCTTACTTTATTATCACCATGCTGCGTCCGCAGACCTTGGTTCAGGGTTTTGCTGGGTTTATGGCCGTTACCATTCTGGTTGCCGGCTTATGGCCAGAAGAAACCGCGCGTGAATCAATGCGTAAACCTTGGGTTGCCGGTCAGTATGTGTACTCAAACCAAGTGATTGGCCGTGATGTTCCTGGCATGGGGATTGAATCTCAATTGCCGATTATTGAAAAGGTTGGCATTTTACAGGCTCACCCTTTCACGCCAGATCATCTGCGCGAACTTAACAACGGCAACCAGATTCAAGCGGGTGAATTCATTGCAATGACCTACTGCTCTAACTGCCACTCACCCAGTGAAACCGGCATTCGCCCCCTGCATCGCTATTTCCCTGAAGGCGTCACTCAAGAACGGGTTGCCGACTATGTAAAAGGGGTTCTCACCACCGGTAACATCGCCTATATGCCGAAAATGCCAATGCGTGATGACGAAGCCGAGGCACTCGCAGCCTACCTTGTGCTCAACAATAAGGGTGGGCAACCGGCCGTAACTGCAGCGATTGATTTGGAAATTGAACAACGTGAGCGCGCCCTTGTCGAGAAAAATGCGCAAGACAAGATTGCCGCGATTGAAATGGAGGGCAAATAATGGATGCTCAACAAATTGCACAAGTCACCGACATGATGTACGCGCTGCGTAATCCGGCCGGCTTGCCAACTTATCCCATTATCTTTGTGGCTTTAGGGGTTCTAACCTTTGCAATGCACATTTTATTTGTACAACTGCTTTTAGGTACCTCTCTGGTGGCGCTGTATGCGGCTTATAACAACCACCCTTTATGGCGCCGTTTAGGGGCAGCGATGATTGATGTCGCCAAGGTTTCTGTCTCTGTGGCGATTGTTATCGGCGTAGCACCCTTACTGTTTGTGCAAGTCGTCTATGATCCGCAGTGGTACACCTCTAACGTACTTTCTGCCGATTGGGTCATCTCGTTTATTATTTTGCTGATTCTCGCCTATTGGGCAATGTACTACTTTTACTTTCAAAACTATAAACGGGAAGACAAAACGGCTCAGCCAAAATCGCGTTGGTCATTGATTGTGAGCATGGCGCTGATGTTAGTGGTTGGCTTTATTATGCACAGCTTAACCACGCAGATGCTTCACCCAGAACTTTGGCAATCTTGGTATTCAAACCAAGGCAAGTTAGATTTTAGTGGCTCGCAGCTGCACGCTTATAACCCTTGGCGCTTTGCGTTCTTTATCAGCATGGCCATTCCGGTTACCGGTGCGATGCTGGTTACCTATCGCCGCTTCAAGTCCGTACGCAGCGATGCCGACCACACCTATTTGAACTTTGCCGCTGAGGTGGGTAAAAAATGGATTTTGGTCGGATCGATTATCTCGTTTGTGTTGTATGTCGCCTGGATGGCGAGCCTACCCGAAACTGCAGGCAATTTTGCCACCTCTTTCTGGGGTATTCTTGGTGGCCTCGGGGTGATTGGCTATGCACTTTGGGCACAAATTCGTTTGCGCGGTGAAGCCAAGTTTTGCAGCTACATGGCTCTGCCAATGGCCCTTGTTATTGGTTTGATTGTCGCCACCTCACGTGAAGTGCTTCGTTACGACATTCTTAACGGCTTCTTCAATTACAACTTTTTCGATTACAAAATCGTGATGGATTGGTACTCCACCGGCCTCTTTTTCTTAACCTTTGCCTTAGTTGGCGGATCGGTATTGGCCTATTTTTTGACCATCGCTTGGAAAGCCGGACAAACCGTCGGCGTTTATACCCCAAGTGCCACCGTCAACAAAATGGGAACCGTCGCTATCTGGATTATGGTGCTATGGATGATCCAATTTTTTGCGGTCGGTTTCTACATCTGGGCCAAATAAGGAGCCACTATGCAAACATCCCCTTTAAAAACTTTGATTGCTGCGGTCAGCCTAATGGCGGCAACACACGCCCACGCTGAACCGCAAATGGCAACCGGCCAAGCGATGGCTTGGCAATGTGCGCCCTGCCACGGGGTCAATGGCCAAGAATTCAGCGAGGCCATGCCACCTTTGGCAGGAATGCCCGTAAAACAATTTATGGATGCCATGCTTGCCTATCGCGAAGGCACACGCCCAGCGGTGATTATGGATCGCGTGGCCCGCGGCTTTACCGATGAAGAGTTAAATGCGATGGCACAATGGTTTGCCAAACAGCCGATCAAACCTTGGGAGCAAACAACGTTGCAAGAGTCGCTTAGCGCACAGCAAGCCGGTGCACAGGCTGCAGGAGAAAAACAATGAGTCAATTTGCACAATCCCTTTCTAACGGTAAATTAGGTCGTCGTGAACTGATTAAGCGGTTTGGTATCAGTGCCGTTGCCGCCAGCGGCCTATTTGGTGCCAGCAAAAATGCCTATGCAAAATCGGCCCCGCATGTGGTCGTGCTTGGGGGAGGTGTGGGTGGTTCCACCTTTGCCAAATACCTACGTTTTGCTGATTCAGACGTCAAAATTACAATTATCGAGCAATACCCCGAATACATTACCTGTTTGCGCAGTAACGATGTGATTGTGGGTTACCACACTTTGGATGAGCTGACCTTTAATTTAGATACTGTACAGTCCAAATACCAAGTAAACGTGATTATTGATAAGGCGATCGGCGCAGATTTTGACAAAAAAACCGTCACCACTGCCAAAGGTCAAGTCATCGCCTATGACAAACTGGTCGTCTCACCCGGAATTGACTTCAAGTTTGAAGACTACGAAGGGCACAGCAAAGAGTTGGCCGAAACTAAAATTTTCCATGGTTATAAGGCCGGCCCACAAACCTTAGCGTTGCGTGAACAGCTGTTATCGGTTCCGAAAGGTGGTACGGCGATTATTGCGCCACCACAAAACCCGTTCCGCTGTCCACCCGGACCTTACGAACGGGCCTCATTTTTTGCCGAGTACTTTCAAAAACATAATCCAACCGCCAAAGTAATTGTGCTGGACCCTAAAGACCGCTTTACCAAAGATGGGCCTTTTAAAAAGGCTTGGGAGCGTCTATATGGTTATCAAACCGACAATTCTTTAATTGAATGGGTATCCGGTTCAGACGGTGGGCGCGTGCTGTCGGTAGATGGCAAAAACAATAGTGTAGAAACCATGGCGGGAACTTTTAAAGCCGATATGATTAATTTAATCCCGAACCAGCGCGCGGGTAAATTGGCCCAAATTCTCGGCTTAACCGATGCTTCTGGCTGGTGTCCAATTGATCGTTTCACCTTTGAATCCTCTTTACAAAAAGAGGTCTATGTTCTTGGCGATAGCACCATTGCCGATGCGATGCCCAAATCTGGATATTCCGCCAATTCACAAGCCAAAGTTTGTGCTCAAGCGGTCGCCGATACGCTAAGAGATCGCCCGCTAACCAAGTCGGTTTATGCCAACGTTTGTTACAGTTTGGCCGGTGATAACTATGGCGTATCCATTGCGGCTATCTACGAAGTGCGCGATGGCTTAATTCAACCTAAAGGCAAATCCGAAGGCGTTTCACCGATTACCGATAAACCCGCTCAGCCAATTTTGGAAGCGGTGTACCAGAAAAACTGGCAGCGTGAATTTGTCAAAGATGTGTTCTCTTAATAAAGTGGTGGAGGAATTAGCCATGTTAAAACGTACCCTATTGGCGGCCGCTTTATTCAGCGTTTCAGCCATCGCGATTGCCAGCGGTGGTCACGGTGAAAAGCCGCAAGCCAATCCTTGGACCCATTTCAGCCTGGATAACCAAATTCGAGCCATGCCGTCTGGCGATGCCACGCGCGGACAAGACATTCACTCGCAAATGATGTGTAATGCTTGCCACGGTGAAAAGGGCGAATCCCCTTCTCGTAACTACGCTTCACTCAATGGCCAGCCGGAAGCCTACACCATTAAGATGATGCTGGATTATCGCGATGGTCGCCGTTGGGAAAACTACCACCAGGCAGAGATTATGGTCAAAATTTCGCAAGCGCTGAATGATCAGCAGATTGCCGATTTAGCCAGCTTCTATGCACAGCACAAAACCCAACCATGGACATATGCGCAGCCTTTAGCGGCCGCTGAACAAGCACCGACCGACAAGGTGGTTCGTAAAGGCGATTTTGAACGGATGCTGACCCCTTGCGCGTCGTGTCACGGTGCGAAAGGTGAAGGAAACGGAGTGGTACCTGCATTAGCCGGCCAAGTGCCTGAATATTTTGTGCGGACCATGAAAGCCTACCAAAGCGGTGAACGTCATAATGACGTGCAGAAAGGTATGTCGCAATTTACTCATGACCTGAGCGATGAAGAAATTCAGGCTTTGGCTGAGTATTACGCCGCAATGGATCGTCAATAGGAGTCGGATATGAACGGAAAAAGCGCAATCCTGTGGGGACTGTTTCTTACTTTTGGCACCATTTTCCTGATGTGGCTACTCAGTATGGTGACTGTGGTTTAAAAACCAAAAAAATCTTTTCCATAAAAAAACCGCATGTTTTGCGGTTTTTTTATGGAACAAAGCCTTTAAGCCGTTCCCCCTATTTTGGTTAATGGAACTTTTTCATCATACCGAGTGGTTAGTTGACGGCACCAATGTTCCTTGTCGATAGGCTTGCAAAGTCTGATCTATCTCTTGCTGAGTTGTCATCACAAAAGGCCCACGATGAACAATCGGCTCACCAATTGGCTCACCAGAAAAAATCAGGACTCTGCTTCCCGACTGCCCATCAATAAGAAGTGGTAGGTCATTCTGATTACTCAACTGCACCAACTGTCCGGGCTTAACAGTAGTCTGTTCATTGAGTTGGACTTGTCCACTTAACACATAGAGGGCCGCACTGGAATGAGAACTGTGCCACTCAAGCGACTCGGCATCTTGCCAAATCACATCCGCCAAGGCGGCCGTACCACTCAATTCCCGAAACACCGAATCGTAGGCTTGCTGATTTAATTGCACCGTACCGGCCACCACTTTCAATAGCACCTTATCGGTGCACAATGGACACCAGGGTAAGTGCTCGGCACTGACATCTTGATAGCGCGGCGCCTGGTACTTTTCAGCACGAGGTACATTCAACCAAAATTGAAATCCCCAAAGACCTTGGTCGTCCACCTGTGGAATTTCGCCATGTTCAATGCCTTGGCCAGTATGCATCCACTGCAAGCCTCCAGCTCGCACAGTGGAAGCATTCCCCATCGAATCGCGGTGTCCCATTGCCCCATTAATCAAATAACTCAAGGTTTGAATACCACGATGAGGATGAATGGGAAAGGCACCAACCGAATCTTCCGGAGCCGCCTTAATTTCATCCAACATTAAAAAGGGGTCTAGCCGTCCGTTAAAGAGTGCATTGCGAAAGAGCGCAACACCATCTCCATCGGTAGCCGGTTGCGCTTGACTGAGTTGTTGAATGGGTCGATACATCCTGGGCCCTCCTTCTTTGCGTTGTCTCTAGTTTGCAGCTAAAGCCGTTAAAATTTGCTGCTCCGCGGCGGCTTTCACCCCAGGGGCATCGCCCATGGCTAAACCGGCAGCGTGAATCAGATTAATCTGTTTTAAACCGATAAAATTAAGCAGCGTGAACAAATGGCCATCCAAAAAGTTCATTGTTTGGGCCGGCCCTTCTCGATAATCGCCACCTGAACTGACAATTAACCAAACAGGCTTATCCTTCAATAGCCCTTCAGGGCCTTGCGCAGTGTACCGAAACGTTTTGCCAGCACGCAGAACCTGATCAAAAAAGTTTTTTAACTGACTGGGCATTCCAAAGTTATACATTGGGGTGGTGATCACCAGCGCATCTGCCGCTTCAATCTGGGCAATCCAATGGTCGGATTCGGCAAGGCGCGCTTGCTCTTCGGCATTGGGAGTTGGATTAAACAACGCAGCCAGAAACAACGGATCAACCGAAGCAAGCGGGGTTTTACCCAAATCAAGATGAGTGATATTCGGCACGGCCAGTTTTTCGACTAAAAAGTCACCTAACTGTTTTGAAACCGATTGTTCGGGGGCTTGTAAGCTGGCATCAATTCGTAAGAGTGTTTGCATTACCGTCTCCTCTGGCGGTTGTTTCTAAAAACGAAACCAGTGTAATCGGCTTTAACCCTAACAAAAAGCAGGTAGAATGCAGATTAATGCTGCAATATACGCAGTAATAAACTGGAAGGCAAAATGCAAATCGAACAATTGGAAATATTTGTTGAGGTGGTCCAACTCGGCAGTTTTGCCGCTGTCGCCGAACGTCGTCAACTCAATGCAACCTCGGTTTCTCGCAGTGTGCAGATGCTGGAAAAAACCTTAGGTCTGCCACTTTTACAACGCAGCACACGCAAATTGGCGCTGACAGAAGCCGGAGCACTGTACTTTGCGCAATTGCCTGCCATTTTGCAGCAACTCGCCAGCGCCCGACAAAGGGCATTAGATATCAAACAACAGCTGCAAGGCACCTTGAGAGTGACCGTGCCAATTGGCTTAGCCGATGCACAGCTGGTTGCTTTAATTCCGGAATTTCGTCAGCAGCACCCGCAACTGGCACTAGAATTATTAATTACGGATGAGTGCCTGGATCTTGAACAGCAAAAAATTGACCTTGGCATTCGGATTGGACGGATTGAGCAGAATAATTGGGTGGCGAAACCCTTAAAAAGATTGCGATTTATTGCCTGCGCCAGTCCGAAGTTTTTACAAAACCATAGGATTCACCAACCCCAAGATTTAAGTCGAACCCCCTGCCTGAACTTTATTCCCAAAAAAGATGCTTGGCGCTGGTGCTTTGTCGATGCGAAACAAATTCGTCACGAAGTCGGCGTGCAACAAACCTTACTGGTCACCAATGAACGTGCCGCAAAGCAGCTTTGTATCGCAGGAGAAGGCGTGGCTTTATTACCAGATTGGCTGGTTACTGAGGCACTGCAAACTGGCGATTTGCAAATGATTTTGCCTGATTATCAGGCGGGCTACTTACAAGCCGATGAGCAAATATGGTGTATTTATCCCAATCGGGATTATGTTCCGGCCAAAACGCGGGCTTTTCTCAACTTCATCACCGAAAAGATGGGCGAAAGATAAGAAATACCGCATTTTGGCACGCAGAGAGTTATCTGTATTTCACACGCTATAAGAAGACTTTACAGCCAACCACACAATACGCACCAAAGCATTTTCGCACGGTTCAAACTCTGCTTAACCAGCCATAAAACAACCTAGAAATACCCAAAAGGTTAAATAACTGAAAATCGTCAGTCCACTCATGGCTCTTCGTGCTTTTTGGTTAGGCAATTCTCATGGTGCAAAACGATAACGCAAGTGATGCGCAGTGGGATTATTTGGTATCGGCATAACCCGCACTAATGACCGGAGCATTTTTGACGAAATCAAACCCTGCACCCAATGCAATCTTGTCAAATGCATAGGTACCACCTAAATCAACCCCAAACTTTTCATACGCATAGGGATAGTAGGTGGCGCCAACGCTGGCCGAAAAACTGTCCTGCTCGTCATCGGTAAGGATTTTACCGGTTACGCCAAACTCACCGCCAAATGTGTAAGCGACACCGATAAAGTAGGTCGGTTCTGCTTGCGCGGAAGTGCTAAGGGTTGCAGCCACCAGTGCCGCACCAATCCATAATTTTGTTTTCATTCTTGCTCCTGATTCTTCATTGCATTTTGATACGTAAAAACCGCAACAATCTTATCAGTGATCACTAATAAATTAAAGGCAGCAACTGCCTGAATTGCAAACTCATCGGGAGGAAATCGGTTAACTTCCTTGCTGCCCTAAAGCACGCAGGAAGTTATCCATATGATGCAGCGCTTGCCCCGGAGAACCATCGAAACCAAGCATTTTCGCTTTACTTAACACCTTACCAAACAGCACTTCTTCTTCGTGCTGCTCGGCGATAAACCATTCGATAAAATTAAAGGTGGTATAGTCCTGCGCCTTAAACGCTTCATTGGCAATATTCTTAATCATGGCCGATACTTTTAACTCATGTTGATACGCGGCTTGAATAACTTGCATCAGGTTCGCGAACTCGGTAGGCGGTGCGGCAATCGCGCCAATGGTGACCTTGGCCCCGCATTCAGACAAGTAATCAAAAATTTTATCCATATGCGTGCGCTCTTCTAAGCTATGGCCACGGAAAAACAGCGCAGCGCCTTCTAAGCCTTCATATTCGCACCATGCACTTAATTGCAGATAGACATTTGACGCATTAAATTCCGCATTGACTTGATCATTTAACAATTTGGCAATTTCCGGTTTTAACATATTGAGCTCCTAAATAAGAATTAATTGTAAAACAGAGATTAATAGAGCCTTACTATCTAATCAAAAATCATCTTAATAAATTTATCTACCGACAGCAAGCCAATAAAAAAACACTATCTTGTTGATTAATATAGTATTTAACAAAATAATAAAAGTAGATCTCATTCAGACCATGAGTTTTATAAGCAAATAGAGGATAACCCTATCCAATTGACTTTACACAGTCTTTGAAGCCGAAAATTACATGCACGCAGGCAAAACTTTTTGCCTTAGGTGATTTGAATGCTTTCCTTCCTAAGCAAGGATTTCTTCGGCGTTAACCTTTCGCCCTTTTCAGAAAACCTTCTACAGTGACCGTTATCAACTGGTTACTAAAAATAATTGCGTTACCGGCTTGACGGCGATGACAAAATCGTTAGAATTTGCAGCGCTTTGCGAGCGTGGCGGAATTGGTAGACGCACCAGATTTAGGTTCTGGCGCCTTTGGTGTGAGAGTTCGAGTCTCTCCGCTCGCACCAT
>JAFGXP010000029.1 GCA_016936535.1 Thiotrichales bacterium | reverse complement strand
TACAAACGGGTAAATTATGGTTAAGATTGGCGCTTAAAAAGCGTTGGTGATAAAAAACCCGCTTGAACACTCAGGTTCAAGCGGGTTTTTTTATGCTCTTTTACGAGTTTTTGTGTCGGCTTGGCCAGCTCAAGCTGGCACCTTACACACTATGCTGCCGCGTTTTTGATGACTCGCTGAAGCGCGCAATTAGTTTGAAGAACATCGGCACAAACAGCGGTGCTAGGATGGTGGCAAAAATCATCCCCCCAACCAAGCCGGTACCAACGGATTCCCGCGCAGCAGCCCCAGCACCTGTGCTGAGCATTAATGGAATGGCGGCGATGGTGAAGGCGAGTGAAGTCATGACAATTGGCCGGAAGCGACGCTTGGCAGCCAATTGAGCAGCTTGCTCCAGAGGCATGCCGGCACGGTGTTCTTGAATGGCAACTTCGACAATCAAAATAGCGTTTTTTGCTGATAAACCAATCAGTGTTAACAGACCTAATTCAAAGTAGATGTCGTTGGTCAGACCGCTGAGAATCACCGCTACCGAGGCACCGAGAACAGCAAAGGGTACCGCTGTCAGTACAGCTAAAGGAATAGACCAGCGTTCATAGAGTGCCGCTAAAATCAGGAACACAAACAATAAACCGAAGAGAAAAGCTTGGTTTCCAGAATCGGCCGATTTTTTCTGCTGGTAAGCTTCGCCGACCCAGCCCAAGGAATAGCCCTCGGGTAAAACCTCTTGAACCACCTCTTCAAACGCAGCCAGTGCTTGACCTGAACTATAACCGGGTGCAGGCTCTCCCATTAATTTGGCGGCTGGGAAGAGATTAAAACGGTCGATAACATCTGCCCCGGTTGTGCGCTTAAATTCGACCAGCGCACTCAGCGGAATCATTTCGCCACTGCGCGAGCGGACAAAGACTTGTTTTAAGTCTTCCGGCGATTGACGAAAATCCGCTTCCGCTTGCAGGTTCACTTTAAAGGTACGGCCATATAGGGTGAAGTCGTTCACATAGAGACTGCCGAACGTCGCTTGCATCGCTGCAAAAATCTCCTGTTCGGAAACATTTAAAAGTTGGGCTTTTTCACGATCTACCAAGGCTTCATATTGTGGAATCTTGGTCGAGAAGGTGGTGCGTACCTGTTGCAGTTCTGGGCGCTGACTGGCTTTGGCGATTAACTCATCCGTGATTTCGGCCAGGGCTAAAGAACCTGAACCAGTGCGGTTTTGCAGATAAGCTTCAAAGCCTCCAGTCATACTCATGCCCATAATTGTCGGCATTCCAATCGGAATGCTGAACGCTTCTGGGACGGTCATTAACTGGCCAAACAGTTGTGCCACAATCGCGGAAGAGACCTGTTGCGGATCGTCACGCTCATCCCAATGTTTGAGTTTGACAAAGCCAACGGCGGAATCGGTGCGATTGGTAAAGGTTTGCAAATCAAAGCCTGCAAAATTGGTGGAGTGTTGAATACTGGGATGGTTCAGTACCAGATCGCTGACTTGATCGCGCACTTCTTCCGTGCGGCTGAGCGCTGAAGCCGGGGGTAAATAACTCAATACAAACAACACCCCCTTGTCTTCTTGTGGCACCAGGCTCTTTGGAATCCCTTGCAGTGTGTCAAAGGTGACATAAACCAGACCACCGAACAACAAAATGCTAAGCGCACTGTAACGCATAATTTGCCGCACTCCGAAGGAAAAACCTCGGGTCAGTCCGTCAAAAAAACGGTTAAAGCCACGGAACAGCAAGTTAGGTTGAATGTGGCCTTCCTTAAGCATATTGGCACACAGCGCTGGGGTTAGTGTTAAGGCGACAATCCCTGAAATGGTCACAGAAATAACGATGGTAATGGCAAATTGTTTGTACATCTCGCCGGTCAAGCCACCGATAAAGGCCACGGGAATAAAGACAGCACCCAAAACAAGAACAATCGCAATAATTGGTCCGGTAATTTCTTGCATGGCTTTGATCGTGGCATCCCTTGCTTTGAGATGCTCATCACGCATAATTCGCTCAACGTTTTCCACCACAATAATGGCGTCATCAACAACAATCCCGATGGCCAAAATCATCCCGAACAAGGTCAACTGGTTGATTGAGAAGCCCAGCAGATACATGCCGACAAAGGTGCCCACAATAGAAACTGGAATCGCCAAGACCGGAATCAAGGTCGCTCGCCAGTTTTGTAGAAAGAGAAACACCACCAGAACGACCAGAATCAACGCTTCAAACAGGGTGTAAATCACCTTGTCGATGGAAATTTTAACGAACTCACTGGTGTCGTACGGAATAGCGTAGTTTAAGCCTTGCGGAAATTGTTTTTCCAGCTCGGCCATTTTGGCGTCAATCAAAGCCGAGGCTTCCAATGCATTGGCATTTGGCTGCAAGAAAACGCCCATCGGTACCGCAGGTTTGCCATCAAATGTGGCATTAAAGTTATAGGCTTGCGCGCCCAGTTCAACGCGTGCCACATCTTTTAAGCGTAACAGGGCACCATTGCTTTCAGTGCGTAAAATGATGTTTTCAAACGCCTTTGGATCGCTCAAGCGCCCTGAAGTGGTCACGGTATAGGTAAAGGCACCTCTTCCATCCGGCTCGGCACCAAAACTTCCGGCCGCAAACTGAGAGTTTTGTTGATGAATGGCTTGCTGAACATCTGCAGGCGTCAGAGCAAAGCGTTGTAATTTATTGGGGTCGAGCCAGATGCGCATGGAATAGTCTTTTGCGCCAAATTGCCGAACTTCGCCAACACCAGGAATACGCGCCAATTCATCCACCACGTTAATCAGACCATAGTTGGCAATAAAGACCGTGTCCAAGGAAGCGTCTTGCGAATAGAGCGAAATCACTTTCAAAATGCTTGGCGAGCGTTTATTAACCTGCACGCCTAATTGTTGCACTTCAACCGGCAAGCGACTTAAAGCGCTTTGTACCTTGTTGTTGACGTTAATATTGGCTTGGTCAATGTTGGTGCCGATTTCAAAAGTCACCGTCAAGTTAAGGGTGCCGGAAGAGGAGGTTACCGAATTGATATATAGCATATCGTCGATGCCATTGATTGCCTGCTCTAGGGGCGCTGCAACGGTTTCCGAGATGGTCTCTGCACTGGCACCTGGATAATTGGCAATCACTTGCACTTGCGGGGGAACAATCTCCGGATACTCGGCGACCGGCAGGGTCTTCATCGCCAGATAACCGGCAATAATCACAATCAAGGAGAAAACACTGGCTAAAACGGGCCGATCGATAAAGGTTTTGGTCAGCATCAATTGCCTCCCGCTGGTGCCGTGGCCTCAGCTGTGAGAATCTGTACGGGACTGTTTGGACGCAGCTTAATCAAGTTGCCAATAATGACAGCATCACCGGCATTTAAGCCACTTTTAATCAGCCAACGACCATCAACTTGACCAGCCAACTGCACCGGTTTCATTTGCGCTTTTCCATCCTCTGCAAGATAGACAAAACTTTGTCCACCGACTTGCATAATCGCTTTTTCCGGCACGCTCAGGAGTTGTTGCCATTCGCCTAGTTGGACGTTTAAGCGCACAAATTGGCCGGGTAATAAGCGTTGTTCTGGATTGGTAAAAGCAGCACGCACGGCTTGTGAGGCGGTTTTGAGATCGAGTTGCGCATCAATAAAATCAACGGTTCCCGCTTGGGGTTTTTGTCCGGACATTGTGAGCATGCTGACTTTCGGTGTTGCGTAAGCCTTGACTAAGCCCGCATCAACCCACTTCAGTAAGGCTTGGCGGTCACCATCGGCAATCGCAAAATGGGCATGGATGGGATCGGTTTGGGTAATGTGGTTGAGAAGACTGTCGCCGTTTAATGGATTAATCAGGTCACCGACATCTTTTTGCCGTTGACCAATAATGCCGCCGATTTCCGCTTTAATAATCGTATCGTCTAGCTCAATTTGGGCGCTGAGCAACGCGGCTTGAGCGGCATCAACATCCGCGATTGCGGTTTGCCATGCAGTGAATGCATCGTCCACATCTTGATCGCTGACCGACTGTTTTGCACGCAAGCTTTTCACTCGGTCATAGTTGACTTTGTTTTGCTGAACTTGAACCTTTGCGCTTTTGAGTCGGGCTTCGGCTTGGTTTTTAGTCGCTTGGTAGCGACGATCATCAATCTTATATAAGGGCTCACCCGCTTTGATAAGGCTTCCTTCCAGGTAAAACTGTTTTTCGATGGTCCCAGTCACTCGTGCATGGACACCCACGGCCTGACTGGCAGCCAGTTGTGCCGGATATTCTGTTTGATAAGCAAAGTTTTTGGGTTCAACCCTTTCTACCTGCACTGGCATGGGCGGCTGTTGCTGCGCCGTTTCGGCATAGGCTTTGTTGCTTTGGAGTAGGCCCAGAGTAAAAAAACTGCAAATCAGCAGCGGGAGTAACAGCGGGGATGAGGTTTTGAACGAGTGCGTTTTCATTAGAAATCAGCCTTCAAAGATAAGTAAGTAATTCATTTACATGATGAAAACTTATTTTAAAGATAAAAGTGTAATTGTCACTACATTTTTTATAAAATCGAATTTGATGACTTTGCACTATAATTTGCAGGCGGTTGTGTTTGTCGAACCGCTTACTTATTTGTCAGGAGATTTATGGTGCCTATCTTAGACCAATTTGTGCTCAAGCCACGCCAAGTGGCGGTGAGCAAACGGGGTTTAGAGCGACAACAGAAATTGTTGCAAGTGGCACAGGTGCATTTTTTCAGTCAAGGTTATGCCGGTACGAATGTTAATCAAATCGTTAAGGAGGCCGGTGGTTCCTTAAATACCTTGTATCGCTACTTTGGTAATAAACTGGGTTTGTTTGAAGCGGTGTTTAAACTCAAAACCGATGCGCTCTTTGCCCCGTTTCAGCAAGCCCATTTTTGGCAAGGCGATTTGCCACGAAATTTGACCCATTTTGGGCAATGCCTGCAAGAGGTCTCCTCCAGCCCTGACGGCATTGCGATTTATCGTTTGGTGGTGACTGAAAATAACAGCGAGCAGAGTGAAATCCAGCGTATTTTCTATCAACATGGCCCGCAAACTGCGATTCGCATTCTGGGGGATTACCTGCAATCTCTGCGCCAATTAGGCAAGGTTGAGCTGCAAGACCCTTACCTTGCCGCCGCCCAATTTATTGAAATGGTCAAAGGGCCTTTTTTCTACCCCCGCCTATTTAACCATACGATTGAGCCGCATCAGACGCAAGCTGCGCTGCAGCAAGCGGTGCAGCTTTTTTTGAAAGGGTGCTTAAAAGCAGACTAAGGGCTTTTTTATTAACGAAAGTCGGCCATGTTCAAATCCTCGTCTTTCTCCTCTCTTGGCTAAGGTTCGGGCTTTTGTAGAATTTGTAACCGAGGGGTTTTCATCCGATCAGTGGTTCTCCTTGAACCAAAGGGCACTCTATGAAGGAATCAATCTGGCGGGTTTGCGCCTTTAAACCCTTTTTTGCCGTGCAATTTTTAGGCGCTTTTAACGACAATTTGTTTAAAAATGCCTTGGTGATTTTGATCACGTTTAAATTGAGCCAAGATGCTGAACAGGCGGGGCTGTTGGTCACTCTGGCGGCGGGACTCTTTATTTTACCGTTTATGCTGTTTTCGCCTTTAGCGGGGCAGTTGGCGGATGCCTATGACAAGCGCTGGTTGATTCGCAAACTGAAGCTGGCAGAAATCGGGATTATGTTGCTGGGCGCGGTGGCGCTGATTCAACAGGCGCTTGAACTGTTGTTGTTTACCCTTTTCTTAATGGGGGCGCAATCGGCACTGTTTGGGCCGATTAAATATGCTTTTTTGCCAGAGATTTTACCGTCCCCAAAGCTGGTTCAGGGTAATGCACTGTTTAGCGGTTCGACCTTTATCGCCATTTTACTGGGAACGATTTTGGGTGGGATTGGCGTGATGTTGATGCAAGGGAGCTATTGGGTCGGTCTTGCGGTACTGTTGGTGGCGATAATTGGGTATTGGGCCAGTTTGAGTTTAGGACCTATGGGAGCACATCCGGGGAGCGCCCGTCCAGTTCGATTTTTAGGCAACACCTGGTTGCTGGTACAGCAAGCCCAAGGACATCGGTTGGCGTTTTTTGCTCTATTGGGCATCTCTTGGTTTTGGTTTTTTGGGGCGGTTATTTTGAGTCAAATTCCCACCTTGGTGAAATATCAGTTGGGTGCAGATGATCAGGTTGCGGTCTGGTTTTTAACACTGTTTTCGATTGGTATTGCGCTAGGCTCGGCGTTAAGTGCGCGCGTTTTTCGAGCGCAGGTGCATTTGCGTGCGCATCCTTGGCTTTTGTTGCTAATGGGCCTGAGTTTGGCCGCTGCCGTGGCGCTTATTAGTCTGATCAGTCCAACCGACACCGCCGGTTTGCAAACATTGAGTGCTTTTTTGAGCCAATTTTCGGGTTGGGCCCTTAGCTTCTGTTTTCTATTGATGGCGGGATTTGGTGGCGCTTACATTGTGCCGCTCTATACTTTGATGCAAACCGCTACACCCTCCGGAGAACGTGGCCAAATGTTGGCGGTTAATAACCTTTTGAATGCGACTTTGATGGTGCTATCGTCAATTTTGATTATGCTTGGCTTGGCGCTTGGCTTATCCTTGCTGAGTTTGCTGCTGCTGTTGGCAGCGTTGAATTTACTGGTGATGGCGCTGTTTTGGAGGCGTCTGTTGTCAATAGCGTAATGCTCGATTAGGAAGATGAAAATGAAGTGGGTAATAAAGCCTCTGGCGAAATGGCTATTTAAATGGTTGTATCGGGTCGAAGTGAAAGGGTTGGAGCATTATCATGCTCTGGACCGAACTCAGCCTTTATTGATTATTGCAAATCATGTTTCGTTGTTGGATGGCCCGCTGCTGGATCTGTTTATTCCGGGTGAAACCACCTTTATGGTTGATAAGGGGCACACTCAAAAATGGCATGAGCGATGGATTTTAGGCATGAGCCGTTTTTTGGCGGTGGACATGCACAGTCCTTATGCTGCCAAACACATGGTTGAGGCATTGCGCTCAGGCCAACAATGCATGATTTTTCCAGAAGGGCGCATTACCACCACCGGTGCCATGATGAAGCTTTACGATGGAACCGGTATGGTCGCTGCCAAAAGCGGTGCGCAGATTTTAGCTGTGCACATTGATGGGGCACTTTTGAGCCGTTTTTCTTATTTGGACGGCAGCCGCTTCGCGTTTATCAAACCCTTTTGGTTTCCTAAAATCACCTTAACACTTGCGCCCCCTCGTCCGCTCAATGTGCCATCGCTTGGCAAGGGGCATGATCGGCATCGTTTGCTGACCGAGCAGGTCGCTTCCCGTATGCGTGAGGCCGCTTATCTTGGTACGATTCAACGCCAATCGTTGCATCAGGCGTTGCTGCAGGCCAAAACCAAATACCACGCCAAAGCTTTGTGTATAGAAGACATCAACCAACAGACGCTGTCACTGAAAAAACTGGTTTTGGCCGCCAATATTTTAGGCAAAGCGCTCTCGAAAAAACTGGGTGATGAAAAACGGGTCGGCTTGATGTTGCCAAATGTCAGTGGCATGCCGGCCAGTTTTTTTGCATTGCAAGCCTACGGCTATGTTCCTGCGATGATCAACTTTACGGCCGGCATCCAAGCCATTCGTTCAGCCTGCCAAACTGCCGAGCTCAAAACCATCATTACGTCACAGCGTTTTATTGACGCTTTTGATTTGCATGAACTGGTGCAAAGTCTTTCAGGAGAAGTGCGGTTTATTTTGTTGGAGGACGTTCGACAAACCATTGGATTTCGCGCCAAATTGAGCGGACTACTGCGCTCGCCTAAACGGCTACCCGGTGCGAAGGTCAATCCGGATACAGAAGCCGTAATCTTGTTCACTTCCGGTTCAGAAGGTACCCCCAAAGGTGTGGTTCTTTCCCACCAGAACCTGATCAGTAATCTTGAACAAATCAGCGCCATGCTCAATCTTTTGCCCAATGAACAACTGTTTAATGCCTTGCCAACCTTTCACTGTTTTGGCCTCACGGCCGGAATGCTCTGGCCTATCTTAAAGGGCGCACGCGTTTATTTTTACCCATCGCCGGTTCACTATCAGCAGGTGCCCGAAATGGCATATCAAAAGAATGCACACCTTATTTTCGGTACCGATACTTTTTTTAACGGCTATGCCCGTAAAGCCCATCCCTACGACTTTTACAGCATGCGTGCTCTGGTGGCCGGAGCCGAACGGTTACGCCCAGAAACGCGCCAGCTCTATGCCGAAAAATTTCACCAACCGATTTTTGAAGGTTATGGCGTTACCGAAGCGACGCCCGTGCTCAGTGTCAATTTGCCTACGGCTTTTAAACACGGGTCAGTTGGCCTGTTTGTTCCGATGGTTGAGCACCGAATTGAACCTATTCCGGGCATCCATGAAGGCGGGCGCTTATGGGTTAAAGGACCCAATATTATGCTAGGTTACTTGTTAGCGGATGCGCCTGGCGTACTGCAACCGCCGGTGGATGGCTGGCACGACACCGGAGACATTGTTGAGGTAGATTCAGACGGTTTTGTTTGGATTAAAGGTCGTGTGAAACGTTTTGCCAAATTGGGCGGCGAGATGGTCTCGCTCACCGCTGTTGAAGCTTACATTCATCAAGCCAGTCCGGACGGTCACCATGCCGTTGTGGCCACGGTTGATAAACGAAAAGGTGAACAATTAGTGCTGGTAACCGATGATCCCTCTTTGAGTCGTAAAACCGTACTCGATGCCGCCAAAGCGCGCGGCCTATCCGAGTTGATGATTCCAAAAACGGTGCTTCTGGTCGAACAGGTTCCGATTCTCGGCACCGGTAAAATCAACTACCCTGCAGTACAGCAGCTGGTTGAACAACAACTGCTGAATACGCCTTGAAGGAAGAGATTAAAGTTTTTTCTCTATGAG
Organism: Thiotrichales bacterium; assembly: GCA_016936535.1. Lineage (GTDB taxonomy): Bacteria > Pseudomonadota > Gammaproteobacteria > Thiomicrospirales > Thiomicrospiraceae > Thiomicrorhabdus. Next base: position 28,340 of record JAFGXP010000029.1, on the reverse strand, counting down.
TACGAGGCCGGGGTCTTCACTGCACGGGCTGCGGTTAAAGCCAAATTGGTCGGCGAGGGCGAGCATGCTGTGATTTTGTTTGAGCACTTCGCCGTTGAGCGTTTTGAGTCCTCTACGACGAGCGTGCTCGATTAGGGATTCGAGCAACAGCGAGCCAATGCCTTGGTGTTGGACATCATCGCGCACGACCAGTGCAAATTCCGCACTCTGGCCGTCTGGGTTGATGCTGTAGCGGGTCACACCAAGTTCTTTCGGTCCATCGGCGTCTTCACAATAGGCGATAAACGCCATTTCTTGGTCATAATCCAATTGGGTAAAGCGTACCAGCATCTCTTGGCTGAGGGATTTTACGCTTTGCATAAAGCGTAAAAACTTCGTTTCTTCAGACAGATGCTCGACAAATTCGCGCTCCATTTTGGCATCTTCAGCGCGAATGGGGCGAAGACAAATTTCTAAACCGGAAGCCGTGGTCAGGCGTTTTTCCAAATGCAATGGGTAAGGATGAATGGCCATATGGGCATAGGGAGCGGTTCCGGGTACGACTCGGCCGACGCGGATGCGTGCATCGACCGCGATAATCTGCTCGGCATTGGCCAATAGGGGGTTAAGGTCGAGCTCGAGAATCTCCGGCAGTTCACTGACCATCTGTGACAGATTCACTAAAACGTCGATTAAGTGTTCTTCGCACACTGGAAGGAGATGACGGTAAGCGCCAAGCATCTTACTGACCTTAGTCGCGGCAATCATTCGTTTGGCAATAAAGGTGTTTAAAGGGGGCAGAGCGCTGCTGCTGTCTTTAAGGATTTCAACCATTGTGCCGCCGGCACCAAAGGTAATGGCTGGACCAAATACCGGATCGCGACTGACGCCAATTAGTAGTTCGCGCGCTTGTGTCAGTTCTAGCATCGGTTCTATGCTTACGCTCAAGGTGTGCATTTCGGGCAAGTGCGTTTGCACCTTGTGTTGCATTTCTCGGTAGGCGCGCTGCAGGTCTTGGGCATTGCGCAGATTGAGCATAACGCCACCGATATCCGATTTATGGGTAATCTGGTCAGAAGCCACTTTCATCACCACGGGAAAGCCAAGGTTTTCTGCGGCCACCAGCGCTTCATTGGCAGAATGTGCAAGCATAGCTGGTGTGACGGGAATGTGGAACGCCTTGAGTATGGCTTTAGTTTCTAGAGTATTGAGCAGGGTACGGCCTTGATGCAGTGCGTTTTGTATGATTTGTCGGGCCACCGGCACATCGCCTTGTGCATTCAGGTTAGGCTGGGGAATTTGCTGCAATAAAGCCTGGTTGCGATGGTATTGGCTAAGAAAATAGAGTGCTTCGATTGCGGCTTCTGGCGTACGGAAAGTCGGCAGGTGTGCTTGGTTAAATGCGAGGCGCGCCGGCCCAACCAAGCTGTCACCAAGCCAAGCAGTTAAGAGGGGTTTACGGCTTTTTTGTTGGGTTTTTAAATGAATTAACGCCTCGGCAATCGCCAAGGGATCGGTCATGGCCTGCGGGGTAAGCAAAACTAAAACGGCATCGGTTTGCGAATCGGCTAGGCAGATTTCCAGGACTTGACGATAACGTTCTGCGGTTGCATCGCCCAAAATATCAACCGGATTGTTTTGTGACCAGTGGGCGGGTAAAACCTGATTGAGTGCAGTGAGGGTCTCTGCACTGAGTTTTGGCATTTCTAAGCCGAGTTCAGCCGCCAAGTCGGTGGCCATCACCCCTGGCCCACCGCCATTGGTAATAATCACCAGGCGTTGCGGTTTAATCGGCCAATCGTAGGACAATATTTTTGCCGCAGCAAACAGCTGGCTAATGGTTTTGGCGCGCACTACCCCAGCGCGCTCAATTGCGGCGTTGAAAATGGCATCCGAACCGACCAAAGCCCCAGTGTGTGAAATTGCGGCTTGGCGACCGGCCGGAAGTCGTCCGGATTTTAATAAAATTACCGGTTTGTTGCGGGCGGCCTTGCGTAAGCCGCTTAGAAAACGTCGGGCATTGGCAATGCCTTCGATGTACAGCAGAATGCTGTGCGTTTGGGCGTCACTGGCCAGGTAATCGAGTATTTCACCAAAATCTAAATCGGCGGCATCGCCAGTCGAAGCGACCAGTGAAAAGCCTATTTGTTGGCTCTCGGCCCAATCTAAAACCGCCGTGCAGAGTGCGCCGCTTTGTGACACGAAAGCCAGGTTTCCTGCTTGCGCTTGGTTTTTACTAAAGGTGGCATTTAAGCCGATTTTAGGGCGCAGAATGCCCAAACAATTTGGACCAAGCAGGCGAATACCAAGTTGCTGAGCGGTTTTCAGGAGCTGTTTTTGCAGGGCTTTGCCGGCTTCGCTTTCAAAGCCTGCCGAGAGAAGGATGGCAAACGGAATTTTAGCTTCCCCACACGCCTGAAGAATGGCCAAAATACTGCTGGCGGGCGTGGCAATCAAAGCAAGGTCAATAGGAGCGGGAATGTCCTGGAGAGAGGCATAACAGGCTTGACCTTGTACCGTGCTGTGCTTAGGATTGATGGCATAAATTTGGCCCTGAAAGCCTGCTGTCAGCAGATTGTGAAAAGCCGTTCCGCCAACCGATTCTGGCCGATTGCTGGCACCAAACACGGCCACGGAACGCGGATTGAACAGAGCCGAAAGGTAATGGGTTTGCATTGATTTAATTCCTAATGAAAAGGTGAGTCATGTTTCTCTATCTTAGTCACCCAGAGTGTAAAAAGCATGACAATGGCTGGGGGCATCCTGAAAATGCGCAGCGTATCAGTGCGATTGAAGACCGTTTGATTAGCCAAAGATTGCTCGATTTTATGTGGATTGAGCAGGCCAAACCCGCTACGCAAGACGATGTGTTACGGGTGCATAGTGCGCATTATTGGACAGTTTTAGCGCGCAATCAACCCAGCAGTGGGCGTGTCCAAATTGATGAAGATACTGCGCTTGGCCCCGATTCGATATCGGCGGCATTGCATGCCTGCGGTGCGGTGTTGCATGGTATTGATGCCTTACTGCAGAAAAGGGTCAGCGGGGTCTTTTGCAATGTGCGCCCGCCTGGGCACCATGCCGAAGTTCACCGCCCAATGGGTTTTTGTCTGTTTAACAGTATCGCGGTAGGCGCGGCCTATGCTTTGGCGGAGTATGGCTTAAGACGAGTGGCGATTCTGGATTTTGATGTTCATCACGGCAACGGTACCGAAACCTATGCTGAGCAAGAACCGCGGGTACAATTTATCTCCAGCTATCAACGTGGGATTTTCCCTTTTCCAAATGACCAAGCGCCCACCCAGAATATTGTCAAATTGCCGTTGGAGGCGGGCTGCGATGGGGAAGGTTTTTTGAATGCTTGGCAGCTACACGCTTGGCCGGCTTTGCGGTCTTTTATGCCCGAGTTGATTTTGATTTCTGCCGGGTTCGATGCACATCGTGCAGATCCTTTGGCACAGCTGAATTTACATGAACAAGATTTTGCGCTTTGGGCGCAGGCTTTACTGACAGAATTGCCTAATCTTGGCAATCCGCCGGTGCTTTCGGTATTAGAGGGTGGGTATGACCTAGAGGCCTTGGCGTTGAGCGCCAGTGCCTACCTCAAAACCATGGCCGGTTTTTAGTTTACGCCTGCGCGGTTTTCTACCACGCCTTCTTCTAAGGTTTAGGGCTCGTTTCTTGTTTTAACTTCTGGATACAAGCTTTGCAATGGCGTACCTTTAATGCCCAATTTTTTGGGCGTTTTGGGTTTTTTTAGTTGACTCAAGGCTTGGCAAATTTGCTGTTTTAATTCAAGATTTTCCTGGTGGTTTTCTTGATGAGGCGCATAGAACGCTTGCTCAAAACGGTGAATTTTTTCAGCTAAAGCTGCGCCATTTAAGGCCTCCAATTGTGCCAACTCTCGCACTTGCCAACTATTCAGCAAATATTGTCGTAGCTGCGGATAAAAGATTCGATCTTCTGCTTGGCACCATTGTGCTTGAGTGAAAGCCGGTGTGACTTCTGGGATTTCGTCTGGTCGGGGTTCCCCTTTTTTTTGGCTGCGAGCCAGCCACCACATAACCAAGGTAATCACCCAAGCAATCGCAAAAAAAGTAGTGACTAATGGCCAAATCAACCAGTCTAAATGGCTTTGTGCTGAAGGGGGTTCAACCGATTCGATAAGCTCAGGGGGGGTTGGATTGCTGTAGGTTGCATTTGCTAAGGCCGCTTGGACAACAAAGGTTTGCGCATCCAAATGCAAGGTTTCAAACTGCTGTGTTAAGGTGTTGAACCAGCGTAATTGATAGGCGGGAACCGTTAGTTCGCCCTTGGCTGTGGGCACAATGTTTTGCTGCACTTGCACCCGACTCACGATGCCGCTGGCAAACTTCTCTTCTTCTCGAGTGGGGGGCAGGCTGTACACTTTAAACCCTTCACCATTGGCCATCTCAATTTTGGGGAGTTGGTTGGCTTTTAGACCGTAAGCTTGTAGGGTCAAGGTTCTCGTTAAACTGTCCCCTACTCGTAAGGTCTCCGGTGGGCTTTGCCATTGCTCTTCTAATAAGAGTGATTGGGCCGGCAACCAGGGTTGTGCGGCACTGTAGGCTTGTTGGTCCGAAACCGGTGGACGGATATTCAACACAACTGGTTCGGATTTTTCATCAATCGCTTTTTGCCGACCGTCAAAACTAACCACACCTCGCACCCGCGCAGGTGGAATAGTCAATTCTCCACTGCTCTGTGGAAAGAGAACATAAATCCATTCATGAACGGTGTAGTCCTTGCCGTCAATAACGGTGCTGTACATTTGCTCTTCTTTGAGGGCTTCAGCAAAGGCATTGCTGAAAAGGGGGGCGTTCATGTCACCCGTGGTGGGTAAGAGTTGGCCACGGTAATAAAAACGCAAACGATAGAGAAACTGCTGTTGCACAAACCCCTCTTGTTGATCGACCTCCGCCCGTAAGAAAACGGTTTTTTCGGCTTGGTTTTGAGTTTGGTTACTGGGCTTAACTTCGATAATTAAGGCTTGTGCCTCTACCTTCCCTAAAGTAACCGGAGGAATCACAATCACGCCGGTTTTTTTGGGCATTAATCTAAGATGCCAGCGGGTTTTCGCACTGTAAATCCCGTTGGTAAATTCGTAAAAATTACTCCGTTGTTTGGAAACAACATCAAACTCTTTTTCCAAGTTGGTGGCGTCAAGGGTCTTACCAAGGGTGTCAAAGTCAGCTTCCACCCACAGTGAAATCAGATCGCCTTGTTCAATTAACTCGCGTTCAATGCTCATCGTTAAACGTTCGGCGTAGGCCGTGCCGTTCCATCCAAACAGGAGCGTTATCCATAAGGTCAGGAGCCATGTTATCCGCTGTGGTAAATGCGCTTTCATTTTCACCATGTTTTCTCCGCCTGTTGCTGACTGAACTGGCCTTGGTTTAATTGATATTCAAACTTACGTTTTAGAAACAGCTCGGGCTGATCCGGAATCTGCTGCAGCCACGCTTCGGTTGCTTGGAGGTTTTCCCAGTTCTGTCCATCCGCACTGCCCTGTCCCTCGTCCTCATTTAAACGTGAAACGCCCGTTTGTTGGCTTGACTGCTCGCCACGCTCTGAAGTTTGCTGCGGATCGGTGGGGTCTGGCGAGTTTGCCTCCGCTTGGGTTGCTTCCTGTGTGTTTTGCTGAGATTGCGCATTGTCACCCATACTACGTTCGTTTTGACGACTGGCCGAACCGCCTCCTTGGCTCGTTTGACTACCTTGCTGCTGGTTGCCAGCCTGTTGGCCTTCTTGTGATTGCTCTCCTTGTACGGATTGATTGTTATCACGGTTGGCACCATTTTGCGAATTTTGGTTTTGATTTTGTTCGGCGTTATTTTGCGCCGATGCCTCATTTTGTTTTGTTGAGCTGGGGGATTCTGAATTGCCCTGCGTCTCTGCGTTTTGTGACGTCTGATTCTCTTGTTGTTCGGATGCTTTCTGTTTCTGCTCGTCGTTTGAGTTTTCGGTTTGCTGGGCCGAGTTGGCCGCCGATTGTGTGGCTTGATTGGAATCGCCTGCTGTGGGTTCCGATGGGGTCTCTGGCGCGGGCGGTTGCTGTGCCAGTAATTGTTCGATTAAGGCAAGATTGGCTTGCGCTTGTGGCCAATTTGGGCGCAGTTTGAGGGCTTGCGTATAGGCGGTTTTAGCCCCTTGAAGATCACCGCTGTAAGCGAGTGCATTGCCTAGGTTAAATTGGCCTTCTGCGCTGGGGTCTTGAGCATATAAGCGAGCGGCTTCGGCATAACGCCCCAGTCGATACAAGCTGGCCGCTTGCCATTGTGGGTGCTCAAACATGGCTTCAGCGGATTCGTAGTTTTCGCGCTTAAAGGCTTTGTAAGCCTGCTGATCGTGGGACTGAAATACATTAGCGAGATCATCCCAGCGGTCTTCGGCCAGTGCCGGTTTTGGGTGACTGAGGCCAATTACAAACATCGGAGCCAGTAACCACATAAATACCAAGCCCCGCCGGTAAGCCAAAGCCAGAAGGGGAACCAATAAGAGTAAGATTGCCGCGCCTTCGTCTAATGGATAGACCACCGATTTCTCGGTCACATCTTGTGGACTTTGCCCAACGCTAAAGGGGCCAGGCACCAACCAGTCGAGCGATTCATGGGTGATTTTCAGTGGTTTGAGTGGTGCTTGCAGGCGTTGGCTGAGCTCGGCCAAGCGTTGGTTGGGAACCGGTGCCAGAATCGGTTTTTGATTGGCATCCTTGAGTATTCCGTAGTTTGGCACCGGAATGGTTCCGCCCTGCTCCGTACCGACACTGAGGATTTTTAGGCGAAAAGGATGGGCGCTAAACCAGTTCTCAATCAAGGGTAATTGTTCGGATTCCACATCATCGGTTATCCAGATAATCTGCCCTTGTGTGATTTGCGCGCCCTCAAATAAGGTTTTAGCCTGCTCAAACCCCGCAATCGGATTGGCACCAAATGCCGGCATGATTAAAGGATCGAGTGCGGGCAGCAAGCCAAGCAGGGTTTGATTGTCTTGTGAAATAGGGGTAATGGTGTGCGCACTGGCTGCGTAAACGACTAAGCCTGCCGGCATTTCCGGAAATTGAGTCAAGAGGTCGGTGAGTTTAAAACGTACTTGACTCAAACGATTTGGGCTTAAATCTTCCGCTAACATCGACAAAGATAAATCGAGAACAATAACAGTGCCGTGTTGTGCTTTCTGTGCGGGGATTTCCACACTTTTTACACTAGGGCCGGCAAGCACAAATACCGTCATGAACCAAGCCAAGCCTAAACCACCTAACCAAAGGTGTGCGCCAAACCGGGAGGTGCTCTGCACTCGGTTGAGCAGTAGCTCACGAAACTCCGGTGCAATCACCTGTTGCCAAGCCCCTTGCTTGCTTTTGACTTGCCACGCTTTCCAGAGTAACCAAGCCACCGGAATTAAGGCAAAAAACCATGCGGGACGTAGAAAGGTCATCTCAAAGCCGAGCATTTAACCTCCTATTTTGCGTAATTGTAGCCAAGCAAACAACAGACTCAAAAACAAGGCAACACCCAGTGGCCAAGGATAGAGTTCGCTGCGCAAACGATAGCTGAAAACTTCATGTTCTACCGCTTCTAGCTGGTCGATTTGTTGGTAAATCTGTTGCAGTTGTTCGGTGTCGTTGGCGCGGAAGAAACGCCCACCGGTCATATCGGCGATTTGGGTTAAGGTGTCAATGTCCATATCGGTGCGGCTGCTGCGTCCTGGTCGCTCTCGCCCCACGCCAATCGTGTAGATTTTGAGCGGCATTTTTTGCGCTTGGCTGGCGGCTTCAATAGGGCTAATGCCATTGGTATTCGCCCCGTCGGTAAGCAGAATCAGCACGGCGTGTTGCTGACGTTTGTTGCGAAGGTGCTTTAGAGTCAAACCAATCGCATCGCCAATCGCCGTATTGTTGCCGGCCATACCAATTTGACTTTCATTTAGTAAGCTTTGCACGGTTTGCAAATCGTAGGTCAGCGGACTGAGTAGAAAGGCTTGCGAACCAAAGACCACTAACCCCATCCGGTCGCCTTGACGCTCAGCGATAAACGCCTCGACCACGTTTTTCACAGCCGTTAAACGATCGACATTTTCACCGGCTAAGACCATGTCTGCACGGCGCATCGAACCGGAAAGATCCACCGCTAAAATCATCTCTTTACCACTTTCGTTAAACGGACTGCTATCGAGAAACCACACCGGACGCGCCGCTGCAATGACCAAAAGCCCCCAGAGTAGAATGAACCGTAATGGAATGCGAAATTGCGGAAGTGTCGGTTCTTTTAGACTTTCGGCAGGTAAATTTGGTGACAAGCGAGCCACAATGGAGGGCGCAAATAAGGAGTTTTGCTGCTGCACTCGAGGCCGCAAAAGCAGGCGAATTACCCAAGGCAAAGGCAAAAAAGCAAACATCCACGGGGCTAAGAACTCAAAATGTGCAGCCAGATTTGCCAAGTTCATTGATGATGCCCTTTAATCCAGCGCTCGCTATAGTGATGCCATAAATTTCGTTGTTCGGCATCGGCGTGTGGCGGGCCATAAGCCTGTTCCAGGCCGGCACTCAGTGAAGGGGGTTGCGGAATATAATGTGCATTGGTTTGCAAAAAAGTGAACCATTCAGATTGGTGCAAACCGGCAACGCGCTTGCGTCCATAGGCGGTGATTGCCACCTGTTTGAGCAAATGATTCATCTGTTGAATCTTGGTACTGTCAGCACTTTCTTGCGCCATAATATGCTGTAATTTTTGCAACGCTTGGCGGCGATAGGCATTGCGGCGGCGTTGTTCACGGACATACCAGATGCTCCCCAGTAAGATGGAGGTCAGCGATAAAAGCAGAATCCACCAAGCAAACGCAAGTGGCCACCAACCGATCGGTTCGGGTAGTTGAATGTCGTGCAGTTGAGCGAGCGCTTGTGGGTCCATTGCCAAGTCCCTGTGTTAATGAATCCAGTGCGCATGAGCAAGTGCTTGAACTGGCGCTTCATGGTTGGCGATTTCAATGACTGGAATCCGCAGCTGATAAAAGTTGTGCTGAAGCTGTTCCCAGCGCTGCTGGTAATGGTGTTGATAGTGCTCACGGGTTTGACGCCGAAAACTGTCCAAGCGTAAGGTTTGTCCTTGTTGGCCTTCTAAACTTAGCCATCCCAGTTCGGGAAGGTGTTTTTCTAATGAATCGAACAGGTGTATTGCCAGGATTTCGGTATGGCTCAACAAGGGTTTGAGTGCGGCAAACAGCGGTGCTTCAAAACTTAATAAATCACCAATAAGGAAAATGCGCGAGCCGGGTTTTACGTTTTTTTGTAGCCGCTGAATTGCAGCCAGCCAAGCCTGTGGTTGGGCCGTGCCCGGCTGTTGTAACTGTTGTTGTAAAGCGATGGATTCTTGTAAAAAATGGAGCAGATTGTTTTGAGATTTTTGCGGAGCAAACCAAAGCTGTTGTTGACCGTTAAAGCAAATTCCCCCGACTTTTTCTTGTTGCTGTAAAGAAATCCAGCCTAAAATCGCGGCCAAATTTAATGCCTGAGCGGTTTTCAAACGCACTTGTGATCCAAAAAATAGGGCGGGGCTCTGTTCCAAAACGAACATGGTAGGGCGTTCGTGTTCTTCGATAAACAGTTTAGTATGGGTTTTTTGGGTGCGAGCCGTGACGCGCCAATCAATATGACGAATATCGTCGCCAGCCTGATATTGGCGCACTTCACTAAAGGTCATTCCACGCCCTTTTCGTACGGCATGCTGATCGCCTTGGCTGGAAGCTAAGAGTTTCTGGTGACTGTGTAAGGTTTTTTGTTTCACGTGAAAACGCCAAGCAATCAATTCATCCAGTTGACTATAAAGCGCAGTATTCATGTCCAAACCCTAGGCAACGGGAACCAGCTGCAAAATTTGATCGGTGACTTCGTCCGCATTCAGATTTTGTGCTTGAGCGCTAAAACTCAGCAGTAAGCGGTGCCGAAAGACATCGTGAACAACCGCTTGAACGTTGTCTGGAGTGACAAAGGTTTGGCCTTGTAACCATGCATGAGCGCGGGCACACAAAGATAAGGCAATGGTGGCACGCGGGCTCACGCCGACGGCAATCGATTCGGCCAAGGCTTGACTGTAGCGATTGGCTTGGCGGGTTGCGATAACAAGCTGCACAATATAGTCTTTCAGCGAGTCAGCCATGTACAAATCAAGCACCGCTTGCCGAGCGGCAAATAAATCCTGTTGACTGAGTAATGGTTGTTCGACCTTGTGATGTTGTTTGGCCTCGCTTTCAGCCAGTTCGAGAATCAGGCGCTCTGAATTCGCATCAGGATAATCCACTTTTAGATGCAACATAAATCGATCAAGCTGGGCTTCAGGAAGCGGATAGGTGCCCTCTTGTTCTAAGGGGTTTTGAGTTGCCATTACCATAAACAGCGAAGCCATCGGCAAAGAACGTTTGCCGATACTGACTTGTCCTTCGGCCATCGCTTCGAGAAGCGCCGCTTGCACTTTGGCTGGTGCACGGTTGATTTCATCGGCCAACAGTAGGTTGTGAAAAATGGGGCCACTTTGAAACTCAAATACACCGGTTTCAGGTCGATAAATTTCAGTTCCAGTAATGTCTGAAGGCAGAAGATCAGGGGTGAATTGAATGCGATGAAAGCTGCCTTCTACCAACTCGGCTAAGGTTTTAATCGCTTTGGTTTTGGCTAACCCAGGTGGGCCTTCAACCAGAATGTGGCCGCCTGCCAACAGGGCAATTAACATTCTTTCGGTCAGCTGAGGCTGGCCAATGATTTGTTGATTGATATGCGCCTGAAGTTGGTTAAAGGCGGAGACTAAAGAGCGCTCTGTGTTTGACACGACAATCCATCCCTGACAATTTTTATCGGCTATTATACGCAATGCTTTGGGCAGCTAAAGTTTTCAAGCATGGCGAGAGGCTGGAGTCTTAGCGTTCTATGGCGGGGAGAAGGGCCGCTGACACACTTTTCAGAGACATCAGCGGCAGAGATGGGTTATTTGATTTCGGTTTTTGGATCAATTTCAATGAGGTCGTTAAATGCGTGCCAAGACGCGTATCCAAGCAGCGGCATGACGACTAACATCAGTAATCCAAAGGTAAGAATGCCAGCAAAAACTAGGCTGCCGATTATAAATGCCCAAAGTGTCATAACGGCTTTGTTTTCCATAAAGACTTCAAAACTCAAAATCATGGCCTGAATCACGCCAATATTTCGATCGCGTAATAAAAGCGGGATGGTTACGACACTGAGTGCAAAAACGACGAAAGCCACCAATGCGCCTGTCAGCATAAAGTACAACATAAACGTTTGCCCAGGGGCAGAGGTGAGAAAGCCCATGACCCCGGCATTTGGGTCAACAATCAGCAGGCTATTGGATTTTACAATCGCAGCAATCAGCGGCACAATTCGGCTCCAGATAGCGATGATTACCCCAAGCGCTAAAGCGAATAAAGCAAATTCAGTCACATTGTGTCGCCAAGCGAACATGGAGGTGATCAAATTGGGTTTTTCTCCTTGTTCTAGCTGTCGAGAGATGGCATATAAGCCTGTAGCTAAAAAAGGCGAGAGCATGACAAAAAAGGTTGCGGTTTGGAACATCATGACAGGTTGGTCTTTAAAGCTGGCGTAAACCAGTAAGACCGAAAGCGCCATAATGGCTCCATAAAAGAAAGAGGCCGCAGGCGCGTGCGCCATGTCCATCCAGCCCTTTTTAAGCCAATGACCAATATCTCGGAATTGAGCATCCTTGGAGACAATATGTTCGCCTTTTTCGGTGACATGATCGTGGACTGTTTGGTGTTCTACAGTGTGTGCCATAATTACCTCCGTTTCGAGTGTTCGAAAAGTGTTTCTGCGCTGGGTGTGGCCCTGGCGCTTAAATCGGAATGGGAAGCGTAAATCAGCCTTGATGCAGCAACCGGCAGGTCCGGGGTTAGAGTGATGGAAGCGAGTGGTAGAGAGGCTGATAGGCGCTTTGTATAAGTATTGTACAAAGACAAGCTAAGTATTTTGCCTTGCTACTAGTTATACCCTGTCTATGAATTTTTAACAAAATCAATTGTTTAAATGGTTGGTTTTGATTTTTTTATATAAGTTGATGCTGAATTGCATAGGGCCGAATCAGCATAAGCCTTTTGATCGACGGTCTGAGGAAAGAAAGTTTGAGCCAAAATACGCGCGGTTTGCAGGACCGAAATTTCGATAATCTCGTCGATAAGTTTGAAAAAAAGGTGTACGACACCGTTAAAGGCGAGTGGCGACTCAAGCTGTTGCAAGAGGATTTGGCACCCTTACGCGCGCAAGCGCCTTTACAAATTTGGGATGCCGGATGTGGTTTTGCACAAATCAGCCAGTGGTTTGCGGAAGCGGGGCATCAGCTCACACTTTGTGACCTTTCAGCTAAGATGTTGGCTCGCGCACAACAGCAGTTTACCGAATCGAAGGTGTCGGCGAATTTTATTCACGGCTCTGCTCAAAGTGTCGCTCAACAGCTCCCGCAACAAGATCTGGTTTTGTTTCATGCGGTTTTAGAATGGTTGGTCGAACCGCAGGCAACGTTAAATACGGTGGCGCAGCGAGTTAAGCCAGGGGGTACCTTGTCGCTCTTGTTTTACAATCGCCATGCGTTGGTGATTCGTAATGCCCTGCGTGGCGGTTGGCGATTGCCTTATCTGTTGGAGGATGCATATTTGGGTAAGGGCAAAAAATTGACTCCGCCGAATCCGCAAATTCCGGAAGAGGTTTGTGCTTGGTTAACCGACTGGGGATTTGAGATTGAAGTGCATACCGGCATTCGAGTTTTTCACGATTACATGACTCAAGAGGCTCAGGCGCAAAGTGATTTGCCCGCGCTGATGGCTTTGGAATATCGTTACTGTCGTGAGCCAACTTATCGAAATATGGCGCGCTATATTCATTTACGAGCCAAGCGCAAAACGGATACAACCCCGGAAACGGGCACGATTGAATAGACAGGTAAAGTTAAAACAATGGTCAGAAAGATAAAAAAGCCAACAAGAACCCGCGCTTCCCGTACACCCGTGTCCGGAGGATTGATTCGATTTTTCATTCAGCCTCTGTTGCAGTGGCTGATTCGTCGGCCCCAATGGTTGTTGTTGGTACCGCTGTTGATGGGTTTAGGCTATGCGTATGAGTGGCAAATCGCCCGGCCGCAGATGGCTTATATGGGCGTGCCAAAAGTTGAGATGAATTTGCCGCAAGCCGGCGTTTCGCATATTTTGCGTTATGACGGCTTTATGCTGGAATATGCCGAGGGCCTAAAAAATCCGCTTTGGGTGACTTACAAGGTTGGGCCAAAACGTTATTCGCCTGGTCAGCGTCCGAGCCGTTTTGAGAGCGAGTGGTTTTCGTTATCGCGGGTAAGTCACGATGACTATACCGGCTCTGGTTATGACCGCGGACACATGGCCCCCAATTATGTGATTGCCAGCCGCTATGGCCGTCAGGCGCAGTTAGACACCTTTATCATGACCAATATCACGCCTCAAATGCCTCAGCTGAATCAGAAATCGTGGCAGCGTCTGGAAGAGCTGGTGGCGAATGACTTTTCCGATAAATTTGGTGACTTCTGGGTGGTGACTGGCCCTATTTTTGGCGACGAGCCGAAGCACTTAAAAAACGCTTCTGTAGCGATTCCTGATGCATTCTATAAAATTTTGATTCGTCCGAGTAGCGAGGATCAACCGGCGAATGCTTTAGCCTTTATTTTTCCGCAAACCGCTAAGCCAAACGCTAATTTGATGAGTTTTGTTACCACGATTGATGAGATAGAAGCGCGGACAGGCATCGATTTTTTTCACCAATTTGACGATGCATTTGAAAACTTGCTAGAAGCGAGTCAAACCCCAGAAGCTTGGAATCTTAAAGCCGTCGCCAATCGTCCCTCGCGTTATTAAGGAGTTCCGAACGATGCAATTGCCCAGTGCCAAAGATACGATTTTTAGCCAGCCGCATGAAGCGGTAGGGGCTTTTCAATTTGATGCCTCGGTGGCGGCGGTGTTTCCAGACATGATTCAGCGTTCGGTGCCTGGCTATCAAACAATTTTGACCGGAATTGGCGAGTTAACGAAACGACATGCACAGCCTCATACCCGCTTGTATGATTTGGGTTGTTCGTTGGGTGCGGCCAGTTTAACCATGCGCCGCGTCGTGGATCAAACCTATGGTTGTTCGATTGTGGCGGTGGACAACTCACCGGCAATGTTGCAACGGGCGCAAGAATACATTCAAGCTTTTCACTCTGAGGTGCCGCTGAGTTTGCATTGTGCAGACATTTGCGATTTTCCAATCGACAATGCTTCGGTCGTGGTCATTAACTTCACCTTGCAATTTATTGCTCCAGACGCTCGGCTCGCGTTGCTCAAGCGTATTTACAATGGCCTGCTGCCAGGCGGGATTCTGCTTTTATCTGAAAAAATTCACTTTAATGACGCTGCTTTGCAAGCGAGTATTGAACATTTGCATTTGCAATTTAAGCGAGCCAACGGCTATTCCGAGCTGGAAATCAGTCAGAAGCGTTCTTCCTTAGAGAATGTGCTAATTTCTGATAGTGAAGCGCAACACTTGCAGCGGTTGAAAGCAGCGGGCTTTACTGAAGCGGGCATTTGGTTTCAAGCCTACAATTTTGCGGCTTTTTTAGCGATTAAAAGTTGATAAAAGTCGTGCTTCTCCCTCTTAACGGCCAGCGTAATAAAGCCGTATAATTGCCCGATTCACGTTTTGATTGGGGAGTTTTGTCGGTGAAACAACATTATGAGACCTTCTGGCCGCGCCTTGCGAATACGAACTTGGCGTTTTGGCAAGAGCAGCTACCGCCTTTACTCGAAACGGCCTTGGCGGAGGATAATAATGGCAATTTATCACGCTGGCTTGACGCCTTAGCGCAGATTGACACTTACCCGGTAGCTGGCGATTTTGATTTAAATGTCGATTGTGTTCGTGTGGGCAATGCCGCTTCTTTGAGTGCGCAACAGCAAGCCAAGCTTAAGCAGACGTTGCATCAATTTGAGCCTTGGCGTAAAGGGCCTTTTTCGATTCACAATATTGTGATTGATACCGAATGGCGTTCGGATTGGAAATGGCAGCGGGTGCGTCCTCATCTTTCGTCGTTGGAAGGTAAACGCCTATTGGATGTAGGTTGCGGTAGCGGTTATCACTTGTGGCGAATGGCCGGTGAAAACCCAAAACTGGCGGTAGGAATTGACCCAAGTTTGCTGTTTATGAGTCAGTTTTTGGTCTTAAAGCATTTTATTGGTGAACAGGTACCGGCTTATTTTTTGCCGCTGACATTGGAGCAGCTGCCGGTTTCACCGAAGGGCGGGGCTTTTGATACGGTGTTTTCGATGGGGGTGCTTTATCATCGCCGTTCGCCGATTGAGCACCTGTTGGAATTGCGCAATCAATTGAAATCCGGCGGTGAACTGGTGCTGGAAACGCTCGTTGTGCCGGAGCACTTTGGCAACTTATTGGTGCCTGAAGACCGTTACGCTCAGATGCGTAATGTCTGGTTTATTCCCTCGGTATCCGAGTTGGCAAAATGGTTGCGTCGATCCGGTTTTACCGAGGTTCGCTGCGTCGATTTAAACCAAACGTCGATTCAGGAGCAGCGCAGTACGGAATGGATGACTTGGAACTCATTGCAAAATTTCTTAGATCCGCAGGATCCGAATCTGACCATTGAAGGCTATCCCGCCCCTTTGCGGGCGGTGATGGTATGCAAGCGCCCTTAGGGTTTGGTTTTTAAGGGCAAACCATTTGGAATCGCTTTGTTTGCAACAAGATTAGCGTTGGGCAAAAAATTTGGCTTCGCCCGCTTGGCGCAAACTATGACGTGTTAGAGCGGGGCCAATCAATTCAAAAAGCACGGTTGCCCCTAAAATGACGGCCAAGAGCGTCGTTTGGTAGTGAGGAAATTGTTGCGCAGCAATCAGTGCCATGCCAATCGGTAAACCGGCGTGCGGTAACATTGCCAGCCCCATCCAGTAATCGTGCGGGTTGCGGCTACCAGCCCAATGGGCGCCAAGCCAAGAGCCGCTTATCCGTCCCAAAAAACGCAGCAGCACATAGCCTGCACCCAGTGCCCCGGCTTGCCATAATGCGTTTAGTGGAAGAGAGGCGCCGGCCAGTAGAAAAAACAGAATCATCAGTGGCCATTGAATGGCTTCCAGCTCAGCAAAGGCGCGCGGTTTGTGTCCTTGACTAAAGTTGGCGACCACCGTTCCCATGACCATTGCCGCCAGTAAGTAAGATACTTCTAAGTAGATAGCCGCTCCAGCGCACAGAAGAACCAATCCTAAAACTTCCGCTTGCGTGGATTTGCCTGGATACAGGTGCTGACTTAAATAAGCCATGGGGAATCCCAATAGCAAACCGAGTAGTAGCGCGCCGCCAAGCTCCCAAAGGCCATTAGTCAGTACCGCTAAGGAGAGACTCTCGGTACTGAGTAGTGTGGCCAATACCAGTAGGGTACTAAACAGCAGCATTCCCCAAGCATCGTCAATAGCCACAATGCCAAGAAGTGTATTGGTGTAGTCACCTTTGGCGTGTACTTCATTGACCACATCCATTACTGGTGCCGGGGCTGTGGCCGGAGCGATGGCGGCAAAAATCAAGGCGAGTTCTATTGGTGCCCCCAGCCAAAGCATCCCGCTGAAAATCAGCAGCGCTGTCATCAACATCACGCCGAGAGAAATGCCTAAAATTGGCCGTCCTAAGCGTTTAAGCTGGGAGCGTGTTAGATTTTTTCCTAGCTCAAAACCAATCATTGCCAAAGCAATATTAGTCAGCACCGGAAACCAAGAGTTGCTGAAATCTGGCAACCAATTGATTCCTTCAGGGCCAATCAAAATCCCTGCCAAAATCAGGAGTGTTACCCGAGGAAGTGGCGTGTGTCTGCCGAGTAAATCGGCAACCAAGCCGAGCAGAAATAGGCCGCCAAACGTCAATAAAATTTGAGCTAATTCAGCGGTTTCAAGCATCAAACAATCCTTATTTTTCCAACCAGTTTAAGACACCTTGCGCACTGGCACGCGCACTGGCCAGTACGCCAGTTAACAGATAACCGCCAGTAGGTGCTTCCCAATCGAGCATTTCGCCGCAGCAGAAAACACCGGGACGCGAGCGCAACATGGTGTTTTCATCCAATGCACTAAAGCGAATGCCTCCTGCACTGCTAATGGCTTCGGCAATCGGCCTGGGTTGGGTTAGGTGCAGGGGATAGGCCTTAAGCAGTTCGCTAATCCGAGTCCAGTTTTCGAGTTCAGCGCCTTCTAAGCGCTCACGGAGCAGGTGCGCACGCAGGGCATCCACCCCTGCCCGTTTCAGATGTGTACTCCAAGACTGCTTGCCGCGATTCTTCTGTAGGCGTTTCTGCAGTTGGGGTACGGTCAAGTCGGGCAATAAATCGACCCAAACCTCGCAGGGCTTAGCGGCTTGAAGACCATCGCGTATTGGGGCTGAGAGCGCATACAGCAGCCCGCCTTCCAGCCCGTATTCGGTCAACATCAGCTCGCCCCGTTTATGCTGGATGGCCCCGTGGGCGCAACGGACGCTCATCGCCACCGATTTCAAGGGTTGCCCAGCAAATTTATCGCGCAATAATGCAGACCATTCGCAGTCAAACCCGCAGTTGGCGGCTCGCCAAGGCTCAATTTCTGTTTCAGCAAATAAGTTGAGCCAATCGCCTCGCGACCCGAGTTGCGGCCAACTGGCGCCACCGAGCGCTAATATCAGCGCATCGGCTTCTACGTGAATCTTCTGTTGGCGGTGAGTAAACTCCAAGGCACCGTGTTCGTCCCAGCCTTGCCAGCGATGGTGCATGGCAAACAGCACGCCTTTTTCGCGCAAGCGATGTAACCAAGCGCGTAAGAGGGGGGCTGCTTTCATGTCTTGTGGGTAAATTCGTCCTGTGCTGCCGATGAAGGTTTCGATGCCGAACGAGGCAACCCATGCGCGAAGTTGAGAGGGTCCGAAAGTTTGAACCCAAGGTGCGAACTGAGGTTCTGCGGCACCATAACGCTGGACAAACTGCGGTAAGGGTTCAGAGTGACTCAAATTGAGCCCTCCCCGACCGGCTTGAAGAAATTTACGTCCTGCTGAGGGCATCGCATCAAATACCTCAACCCTCAAGCCGGCATCCGCTAAAACGTCTGCTGCCATTAAACCGGCGGGCCCTGCGCCAATCACGACCACTTTGTAAGTTGGACGAGTAGGGTCGGTGGAATGTGCGTGCATCATCGTCGTTTGCTCTTAAAAATCGCTTTATTTTAACGGATTATGGATTGAAAAAATCAAAGACAAGAACGGCATATACTTTGAATTGCCCCTGAATTATGATGCAAAACGTTTTTCGTCAAAATGGAGCAGCAAGATGCACAAAATTAAGAACGGGATTGGATTGGTAGCGGCAATTGGGTTTGGCGTGTCATTCTTGGCGGTGGCCCAAGCCGAAGATACCACCGATTACAGTCCACAGGGGATGCAGCAGTTAAGTATTGAGTTAAATAAAATGCGTAATTGCATGAGCGATGTGGATGAGATTGCCCAGCAAAAATTTGAGGCGCAAACCACCGAGTTGGATCAGCGTTTGCGCGAATTGTGTGCCGCAAATCAATCTGCGAAAGCGCAAGCATTGGCACTGAGTTTTTCTAAAGAGATGCAAAATTCAGCCATTTTTTTGCAAATCGAAAATTGCACTCGTCCCATGCGTACGCTGGGTTTTATGCCACCTTTGCCTGTGGTAAAGGTTAATGGTGAGGGGCAAAGTCAAGAATCGGTTTGCAGTCATTATCCGTCTAAATAGTCTTTAAAATCGCCAATAATGTTTCTCGCGCAAGGTTCTTAGAGGAGGGTGGATGAATTCGGTTGGTAGAACCAATGCTTTCTGGTTGTTGGTCGCCGCTATCTGGTTGTTTTTGAGCGTTGTTTCAGGCGCTTTTGCCGCCCATAGCTTGGCGTCGTTTCTAACACCAGAGCGCTTAGCGGTGTGGGAAAAAGCCGTGGATTATCAGGTTATGCATGCCTTTGCCCTTTTGGCGATGGCGCTCCTGCTGCAAAGCTATGCCGCGCAATACCGTTATTGGCAAGCGGCGTCTTGGAGCTTTTTAGTGGGCATTTTTCTGTTTAGCGGCAGTTTGTATGCTTGGGTGTTGAGCGACATCAAGGCGTTGGTGTATTTAACCCCGTTGGGCGGTCTGGCTTTCTTGTTGGGTTGGGCGTTTGTGATGTGGGGCGCTTGGCAAGTACGCCGTTCCACGTGAAACCATAACCCTTTGCGGGTCTTGGCGCTTTAATTGAGTGCTTTAATGCCGACTTTTGGTGCGTGTTGAGCGGCTTTTAATGAAAAACGAACCCAGAAAGAGTGGACCAATTTTCGCTAAAATTTTGAAATAAAAGCCATTAAATCCTTGCTGGCATGATGATTGTTTAACAAATGTAGCAAACTGAAATTAGTCAGAGGCTTTAGGCTCATCCTGGTGTGGCGGGATGGGCTTTTTTTATGGATCAAACCCAAAGCTTACCAATGTGCAAATAAGTATTCTTGATTCGTGTTGCCAGATGATATTTGCCAAAATAAGCGAACTTTAATATTTGAGGGTTTGAGTTTATGCAGGCTCAATTTCAGCAACTTAAGCAGCATTTGCAGACTGTGATCGTTGGCCAAGAGGCATTGCTTGATAAAATGCTGGTGGCGCTTTTAACTGGGGGGCACGTTCTGTTAGAAGGCCCGCCAGGTTTGGCAAAGACCACAGCGGTAAAAGCCCTAGCTCAAGGCGTCCAAGCCGCTTTTCAACGCATTCAATTTACACCGGATTTAATGCCGGGCGATGTGATAGGTTCCGAAGTTTTAGACAAAGAAAGCGGCGCTTTGCGCTTTGTTCCAGGGCCGATTTTTCACGAAATTATCCTTGCCGACGAAATTAACCGTGCTCCGCCGAAAGTCCAATCGGCTTTGTTGGAGGCTATGGCTGAAAAGCAGGTAACGGCCGGTGGCAAAACACGTCCTTTGCCGGAGACTTTTTTGGTTCTGGCCACTCAAAATCCTCTTGAACAAAATGGTACCTACCCGCTGCCTGAAGCACAGTTAGATCGCTTTATGTTGCATTTGCTGTTGGATTATCCGACGCCTCAGGAGGAGTTAGAAGTGTTGCGCCGCGACCGCAAACGCCATTTTGGCGAAGACCGCCCACAGTTTATCGCAGCCTTAACCCCTCAAGAAGTTTTGCAGGCGAGACATCAAGTGGCCGAACAATACGTTTGTCCAGAGTTAGAGGCTTATATGGTCGCCTTGGTTACTGCCACGCGTCGCTTACAAACGGTGGATAACGATTTATCTGAGGTTTTGCAAATAGGGGCCTCACCGCGCGCTTCTCTAGCATTGCTTCATGCCAGTTGTGCTTGGGCTTGGTTGCAGGGGCGTAACTTTGTCACGCCAGAGGATGTGCAACAGATGCTGCCCGATGTGTTGAGACACCGTATTATTTTGAGTTTCAGTGCTTACGCCAATGGCTGGAATGCCGACAAAATTATTGCGCGCATACTTGAGCGGGTTGCGGTGCCGGAGCAGGTTTGAAAAGATGCTAAAGCCCCTAGACGATGCTCATTTGCACAGCCTCCTAGCACAGCTCGATGCTTGGCGTCTGCAGGCTGAGTGGGGGCGACTGCCATCGACACAGCCTTTGCAAGGTGTGCAATGGAGTCGTCAACAGGGTAGCGGTAGTGAATTTGCTGAAAGTCGTCCTTACGCTCAAGGTGATGAAATTCGTCATCTCGATTGGCGATTAATGGCGCGCAGCGGTGAGGTATTCAGTCGGCGTTTTGAGGAGTCGCGTCAGGCGCAATGGGTGTTGCTGGTCGATTTGCGTGAACCGATGTGGTTTGGCACGCGCCGTCAATTTAAAGTCAGCCAAATGTTGAATTGGCTCGGTCTAGTAGTTTGGCAGGCTCAACGCCATAATGTGAATGTGCAGCTCTGGGTTTTGGCTCAGCAATTGCATCGCTTAACGGTGCCGCAGTTTTCTGGTCAAGCGGCTGTACTTGCTTATTTACAACTACTCAATCAGCCACAATCGGTTTGGCTGCCTCAACAAGCATCGGCCATGCAACCGGGCGATTCTCTTTCCAAAGCACTGCAGCATTTGCTGCCCCAAGTAGCATCGGGGGCGCGTTTAATGGTGTTCAGTGATTTGCATGATTTGGCATTAACCCCCAAATTGAGTGAGCAGTTGGCGGCTTGGCGCAAGCAGCTTGTTCTTCAGTTTTGTTGGTTTTATGACCGAGCGGAAGTGGCGTTGCCACCGGTCTCGGGATTGACTCTTGTGTCGCGTCTAGGCGTTCGGTTGCGGCTGGATCAGTCGTGCGACTATCAAGCCTACCAAGAATGGGCGCAAACTCATTTTCAGGACCTAGAGCGCATTCTTGTGCGCAGTGGCAGTGATTTTGTGGCGATTGGCACGCATCTTAGCTTGCCCGAGCTGGGGGTTTGTTTTCAGCGGTTGGGGGTTCATAACTTCGGTGTCTTAGCGGGGTTGGGTGAGATTAAAGAGATGAGTGCAAATGGCTGAACTGATCGATATTGTTCCACCACTTATGCCCTTGCCTGCCAAGCCTATCTGGATTTGGGAGAGCGGCGCTTGGCTGTTATTGTGTTGTTTGCTGCTTTTGCTACTGTTGTGGCGAGTATTTCATCCTTGGATGCAGCAAGCGCGAGCACTCAAGCAATGGCGTTCAGAGCAGGGTGCTTGGCGGTTGTATTTTTTGCTACAAGCGTGGCAGGCGCGGTTGTCGCAGCGAGCGCGAGAACCTCAGCCATTGAGATTCTGGCTGCAAGAGGTTGGGCAGATTGCCAGTCAACCAACGCCCTTGCCTCCGCCACATATTGAACGGCTCTATGCCATTCAGGCGGCTGCGCAAAATGTCTTTTGGCGTTGGTATTGGATGACAGGATGGCAAGCTTGCCAACGCCAATTTCAACGGATGCGCTCGCTTGTTCGTTTGAGTCGTGATCATGACTGAGTGGATAACCCTTTTTAATGCCTGGTACAACAGTTGGCACTTTGCTAACCCCCAAATGTTTTGGTTAGCAGGGTTTTTACCTATTTTTTGGTTATGGAGGCGTTTTGCGAAGCCAGTACGCCGGGAAGATTTTTTTGCAGATTGGCATCTATGGCATCTGGCCAAACCGCTGCAAGCCAGGCACAGTCTGTTGGAAATTATGCAGGCGCAAGGTTCGGTTCGCCTCACCACGCCCGAGACGCGTCTTTATCCAGCCATTTGGCAGGAAGGCGTGCTATGGGTTTTGCGTTTAAGCTTATTGTTGAGCTTACTTGCCGCCTTGGCACAACCGCAAAGCCTGCTGCCATCTCCACCCCAAGCTCAGCAAAAAACGGTGCGTGATTTGTTGTTGGTGGTAGAGGCTTCTGCGTCAATGTTATTAAACGACTATCGCTATCAAGGTCAGGCGCAAACCCGAATGCAAGCGGTTCAGCAGGTTTTGGACCAATTTATGGCCGAGTTGCCTGGGAACCGTTTTGCGATCACGGTTTATGCGCAGAGCGCGTTTAACTTGTTGCCGCTGAGTGCCGATCAGAACGCAGCCAGGCGGTATTTGCAGCGGTTGCGTCCCTATTTAGCCGGCCGAACCGATGAGGCCTTGGCCGAAGCCTTAGGGCTTGCCTTGCAGCAAACCCAAGATCAGAATTTGGCGCTTGGAAAAACCACCGAACGCAAACGTCTCTTGATTTTAATCAGCGACGGCGAAAATCAACCGAGCCGTTTGTCGATTGAACAGGCCCTCGATTATGCTAAGTTGCTTCAAGTACCGATTTATACGATTGGGGTAGGTTCGATGGACGAGCGTGCTGATCAACGACAGTTTAGCGGTTTGCTCTATCAACCTTTGCAAGCCGAAACGCTGCAGCATATTGCCCGTCAGACCGGCGGTCTTTACTACCAAATTGGCAGTGGTCAAGATTTGCGCGAGGTGTTGCAAAAAATTGATTTGGCCGAAGGCGTGCCTTGGCAGCCACCACCCAGTCAACCAAACTATCAACCTCTTTATTGGCAGTTTGCCCTCCTGAGTTTGGCTTGGTTGGGATTGTATTGGCTGGCGCTAATCGCTTTTCGGCCGAAATCCAGCGAGGGTCAGGAGTGATGGTTTGGGATGAATGGATGTGGCGCGCGCCCATTTGGCTGTGGGCGCTTCCACTGCCACTTTTGCTGATTTGGCTGCGTCGTCTGCGACAAAAGCAAGCCCAACAAGCCTATGCTGATGCCCATTTATGGCCGCTTTTGCGCTTGGGGCAGGCGCCGGTTTCAGTCAAACAGTTTGGACATTGGTTTCCGTTATGGGCTTGGTTTTGCGCTTGGATTTGTTTAGTGATTGCGCTTGCTGGCCCAAAAATCTATCAGCAAGGCGAGCAGGCTCAATTACAAGATGGTGTCGATGTATTGCTGATATTAGATGTTTCGCGTTCCATGCAGGCGCGAGATGGCGGTGCCTTTTTGGGTGAGCAAAGTCGTTTTGAAAGCGCTCAGCGTTTGGCGCAAAGTTTGGCGCGAACCCTCCAGCCCCAAGATCGTCTCGGTTTATGGGTGTTTGCTGGCAGTGCACATTTGGTCAGCCCTCTATCGTTTGATAAGTCATTGATTGAAATGGACTTAACGCAGGTTTCGCCCGGCTTTCTTCCTCTAGAAGGCTCATGGTTGGAGCCAGCTATGATTCGTGCCTTGCACTATTTGGAGCAAAACTCTTTAACGGCACAAGGTAAGGAACACAATCGGGCTCAAGCCATTGTGTTACTCAGTGACGGCGCAGAGCCTTTTTTACAGCCAGTCGAGGTCGCTGCGGAGATAGCAAGTTTACCCTGGAAAGATTGGCTAAAAACCCCTTTACGTCAACTTTGGGTGTTGGGTTTTGGTTCTCTCCAGCCACAACCCATTCCGGATAAAAATCACGCTTCAGGCGTGCTCCATCATAATGGACTGCCGGTTTCGGTCGCTTTGCAACAGAGCAGTTTGCAGCAGCTCGCACAGCAGAGCCCGTCTGGATTCTATTGGCATAGCGATGGCAATCTAAGCGTTTTACAGCAACCGCTCAAAGACCTTCGCCAGCTTTCCCAAACCCAACAAACCACTGCCCAGGCTTGGCAATGGCTGGATTTAGGTCCTTGGTTTATTGCGTTAAGCATTTTGTTTTTGGCGTCGGCATGGGTTACCCATTGGGTAGGGATATTGGTTTTGGCAATGGCAATGATTTTACTGAGCTCGTCGGTGTTTGCTGCGCAAACCGAACAAGAGGCGTTTACGCTTTATCAACAGCAGGCGTATGTAGATGCACAACAGGCTTATGTGGGCCTTGCGGCCGAAATGGGAACCGATCCAACTGTCTATCGGCTCTGGTTTGGTGCCGGGGCTTCGGCTTATAAAGCAGAAGACTACCCTGCTGCAGTGCGCTATTTCCGACAAGCCGCTTGGTTGGCCGATGCGGATCGGCCGCGAAGTGAGGCGCTCTTTAATTTAGGTAACAGTTACTTGCGTGCGCAATTGGGCGTTATGGCCGTTGAGGCGTATCAACAGGCATTGCTCTATCAAAATCCTTATCCGCAAGCCGAGCAGAATCTACAGCTCGCCCAAGCTTTGGCGCAAAAACAATTATTGGCACTGCGTGCCGAGCAAGCCCAGCAGATGCAGCAGGGTGAAGATGGCAAGGGCAAGTCTCAAGGGCAGGGCGAAGGCTTAGAAGACGCGTTTTATGGCACCCGTAAACCTTCACCATCGGACAGTGATGAGCCAGGTTTTGGGTCGGATGGTGATGCGCTGGGCGGCAATCGCAGTGGAGAAAAACCACCATTACCGTCTCAGAGTGATTCGGTTTTCTATAGGCTGCCAACCGAATCGACCGATTTTGTCTTAAGCGCAAATCAAGGGGATGGTGGTTCGGCACAACAGATTCAGGCGCAACGACGTCAGCTGCAGAATGCCGAAGCGTTTGCTGCAGAGGTTGCGAATCTTGATTCGCAACAACAGCGTCTGCTCAAACGCCTTTTTGAAGCCGAGGCTGGGTTCCATGCCGAACAAAAAACCGCTCATGAAATACCGGGAATTCAACCATGGTAAAAAGATTGTTGATATTGTGCATGGTTCTGTTTCAGCTACCGCTTCAAGCCGCTACCGTCAAACTATCCAGCGACCAAGTATTTTTAGGCGAGCCGTTGATTGTCCGTCTGATCAGTGAGCCTGGGGAGTCCTTAGACAGCCATTTGGCGCAGCTGCCCGTTCAGGAATGGGCTAAAGAATTTGTGTTAGAGCTGCATTCCAACCAGCGCAATCAGGCAGCGATCTATCTTTATCCCTATCAAAGTGGGGTTTTTTCATTGGCTGCAGGCGGTGATTTTGTCGGCAGTCATGTGCGCGTACTCGACAATCCAAACATCAAAGTGCAATGGCAGGCGAAGATGCCGCAGCGGATGTATCCGCAACAACAAGGGTTTTGGCAAGCTCAGGTTCAGCTTAGTCAGCCTGACTGGCGAGTGCAGATGCAGTCGTTTGTGGCCAATCCTTGGCAAACCAATCCTGAACGCTTACGTCAGCCTGAAACGCTCCCCGCGCTATTGGCTGGCGAGTTGCAAGGGGTTTTGCGTGTGCCACACACGTTTGCGACCGATTTGTCGGTCACTTCAGAGCGCGTTCCGCAGCGTTTGACGCTTTATTCGCCGGTTTTGGAAGTGCGTTCCGAGCAGTCAAAGGTCTGGAAATTTTTTGACAGGCCGCAAACAGTTTGGCTGGAGCCTTTACCGGAGTTTATTGTGCCCAATCCCTTAATTGGACAGATTAAATGGCAGCAAACTGCTCCGCCCAGTTGGTTGCCGGTTGGGGCGGTTGGAATTTGGCAGTGGCAACTGCAAGGTGTGCAAATGGCCCCGATTGAAGCACAAAGCGCTTTACGCGCACTTCTGGCGCAGCTGCCGCGCACGGAAGAGGTGGAATGGTTTGCGCCAACCATTGAGCAAGATGTCGATAATCAGGGGGGTTGGCGTATTCAAATTCCAATTCGGCTAGGTCAATCTGGTCAAGTGGTTTTGCCCAGTTGGTCCTGGCGGTTTTTTGATCCAGAAAGCGGCAAGGTTGACGTTAGGTCTTTGCCCGGGCCAACCATCTGGACTTATGCCCCTTGGCAAGCCGGGCTCTTTTGGTTATTGATTTTTTTTCTGGGCGGGCTTTTGAGCTTTACTGTTTGGGTGCTTGGACGATTTTACTGGCAACGATATCGGGTGATTCAGTTGCTAAGCACGGGTCAGATTTCGCGAGGGCAGCGTCAACTATGGCAGTTAACGGCAGAGTGGTTAGGGCAACCGCCCATCCAGAATTGGCAACAGTGGCAAAAGGCGTTGGGTATTTCAGAAGAATTGGCACAGCAAATTTACCGCGCGCTTTATGCGCCGGCGCCACCAAAAGACAGCCAAGCGTTATTGAGTCTTTTACAAGAGCATACGCGCACAATTCGATTTGATTCTCACCAATTTGCACGCGAAGGACACAAGCTGCTTGCCCTTTGGCAGCGACTGAGAGGGCGACAGCGGTTTAAAAGGTTTTAAAGATTTTTTGGTATTTACGCCAAGCGATATAGAGCGCATAACCGATAAAGCTCAGCATCAATCCATAACCCGCCAAGGCGAGGCCATTCACCAAGGGGTTATCGCGAATCAGACTGGGAATAATCAACAGAAAGCCAAAAAACAGGCCAATTGAGGCCGTCTTCCACGCCACCTTCATGATGCTCATGCGCAAAAGCCGTTTGTGTTGTTCTGACCCCAGTTCCATGATGCTTCCTTTCTAAATATGCTGTTTAACCCAGCGGGTGAAGTTGTTCAAGTCCATTGCGCCAGAGATGCGGGCAATTTCTTGTCCTTGTTTAAAAATCGCTAAGGTTGGAATGGAGCGAATTGCCAGACTTGCTGCCAGAGATTGCTCGACTTCGGTATTGATTTTGATAAGCCTTGCCTGTGGCTCTAATTGCTTGGCGGCTTGGCTAAACACTGGGGCAAAACCACGACAGGGTCCACACCAAGGTGCCCAGAAATCGACTACAAGTGGTTGCTCGGTTTTCTGCAGTGCTCGTGTAAATTGTTGTTGATTCATCTCAACAGGTTGGCCGGTAAAGAGAGGCTGTTTGCATTTCCCGCATTTTGCCTGCTGGGCCTCTGATCCATTCTCAATTCGGTTTAATCCGCCGCAATGTGGGCACATTACAATCATTTTGTCCCTCCAGATTCATCTAAAGCTGCGTTGGATGATATAAGGTTGCGGAGTCATTTTACAAGTCCCAAATGATTTTGTAGCCAATCTGGAACCGGACTGGTTTCACGGCTGGCCGCAAAGCCGCGATCCACAAAGCCGTGTAAGGTCAGATCATGGGCGTGAATCAGCTCAACCATTGGCTCGTGGTCGCTGGTTAGGACGGCCTCAACGCCATTTTCGAGCATACGATACTCCATTTGAATCTGATCTTTAAACTCGAATAGAGCGGCAAATAAAGGATCCCACGAGCGGATGGCACGGTCTTTGGCAAAGCGTTTCTCCATGCCAATAACGTGTGCTTGCAGTACTTTGACTAAATCAGGGTTAGAGCTTGTGGTTTGCGCACAAATGCCATTAGGCAGTTTTACCGTTTGGCGCTGCAATTGTTGATGGAACTGCAATAATTCTTTAAACAGGGCTTGATCTTGTTGATGTTCGGCATCGCTGCCTCGTCCAAAACGGTAAGAATGATTGGATTCACTCATGACCCTCTCCACAAAATTAAGGATAAAAACGCTATTTTGCGCTTTGTTTAGGGTAAAAAAAGCGCGGTATTTGGTCCTACCGCGCTTGAACTGAGGAGCACTACAGGCTTGCATTTAGGGGAGTGCAAGTGTGAAGAAAAGACTACAGAAACGAGCCAACTTAGGTGAGATTTCTCTCAATTAAGCTTGGGATAAGTCTACTGAGAATTTTTTTGTCAAGCAATTGTTAAAAATGGAATCAGTATTGAGACTTTATTAAAATCTAATGTGCCAATAAATAATTATTATCAATTAGCGAAAATACTTATTTTTTGTGCCATTTATATTAAGTTATAAAGAATTGTCTGTGTTATCGAATTTTTAATGCGCTTATGTGTATACATAATGCACTTTAGTTTATGCATTAAGTCAATGGTGAAAGATCCGCATTCTAAGCCTATATTCATAAATTATTTACCTGTATAAAAAAAAGAGATGAGCTTATTTTTTTATGATTAAGCTATTGATTTAATTGATTTATTATCTTGTTTTGAAAGGTGGTAATGAATTTATACGTC
>JAFGXP010000028.1 GCA_016936535.1 Thiotrichales bacterium | reverse complement strand
CCAAAACCCGAGCCAAAACCTGAGCCAAAACCTGAGCCAAAACCTGAGCCAAAACCTGAGCCAAAACCTGAGCCAAAACCCGAGCCAACGGTTACGCCTGACAGGGAATCTGAGCCAATGATCAAACCAATTTCTGAGCCCACATTACCGATTGCAAACCCAGTGCCAGTGCCCACTCCAACTTTTTCTAACGATCAAATTGCATCGGCCGAAAAAGCTTACCTCAGCGCACTGAGGCAGGAAATCATGACGTTTGCACAAGACACCTACCCAAATCGTGCCAAACGTCGTAACTGGGAAGGCGAAGTGATCATTCTCTTTACACTGCACGCCGATGGCCGCATCAGCGGTTTAGAAATGGCGGAAAGCTCCGGACGGCCAATTCTGGATGAGGCCGCGCTCTCCATCATTACTGAAAAAATGCGATCGCGCTTTAAGGCTTTTCCAGCCGAGTTGCAACGTGACACTTGGCAGATTCGCGTCCCGGTAAGCTATCAACTGCGTTAAATCTACCGGTCTGCGCAATCTTGCAGACCAAGTTTCTCATTGCCTTGAAACACCCTTTCAATCGGTTTAACGCATGGCAGATGGTGCTTATCGCCTAGCAAAATTTGCTAAACTATGCGTTTTTTCTGCCTGAGGATTAGACCATGGATTTAAGCGTACCAAGCAAAACCATTGCCGAAGTACAAGACGATCTCGTCAAGCGCTTTACCCACTTTACCGATCCTAAAGATCGTTATCGTTTTCTGATTGATATGGGCAAAACACTTCAACGGATGGATGAAAGCTTTGCGACAGAAGAAAACCGAATTCATGGCTGTCAATCGCAAGTTTGGATTCACATTCAAGAAAACCAAGGTCGGCTCTTTATGCAGGCGCGCAGCGATGCCGCGATTGTTTCCGGTCTGATTGCTTTGTTGCTTAGAATTTATAATGGCCGCACCCCACAAGAAATCGCCACCGCACCACTGGACTTCTTAGGTAAAATTGGTCTTCTGCAACAGCTTTCACCTAACCGCTCAACCGGTCTTTATCACATGATTAAGCGTATTCAAAGTGAAGGACAAAAACGCCTAGCCGCTTAACTTGGTCACAATAGATCACAATAAATCCAACCGCTAAGAGCGATAAGAGGGCTGGGTTTTATCGCTTAGGTAACCGGTAACGAGCATAGCAAGCAATAAAACCCAATCTTTGCACATTCTAATTTCCAACCTATTCAGCGCCTAACAACGCTTATGCCTGCCCATCCACGCCGTTGAGTTGTTCAATAAAAAAGACCATGCCCAAAAAAACCTTACCTTTGTATCCCTTACATTCGACTCAAGGGCTGAGCTTGGGGAATTCCCCTTTAAGTACAGCGCGATTTCAGTCGTATTTTCTCACAAGAGAAACCCTAGTGATTCTGCATCCAACAAGATAATGCGCAACGGCTAATGCTCAAATCTGACTGAAAACCAAATAACAACCCTTCACAAACAAAAACCCGCTTCGATCCAGAATGATATCGTGAATGGCTGAGATAAGTCTGATTGAAGAAAAAATGCACGCTTAAGAAAGCGATATGTCAAAAAATGGATTAAGACAAAAATTTTCAAGGATAATCATTGCAAAAAAGTTATAAAACCATATCAGCGAAAAAAGATGGTGCAAAACGCAGTTGCAACTTAGGCATATCAGTGTTCGGCTGACCTATGCAATACTGAGTCTCAGTAAAACCTGCTATCACAATCAACGCATAAAAAAGAATAGCGGCTTAACATTTACTTTTCGCTAAGGTTAAATTACCTTAACCGGATTAATTACTCACTTTGTTACCATAATTTAATCCTCGCCATCCGTCTTAAAAGGTGTCGACTATGCAATCAAGTCCCCACTCAGTCCAAGAACTGATAACAAAATTCAATATTACCGAACAAGGCCGTGGCGAAGAAATCTTATTATTCGCTCATGGCTTTGGTTGTGATCAAACCACTTGGAATAAAGTCATTCCAGGATTCAAAGAAAATTTTCGGGTTATTTCGTTTGATTATTTAGGCTCTGGTAACTCAAAACTAGAAGACTATGACCATAAGCGTTACGAAACCTTAGATGCCTATGCTGAAGATCTTGCCGAGATTTGTACCGCGCTTAAGCTTGAAAACATCTACTTCATCGGTCATTCTGTCAGCGGGGCAATCGGCATGCTGGCCTCTATTGCACACCCCAAAATGTTTAAAAAATTGATTACCATCGCTCCGTCTCCACACTATCTGAATGAAGACGATTACCAAGGAGGCTTTGACTATCAAGATGTCGTTGAACTGATAAAAATGATGCAGTTAAACTATTTTGACTGGGCAAACTATCTCGCACCGATTGTCATCGGCAACGAAGACACACCCGAATATAGCGAAGAATTGAAACTGTCGTTTTTACGTCACGACCCAAAGATTTCAACAACCTTTGCCAAAGCCACTTTCTTCTGTGACCTGCGGCAAGAATTGACAAAAGTATCTACCGAAGTGTGCATTTTATACTGTATTCAAGATATTATCGTGCCATTAGAAGTTATTGATTATTTAGCAACGCATCTTCCAAACTGCAAAACGCGTGAAATCGAGGCGACGGGACATTACCCGCAAATCACCAACCCTTGCGGTGTTATCTCTGCAATCAAATGCAGTATCAATTCATCTACATAAATAGCCGTCCATAAAGGGAATATTCAACGTGCAGTCACATATCAAGCTCAGCCTAGATCAAATACCCTGCGCCTATTTAGCAACAAATGTTGAAAATAAAATCACTGCCGTAAACGAAACCTTATGCAACTGGCTGAATAAAAGTGATCAAGAACTGATTGGTCAGCCGATTATCACACTATTAACGGTTCCTAGCCGAATGCTATTTCTTGGCACAATCCTGCCTCATATCCAAACCAACCATTACACAGAAGAAAACTACCTTTCACTTAAATTGAGCTCACAAGAAACACTTCCTATCATGCTCAATGCCCGCAGAATCGAGCATAATGGAAAAGACTATTTCAGCTATGCTCTAATGAAAATGAATCGTCGTCACCTTATTGAACAACAACTCATACAAGAGAGACACAGAGCAGAATCGGCTATAGAAGAGAAAGAAGCGATCAATGTAAAATTACAAATCGCGCAAAATGAACTACTGCAAAAACAGCATGCTTTAGAGGCAGCTAATGCCGAATTAAAATCACTCTCCAGCATTGACACCCTAACCGGCTTACCGAATCGACGCGTCTATGAACAAGAATTAAACAAACAATTCGAGCTGTTTGAACGCTATCAATACCCTTTCTGCCTAATCCTGTTTGACATCGATTTTTTCAAAAAAGTAAACGACCGACATGGACATGATGTTGGCGATACGGTCTTAAAGACTTTAGCCAAAACATTGTTACAACACCTGCGAAAAATAGACCTTTTATCCCGAGTTGGTGGCGAAGAATTTTGCATCCTCCTGCCACACACCCAACTTGAAAACGCCAAAATCGTCGCCGAGCGCTATCGTGCTACGATTGAAAAAATACCATTTGAATTCGGCACCGTCACCGCCAGCTTTGGGGTAACTGAAGTACGACCAAACGAAACCCCTAGCAAACTGTACAAACGAGCCGACCAAGCGCTCTATATCGCAAAAGAACAAGGTCGTAACCAAGTTGTCAGTCAATAAAGTTGATAACTTTTTACAACGACGTTCTTTTCATAACAAGCCATAATAAAATCCCAATTCAGGTTATTAAAGCGACCGTACACCTTCGAAAAATCGAAAAGCAATCGAGTCTGACCCCATTAATTAGTGACCCGATTGATTTAAATAAAAAACCCGCTGGCGCAAGGCGTTCAGCGGGTTTGGACAAAGAGATAAACGGCTGGGGGTTACCGCCAACCGTCATACACAATTAAGCAATTTTTAACTGCTCTTGCGTGGTTTGCTCTAGCTTAGCGATACGGTCAGCCAAATCGGGGTGCGATTTAAACAAGCCTCCAAATGAGGACGGCGCTGCAGAGATACCGAATGCCGCCATTTGATCAGGTAGGTGACCAGGCTGCATGGTTTGCAAACGCTTCAGTGCTGCAATCATATTTTCTTTACCGGCAAGGTATGCACCACCATTATCGGCATGGAACTCGCGGTAACGAGAGAACCACATGGCAATAATGCTGGCTAGGATACCAAACAGAATTTGCGCAACAATATCCGTAATAATAAATGCCCAGCTATGGCCTTCTTCTTCGTTTCTGAGTATTACGCGGTCCACAATATAGGCAACGATCTTAGCAAAGAAAATAACGAAGGTGTTCAACACGCCCTGCAACAATGCCATGGTGACCATATCACCGTTGGCAACGTGTGCTACTTCATGGCCCAAAACCGCTTCCACTTCATTACGCTGCATAAAACGCAATAGGCCCGTTGATACAGCCACTAGGGAATTATTTTTGCTCATCCCTGTCGCAAACGCATTGGGTTCAGGCGAGTCGTAAATGGCCACTTCAGGACATTTAATGCCAGCTTTTTCTGCTTGACGACGAACTGTGTCCAGCAACCATTGCTCATCAGCGTTACGCGGGGTTTCAATTACTTGCGCGCCAGTGGACTTTTTTGCCATCCACTTTGACATTGCCAATGAAACAAAAGAACCGGCAAAACCAAAAATAAGCGCAAAAACAAATAAATTGCCTAAGTCAAGGCTAGTGCCTTGCATGTAGCTATCAACCCCGAGGAGGGTAAGAGCCAGCATTGCGACAGCCATAACCGCAATGTTTGTCAGTAAAAATAACCCAATTCCCTTCATCAAAATCTCCTAAGCAGTTGGTTGTTATAAATAAAGAATTTTGTTTTATAAATATAAGGTTTTTTTATAACCTTTCAAGCCTTTTCTTTTCATAGAGGCATTTTACAAAAAAAGCCTTTTCAAAAAAGTGTCTAAAAGTGGCAAAAAAATGACCAAACAATTATGACATTCAGGCCTGCAATTTTTGTTTTAGCAAGGCATTCACCTGTCCAGGATTAGCTTGACCACCGGATAGTTTCATAATCTGTCCAACAAAATAACCCAACATTTTTTCTTGTCCGGCCTTATAAGCCTCGATTTGAGCAGGATTAGCCGCTAAAACCTGATCCACTAAGGCCTCAATCGCCCCACTGTCGGTAATTTGTTTGAGCCCTTTGGCGGCAATAATTTCATCTGCCGTGCCTTCACCGTTCCACATCGCCTCAAACACCTGTTTGGCAATTTTGCCAGACAGGGTATTGTCTTGTATGCGGGCAATCAAGGTTGCCAGCATCGCTTCCGAGATGGGCGACTGCGCAATCTCCAAGCCCGCCTTATTAAGCGCACCGGCAAGATCAGAAGTAATCCAGTTCGCGCACACTTTGGCATCTTTACCACCGGTGTGCTTGTTAAGTGCTTCAAAGTATTGCGCCATAGCACGTGACGAAGTCAGTACCCCTGCATCGTACTCGCTTAATCCCATTTCAGAGATATAACGTGCACGTTTGGCATCCGGCAGTTCCGGCATGGTCGCACGTACCGCATCAATCACTTCATCGGTAACAATCACCGGCAATAAATCCGGACAAGGAAAGTAACGATAGTCGTTGGCTTCTTCTTTGGTACGCATCGAACGTGTCGTATTGGTTTCGGAATCGTACAAGCGAGTTTCCTGAATCACTTTGCCGCCGCTTTCAATCAAGTCGATTTGGCGCTCGATTTCAAATTCGATGGCTTTTTCGATAAAACGAAAAGAGTTGATGTTTTTCAACTCGGCACGCGTACCCAGCGGCTCGCCAGGACGACGAACCGACACGTTAGAATCCACGCGGAAGGAGCCTTCCTGCATGTTACCGTCACAAATCCCCAAGAAAGTGACCAGTTCGTGCATTTTGCGCGCATAAGCGACCGCTTCTTGCGCCGAAGACAAATCCGGCTCGGACACGATTTCCAACAGCGGCGTACCGGCTCGATTCAAATCAATGCCGGTCATGCCTTTCACAATCCCGTGATTGGACTTACCGGCGTCCTCTTCCAAATGCGCGCGAGTCACGCCGATACGCTTGGTTTTGCCATCGACTTCAATGTCCAGATACCCTTTTCCAACAATCGGATAATCCATCTGCGTAGTCTGGTAACCTTTCGGCAAATCCGGATAAAAATAATTCTTACGGTCAAACACCTGTTTTTTACCCAGCTCGGCATTCAGCGCCAGCCCCAGCGCAATGCCTTTTGCGATCACCGCTTGGTTAACCACCGGCAGCATGCCCGGCATCCCTAGATCAACGGCACAAGCCTGGCTATTCGGTGCTGCGCCATAAGCAATTGACGCGCCGGAAAAGATTTTTGACTTGGTGGTCAACTGAGCGTGAATCTCAAGACCGATTACCACTTCCCAACTCATTAAATTCTCTCCCTGCGCTTATTGGTACTGTGCTGGCGTTTGTTTATGCCAGTCAGTTACTTGTTGGAATTGATGAGCGATATTCAGCAATTTCGCTTCCGAAAAATAAGGTCCGACAATGTGCAGACCCACAGGACGTCCGTTAGCAAAACCCGCCGGAACCGACATACCGGGGAAACCGCCAAGGTTAACCGGAATGGTATACAAGTCAGCCAGATACATACTGGTCGGATCATCGGTTTTTTCGCCGATATTAAACGCAGGGGTTGGCGCAACTGGCCCCATGATCACATCACACTGTTCGAAAGCCTGAGTGAAATCATCACGAACCATACGGCGCAGACGTTGTGCTTTTAAATAATAAGCATCGTAATAACCGGCAGATAGCGCATAAGCACCGACCATAATACGGCGTTTCACTTCCGCACCGAACCCTTCGGCACGCGAGCGCCGGTAAAGGTCTTCCAAATCTTTGGGATTTTCACAACGGTAACCGAAACGCACGCCATCGTAGCGTGATAAATTTGAGGAGGCTTCCGCCGGAGCCAAAACATAATATGCAGGCACCGCAAGGTCTTTGTTCGGCAGAGAAACTGGCACGATGGTCGCACCGAGCTTTTCAATCTCGGCAATCGCGTCCTTAACAATCTTTTCAACTTCAGGTTCAAGACCTTCACCAAAATACTCAGACGGCACGCCAACTTTTAGACCTTCTAAAGAGTTATCCAATTCAGAAGCAAAGTCAGGGCGCTCCATTTCCAGACAAGTTGAATCACGTTGATCAAATTCAGACATGGCATTGAGCAGCCACGCTGACGCTTCCGCCGAACGCGTCATCGGGCCGGCTTGATCAAAACTTGACGCGTAAGCGATAATCCCGAAACGCGAAACCGTACCGTAAGTCGGCTTAATCCCAGTAATTCCACAGAAAGAAGCTGGCTGGCGAATCGAACCACCGGTATCTGTCCCTGTGGCCATCGGTGCGAGATTAGCGGCGATTACCGCTGCTGCACCACCCGAAGAGCCACCCGGCACTGCATTCAAATCCCAAGGGTTTTTGGTTGGGCCGTAATAGGAGCTTTCCGATGACGAACCCATCGCAAATTCGTCCATATTGGTTTTACCCAAAATCGGCATACCTGCCTTTTTCAGTAGAGTCACCACGTGTGCATCGTAGGGCGCAATAAAGTTGTCTAGCATTTTGGAAGAACAGGTGGTTTTCACACCGTCAGTACAAAAAATATCTTTGTGTGCAATAGGAATCCCGGTCAAGAGGCCAGCGGTACCATTTTTCAGACGCTCATCGGCGTCACGTGCCATTTGCAGCGCCAACTCTGGCGTAACGGTCACATAAGCATTCAGCTCTGGATCAAATTGGGTAATTCGGTCTAAATAGTGTTGAGTCAATTCGACACTGCTGATTTCGCCAGCGTGCAGTTTCTCGCTCATCTGTTTTACGCTTAGGGTGTGTAACATCTTCAATCTCTTAAGGTTCTTATTATTCAATCACTTGCGGGACCAGATACAGATCCATCGCCACCGCAGGCGCTATCGCTTGCAATTTTTGATGTTGATCGCCCTCGGTGATTTCGTCTAAGCGCAAACGTTGCGCCACCGCATGAGGGTGGGCCATCGGCTCAACGCCTTCTGTGTCAACCGCCTGCATCTGCGCAAACAGATCCACAACTTTGCTGAGCTTGGCTGCAACCTGCTCCACTTCATGATCGGCCACCGCAATCATCGCCAAGCGCGAAATTGATGCCACTTCGCTTTTTCCAATAGACACTTTTTGACTCCCAAAACTTGCACAAAAATAGCCGTGTAAATTACCACAAAAAACGTAGCAGGAACAGGCATGCCGCCCAAGCAGCCGGAAATTGCAGATTTCACCCAAACTTAGTCTCATTTAAGATGAGGTAAAACCGCGCCAAAGCGCAAAACATTCGCATCTTTTTTTTAAGGGTTGGCTCAACTTTATCTTTTGGAGTAGAAGACTTCTACCGCTCTTGGAATTCAGTTAGAATAGTGCAATTCTTTTTCCCCCTATCGCAAGGATTCGCCGTAATGTTTCGTAAATTAATGGGCCTTTTTTCGAACGACCTTTCCATAGACCTTGGCACTGCCAACACTTTGATTTACGTACGTGGTAAAGGCATGGTCCTTAATGAACCCTCCGTCGTCTCAATTCGTAACAACCACCGAGGCAGTGGAATGCGCTCGATTGTTGCCGTGGGAGAGAACGCCAAGCTCATGCTGGGTAAAGAGAACAAAGACATTGAAACGGTTCGCCCGCTTAAAGATGGGGTTATCGCTGACTTTGAAGTGACCGAAAAAATGCTGCAATCGTTTATTCGTAAAGTGCATGAAGCCCGCTTTTTTCAACCCAGCCCCCGTGTCTTAGTCTGTGTCCCTTGCGGCTCAACCCAGGTTGAACGCCGCGCCATTCGTGAATCCGCAGCCGGCGCCGGTGCGCGTGAAGTTTACTTAATCGAAGAGCCAATGGCCGCTGCCATCGGGGCCGGCATGCCGGTTTCGGAGCCAACTGGCTCTATGGTCGTTGACATCGGTGGTGGCACCACCGAAGTCGCCACCCTTTCGCTCAACGGGATTGTCTGGTCAGACTCGGTTAAGGTCGGCGGTGACCGTTTTGATGATGCCATTATTAAATATGTGCGTCGTAATTATGGCATGGTGATTGGTGAGTCCACCGCAGAACGGATCAAGAAAACCATCGGCACGGCTTACCATGAGGTTAATCCGATGACCATGGAAGTCCACGGCAGCAACATGGCTGAATCGGTTCCACGCCGTTTTACCTTAAACAGCAATGAGGTACTCGAAGCGCTTCAGGAACCGTTGCAGGCGATTATCAGCTCGGTGCGTACTGCACTGGAGAACACCCCACCTGAATTGGGCGCAGACATTGCAGAACACGGTATTGTTCTGACTGGTGGAGGCGCGTTGCTGCGCAATATCCACACCCTTATCTCAGAAGAAACTGGCATTCCCGTAATTATTGCCGATGACCCACTGACCTGTGTGGCTCGTGGCGGCGGCCGCGCACTCGAGTTAATGGATGAAAAAGGACTCGATGTTTTTTCTTTTGATTAAACCTGAATAAGCTCTGAGTTCGCGCCCTAGGAGTGTTCCATCAAACAGTCGGCTACCACCCCTCAGCAAGACGCTTTACACTTTGTTGCCGCCTTCATCCTCGCCCTGGGGTTGATTGCGGTTGATAGTCAAAGTAATCTCATGAGTAACTTTCGCAGTGCCCTGCTGACGCTGCTTGACCCTATCGAGCGGCTTGCCCAAGCACCTAAACAGCTTTATCTGAACTTTTCCACAGACTTCACCTCTTTTGATGAACTGAAATTGGAAAACGATCGCCTGAAAACTGAAATGCTGTTACTCAAAGCCAAACAGCAACAACTCATTATGATGGAACAAGAAGTGGGTCGCCTGCGCGCCTTACTTGGTACCACCGGCCAAGTCAACAATGCTAGCTTTCAAATCGCCAGTGTGCATTTTTTTTCCAGCAGTCCTTTATCACAGTTTATTACCATTAATAAAGGGCGCTTAGATGGGGTCGAAATTGGGCAACCCATTATTGATGCCAAAGGCATTATCGGGCAGGTCGTGCATTCAACCCCCAGCACGGCGCGTGTTCTACTCATTACCGATCCTTCGCATCAAATTCCCGTTCGCATTCAACGCACAGGCCAACGCGGCATTCTCTCCGGCCGAGGATTTGATGGTGTGCAGCTGAACTTTATTCCGAAAAGCAGTGAAGTGCGTGTCGGCGATCTACTGGAAAGTTCTGGATTGGATGGCAAATTTCCTTCCGGCTATCCGGTGGCGGTGGTTAGTCAGGTAGTGAGCCAAGACAGCACCCCCTACTTGGAAATTTATGCCAATCCATTAGGCGAACTGAATCAAGCACAGCAGGTTTTGATCTTGAAAATGAATCCAGATCGCTCAGCATTGGAACCGACAAGTGAAACCCTCGAAACACCCGGCACAGCAACCACCGCTCCTGAAGACACACAAACCCAGCAGCGCGTTGAAGCCAAACCAAAAGCGGCAACATCCGCAACGCCCTAGCGCTTGCGGTCATGCATCCACAAAGAGAGTAAGTCATTATGGGCGACGCCTTTATCTACATTACCAGCCGCCAAGTTCGCTGGGTGATTATGTTAAGTTTTGTCCTCGCATTGATTGTGGACGCGCTTAATTTATTGGGGGAAAGTTATCTCTTTTTACCTCCAATCACCCTTCTGGTTCTTCTTTACTGGTGTGGGCACTTTTTAGACCAAACCTATGTCAGTACCGCTTTTGTCATTGGCTTGCTCATGGATACTTTGTTCAACAGCACCTTAGGCATCCATGCCTTGATTTTCGTACTGCTCACCTTTGCGATGTTGCGCCACCGCTTGCATTTTCGCGGTTACAGCGTCCTGCAACAGAGTTTAAATATGATTGGCTTTTTACTGCTCTACCAAATTTTGCGGCTCATTGTGCTTGCACCGCCCATGAATGAAGCGCAACAGATTGCATTTTGGAGCATGCCGCTGGTAGGCGGCGTTCTATGGATTTTCTTGGCCAAGGGGTTAAACCGCCTCAGCCATCAAAAGGCGATTGAGAGCTAACGGCGGCATGTCACCCTTAAACGAAAATCTGGAATTCAGTACCAGTCAACAAAATCAAAAACGCAAACGCCAATTTCGCAATCGTTTGATCGTGGCGTTTTCGTTTACTTTTGTGTTAATGCTGTTTCTGATTGGTCGAATGGCTTATCTGCAGTGGTTTAATTACGATCGTTACCACGGCTTAGCGGAAGGCAATCGAATTTCGATCGAGGTCCTACCGCCAACCCGTGGCAAAATTTACGATCGGAACCATATTTTAATTGTCGATAATCAACCCTTTTTTACCTTGAGTTTGGTACGGGAAGATATGAAGGATATTGATGCCTTTGAAGCTGAGCTCAAAAGCCTCCTCGATACCTATCCGCAAGAAAGCCTCGATAAATTTTTTGCAACCTTTCGTGTGGGCCGGCGCGCCAAAAGCTACACCCTGCCGCACAGCCTGAGTGAGCAAGAAGCCGCACGCTTTGCTGTGATCAGCCACCGACACCCTGGCGTGACCCTGATCAGCCGCTTGAAGCGTACCTACCCCTATCAAGGTATCGGCGTTCATGCGATTGGCTACGTCGGCCGAATCAATCAAAAAGAGATCAAAACGCTGGACAGCACCCGCTACCGCGGTACCGACATTGTTGGTAAATCGGGCGTCGAAAAATACTACGAATCCCTTCTGCATGGCTACCCAGGAATTCAACAGGTTGAAACCAACGTTCGCGGCAGCGTCCTGCGCAAGCTTGAAACCACCCCAGCAATTAATGGCCAAGACATTCATTTAACGCTCGATATTGAACTGCAAAAGTTTGCCGAAGAGCTGATGGGCGATCGCCGAGGCAGCATTATTGCGCTCGACCCCCAAACCGGTGAAGTATTGGCTTATGTCAGCATGCCCACTTTTGACCCTAACTTATTTGTCGATGGCATTGATAGCAAAACCTATAAAGCCTTATTGGAAGACCCCAACAAACCATTTATTAATCGAGGCATCAATGGTCAATACCCTCCGGGCTCGACCATCAAACAATTTGTGGCCCTAGGTGCGATTGAAAAAGAAATTATCAGTCCGTTCAAAAAAATCTTCGATCCTGGGTATTTTGAATACAAAGGCAATCGCTACCGAGATTGGAAGCGTTGGGGACATGGTTTGGTCGATATGCACCTTGCTATTGCTCAATCATGTGATACCTATTTTTACGAACTGAGTCTCGACATGGGGATTGATAACATACACGATGCGATGGCCCCCTTTGGTTTTGGCCAGCGCAGCGGAATCGACATTCCAGGTGAATCGAAAGGGATTTTGCCTTCACAAGAATGGAAACGTATTACCAAAAATGAACCCTGGTATCGCGGTGAAACCATTATTTCTTCGATTGGCCAAGGCTATCATCTCTCAACGCCGGTTCAACTGGCCCGCGCAACCGCCATTTTGGCCAATCGCGGTAAACAAATCACACCGCATTTACTAAAGCAGCTCGATAGCGAGAGAGAGCAAACCTTACAAATTGAAATCCGTAAAATTGAAAACTGGGAAAGGGTCATTCAAGGCATGGTTGCTGTCATGCATGGCAAAACCGGTACCGCGCGTCATTTTGGCGTTGACCTGCCCTTTACTATGGCTGGCAAAACCGGTACGGCCCAAGTGTTCAGTTTGAACCAAGCGGATTATGACTCCGCAAAACTCGATAAATCCCTGCATGATCACTCGTTGTTTGTCGGCTTTGCGCCAGTTGAAAAGCCACGAATTGCGGTAGCAGTCATTGCCGAAAACTCCGGCAGCGGTTCAAAAACCGCCGCACCGATTGCGGTCAATGTAATTAAGCGCTACCTGCGCCCAGATTTACCCTTAACCCCCTTTCCCAACAATACCGGAAATGACCGATGAAATTATTTGATCACAAACAGCAAATGTATGTGCGCAATCGCGAGTTTTTGGAACGTTTGCACCTAGATGCTCTGTTGCTATTGGGGATTTTGCTGTTGTTAATCAGTGGTACCGCGATTGTATTCAGTGCGTCTGGAGGGGATTGGGAAGTCACCCAACGCCACCTATTGCGTGTTGGATTTGCCATGGGATTAATGCTGTTTTTTGCCCAGATTAAACCTTCGGTAATTTTTATCTTCACCCCGATACTGTTTCTGATTGGCATTTTATTGCTGATTGCCGTCCAACTTTTTGGTGACATCGGCAAGGGCGCGCAGCGTTGGCTCGAATTCGGTTCCGTGCGCTTTCAGCCCTCTGAACTGATGAAACTGGCGCTCCCCTTAATGATGGCCTGGTTGTTTGCGCACAGTCGCCACCCACCGACCTTCACTCGGCTGTTCAGCGGTTTCATGCTGATTGTGCTCACCGCTGGACTGATTGTCATTCAACCAGACTTAGGTACTTCACTGCTCATTGCCACTTCAGGATTGTTCGTCATTTTCTTTGCCGGCTTACCCTGGAAGCTTATTGTCGGCGGCTTACTCGCCGCAGCAGGCAGCGTGCCGATTGCCTGGGAGTTTATGCACGACTACCAACGGCAAAGGGTACTGACCTTTTTAAATCCTGAATCTGATCCTTTGGGGTCGGGTTACCATATTATTCAATCTAAAATTGCCATTGGTTCTGGTGGCATTGAGGGCAAAGGGTATTTGGGCAGCACTCAGGCGCACCTAGAGTTTTTACCAGAGAGCACCACCGACTTTATTTTTTCGGTGATTTCCGAAGAATTTGGCCTTATCGGCGTGATTCTGCTGTTGGCGATGTATCTTTTCGTGATTGGGCGCGGCCTGTGGATTGCCGCCCAAGCGCAAGATACCTTTACGCGCTTGGTTGCCGCTGGCTTAACCATGATTTTCTTTGTCTATGTTTTTGTCAATATCGGGATGGTTTCCGGGCTTCTACCGGTGGTGGGTCTGCCTTTACCCCTGATTAGCTATGGGGGTAGCTCCATGGTGACCTTAATGATTGGTTTTGGAATTTTGATGTCAATTCAAACCCACCGCAAAATGCTGGCCAAGCAGTAACCCGCTTTGACTTTAGATTTTGAGGCAAAGTGTGTTAAATTAGCGGCAATTTTTTAGAAAACTCAGGCGTAAACCGTAAAAACCAATTTAAGAAAACCCTTAAATTGCTGTGAATTCGCGTTGGCTTTTTAGCCCCTGTCTCAAGCAGACATTCGCCGTAAAATTCTAATCCACCCTCGCTGCGCCGCCAGCGTTTTAATAAGTAAGAAGATATAATTATGCAATTGATTCGCACCCTTCAGGCTTCCGCCCTGACGCTCACCCTCAGTCTCAGCTTGGCCTTAAGTTCGAATGTCCATGCTCAGACTCCTCTGGCCGATGCCGCTGCTGCAGTCGCT
Source organism: Thiotrichales bacterium (assembly GCA_016936535.1). GTDB lineage: Bacteria > Pseudomonadota > Gammaproteobacteria > Thiomicrospirales > Thiomicrospiraceae > Thiomicrorhabdus. The sequence continues at coordinate 87,993 of JAFGXP010000028.1, read as the reverse complement.
GCTCCGAACACTCCACATGTTGTACCTTCGGCACCAGAAGTTTCCGGTAGCGCCTATTTGCTTATCGACTTTGACAGCGGGCGTGTTTTGGCGCAAAAAAATCCAGACCAACGGGTAGAGCCAGCGAGCTTAACGAAAATCATGACCGGCTATGTAGTGATTAACGAATTGCGTAACGGCAACATGCAAATGGGAGACATGGTTACCATTTCCCAAAATGCGTGGAAAATGCCCGGCTCAAAAATGTTCATTGAAGTGGGCAAGCAAGTTTCGGTTCAAGACCTCATCAAAGGCATGGTTATTCAATCCGGCAATGATGCCAGTGTCGCTTTGGCCGAACATATTGCCGGCAGTGAAGAAGTATTTGCGCAACTGATGAACAAATATGCCAAGTCTTTAGGCATGACCAACACAAATTATGTCAATGCCACCGGCTTACCTGATCCGGAGCACTACACCAGTGCCAATGACCTTGCTCTTTTAACCTCAGCACTGATTAAAAACTTCCCCGATGAATACAAATGGTATTCCGAGAAAAAATTTACCTTTAATGGCATTACCCAATACAACCGTAACAAACTGTTGTGGCAAGATGAAACGGTCGATGGCCTCAAAACCGGCCATACCGAATCGGCTGGCTACTGCTTAGTCTCCTCGGCGAAACGTGATGAAATGCGTTTAATCAGTGTGGTACTGGGTACCAACAGTGCAAATACCCGCGTGCAAGAGACTCAAAAACTGTTTAACTATGGATTTCGTTTTTACGAAACCCACAAGCTCTACAGCGCCGGCCAGCGTCTTAAAGACACCCCAATTTGGGAAGGCAATCGAGATTTGATTGGACTGGGCCTTGCTGAGGATTTGTACGTCACCATTCCGCGCGGCCAATACAAAAATATGAGCATCGAAACCCTAGTTGAGCCAATGATTAAAGCGCCGGCTGCAGAGGGCGATGCGCTTGGTAGCTTACAAATTACGATTGGCAACCAAGAAATCAGCAAGCGACCGCTGATTGCACTTGACAGCGTGGAAGAAGGCTCTTTTTTCAAAAAATTAATCGACCAACTGAAGATGGCCATCAGCTCATTATTTGGCGGTGATGGTGCTTAACATCGCTTAAACCGGCTTGAATCAAAGCCTAAGCCGCAAAAACCTTGCGGCTTTTTGCTTTAGCTCGGCCACGGTTCTCAAGCTTAACCCACAACTTCAATTGTTAAACACAATGAGATACGTCAATGACTCAAGATTTACACACCCCAGATGCACAGAGTTTGATCGAATTTCCCTGTGACTATAAACTCAAAGCCATGGGCCGCAATGAGCCAGGTTTTATTGAATTGGTCTATGAGATCACATGCCAATTTGCGCCTAATACTTCGCGCGAACACATTCAACTCAACCACTCTAAAGACAACAACTTTGTCTCGGTCAATATCACCTTCTACGCCACCTGTTTAGAACAGCTGCACGCCATCTATGGTGAGCTGAGAAAACATCCCCAAGTACTAATGACGCTGTAAATCGATTGCCCTTGCTGATGAAACTGCCGCCTCTTCTCGTCAAGCAACTTGGCATCCAACCTTACACCGATGTTTGGCAAGCGATGCGCCAATTCAGTAGCGAGCGGGGAGCAGGTCAAACCGATGAGCTGTGGATTGTTCAGCATCCGCCGGTCTATACCCAAGGTCTAAACGGCAAACCGGAACATCTTTTAAACCCCAATCCGGCCATTCCGATTGTTCAGACCGATCGCGGCGGGCAGATTACCTATCACGGTCCCGGCCAACTGATTGTGTATCTGCTGATCGACTTAAAAGCGCGCCATCTCGGTGTGCGGGCTCTGGTCAGTCTCATGGAAAAGAGCCTTATCGAACTCCTAAAGGCTTATGAAATCGAAGGCGTTACCCGTGCCAACGCTCCAGGTGTTTATGTTAACGATCAAAAAATCGCATCGCTCGGCCTAAAGATTCACAAGCAAAAAACCTATCACGGCTTGGCACTCAATGTTGATATGGACCTTACGCCTTTTCACGCCATAAATCCATGCGGATACGCTGGATTGCAGATGACCCAGCTTGCCAACCTCTACCCGAACCCCTTGCCAAATATTGAACAGCTCGGCGAAGTCTTCAGCGTCCTATTTCAACAGCATTTGGATGCCCTGCGCGTTACGAATTGCTAAGGATGCCCTTCTGGCTTGGATTATAATGTTGTTCTTTTTGTACTTTGGAAGCACCCATGTCAGATTTGCAAGCCCGCCAAGAAATTTCACTCCAACAGATGAAACAGCAGCTCAGTCAGTCGGTGCGCGAGCGCAACGCGGCCATGTCCAAAGGCGAATATAAAACGAAATCCCTAAAACATCGTCCAGACCCTGCCGCGGAAAAGTTGCCAAAACCCCGCTGGATTAAAGCGCAACTGCCAAAAGCCAAAGACATCCATCGTATTCGCGAATTGAAAAACATTATGCGCGAACAAGGTCTGCATAGCGTCTGCGAAGAAGCCTCCTGCCCTAACCTAGCAGAATGCTTTGGCCATGGCACGGCCACTTTCATGATTATGGGCGATATCTGTACCCGAAAATGCCCATTTTGTGACGTCACCCACGGCCGTCCTAAACCGCTTAACCAAGAAGAACCGGCTCATCTGGCGCGCACAGTCAAAGCAATGGGCTTGAACTATGTGGTTATTACCTCAGTCGATCGCGATGACCTGCGAGATGGCGGAGCCCAGCATTTTGTGGATTGCATTCAGGCTATTCGCCAGCAGGCACCTCAAACCCAAATTGAAACCCTAGTTCCCGATTTTCGCGGACGCTTGAGTGTAGCGCTGGAAACCCTCAGTCAACAACCACCGGATGTTCTCAACCACAATTTAGAAACCATCCCTCGTTTATACGAAGAAGCCAGACCTGGAGCCGATTATCAAGCCTCATTAGACTTGCTGAAGCGTTTCAAGCAACAGCATCCGACAGTCAAAACCAAATCTGGCTTAATGGTCGGGTTAGGGGAAACGCTTGAAGAATTATTGCAAGTCATGCAGGACCTGCGCGCGCACGATGTCGAAATGCTCACTGTTGGGCAATATTTACAACCCAGTGAATACCACCTCTCGGTCAAAAAATATTGGCCGCCCGAAGCGTTTCAACAAATTGAAGCAGCAGGCTATCAAATGGGCTTTAGCCACGTTGCCGCAGGACCCATGGTCCGCAGCTCATACCACGCCGATTTGCAAGCCAAAGAGAGTGAACAGCGCATGTGAATCACAATGTGAATTGGGATGAAACAAACGTATTTTGAACAAGAATGGCAAAGTTACTTGCCTCTCAACCGCTTCAGCCGATAAAAATTTTCCAAAGAAGTGTGAACAATTGTCTGGTATGAAAGGGTGAAACACCACCTAGACTGGGCTTAGGCGTTGATGCCCCGCTAAAGCGGGTAAACGACTGTGTTAAAATCCGCGCACGCTAATCGCAAAGGAGCTCAGCATGGCGCAAGATAAAATTCAACGTTTTCTGTTTAAAGAACACAATGTTCGCGGACAAATTGTGCAACTGGATCACGCTTGGCAACAAATGATTGCCGAGCGCCATTATCCGCCGGTCTTATCTCGCCTGCTCGGTGAGCTAACCGCGGTCAGCGTCATCTTAGCCAATGGTCTCAAACACCAAGGTAAAATTACCCTCCAAATTCAAGGAAAAGGACCCGTCAACCTCTTGGTGGTGGAGGTGACGCACGACCTTAAGTTGCGGGGCCTAGCCAAAACAATCCAACCTATTCAAAATCAACAAAGTCTAGACGAGCTTTTAGGCGATGGGCAGATTTTGGTGACCCTAGAAAATTCACAAACCGGTCATCATTTTCAAAGCTATGTGCCGCGCGAAGCAGAAACGGTTGCCGCTTGCTTTGAGGGTTACTTTCAACAATCCGAGCAACTGCCCTCACGCTTATGGCTGAGCGCTGATGAAAGCCATCTCGCCGGTTTCATGCTGCAAAAAATGCCCGACACCGATGAAAAAGATGCCGATGCTTGGGAGCGAATTGAACACCTTGCCAACACCCTGAGCAATGACGAACTCTTAACCCTAGAAAGTGCAACTTTGCTGCATCGATTGTTCCATCAAGAAACGGTCGAACTCTTTAGAGGTCGCGATGTGCTTTACGAATGCCCAGAAAATAAAGCGCGCATTGATCTCATGTTGCAACAGATGGGCGAAGAAGAAGTTCGTAAGATTTTGCAAGAAGAAGGTGAGCTTGTCATTCACAATGAAATCTGCAACTACCATTTACGCTACAGTGAAGCCGAGGTTGACGCGCTCTTTGCGCCCAAAAACGCAACCTTGCAATAAAGCAAGAAAAAGCTGCGAAATGCCCAAAGGGCTAGAGCCCTAAAAGACTGCCAAGCAGTTGATGAATTTTCTCAAAGACCGCCGTGCTCTGAGCAGAAGACCCTTCTTTATCAGGCTCGTCTGAAACCTCATCCAATGGCGGCGTTCCAGGACGTTCCTCTTCATACCATCTTAAAGCACCCTTTAAATGGGCACTTCCCGCGGACAAGACCTTTCCGGTGAGATCGGGATTTTCATGCGACCCTGCCAAAATCGCCTGTTTCATTTGTAAGTGGCTTAACTCAGGGTGCATGCTTTTTAGAAAAGCTGCAATGCCAGTTACCACAGGAGCCGCCATAGAGGTTCCGCTCAGATAAGCATAAGAATTATTGAGATAGCTGGATAAAACATGCGAACCATAAGCGGCAATATCGACCGAGCGGGCACCATAGTTACTGTAACTCGCAAGCTGGCCTTGATTGTCTAGTGCTGCGACATTCAGGATATTTTCGTTATTCAAGGCTCCAGGATAATCTTTGATTCCAAGTAAGCCATCCATATTGCTGGATTTATTTCCTGCGGCTGAAACAAATAAATGGCCCTGCCGATTTCCTTCTTCGATTAACTCCAAAAGAGCTTGCGACTGGGTCAGAAATCCATAAGAGTTATTACTGATACTTGCACCCTGTTGCAAAGCGAACTCGAGTCCCATCACAATATCGCTTAAGTTACCATTGCCATTTTGATCCAATACTCGAACCGGCAGAATCTTAACGTATTCACTGGCAACACCTTGAATTCCTTGGCCATTCTGAGAAGCAGCGATAATTCCAGCACAGTGGGTACCATGCCCATTCAAATCCATTGGATCACCATCCGCATCCACCAAATCTGCACCATAGAGATTATCAACAAACCCATCGCCATCCGTATCCGTGCCATCCAAAGCTTCATCCGCATTGAACCACACTTGCTGCTCAAGCTCGTTATGTCGGTAATCGACCCCCGTATCAAGCAGCGCTACCAAAATCGAATGCGAGGAGGATTTATGATTCACTTGTTCAAAACCAATATCCTCTCCCACTTCGCCAATCACCCCTTGCACAGGCTGACCAAAATTTTTCAACCAGTATTGCTCTGAATAAAGAGGTTCGGTCGGATTGTAGTTACGCAAACTCACTCTTTGATCCCACTCTACATAACGAACTAAAGTCGAATTGCGTAACAAAGCGAACAGTTTGTCGCTGCCAATGACCGGCGTCTCAATAATCATTAAGCCGTCAAGTTTTTTGGAAACAAAGCCCGTGGAAATCTGCAATTTGTTTAATAAATTCTCAACCAAAGGATCTGAAACCGCTTTTGCAAAGCGAACAACAATACGTTGGGAAGTTTTTATATCAGAAGCTTCGCTTTGAACAAGAGCTTGAACTGGCCAAGACGAATTTGCCATTGCGGGAGAAATTATTCCCGTCATGACTGAAGCACTGAAAACCCATGCTAATTTATTCATTTTAGGCTTCCTTTTTTAAGATTCTTGTTTGCGTAGAAATACCCAGTCGGTTTCGCTTGAGAGGTCTGGGGCGAAGGCATAGCCTTCGTAGTCAAAATACTTTAAGCCTTCAGCATCCTCTAGCTGCTGATCAGCGGCATAACGCGCCATCAAGCCGCGCGCCTTTTTGGCGTAGAAGCTGATGATTTTGTATTGGCCGTTTTTCCAGTCTTTAAAAATCGGGGTCACGATTTGCGCGCGTAAGGTTTTTTTATCCACCGCTTTGAAATACTCGTTCGAGGCCAAATTGACGAGCGTTCGATCGCCCTGTTCATCCAAAATCGAATTCAATGCGGTGCTGAGCTGACTGCCCCAAAAAGCGTATAAATCCTTGCCTTTGGCGCTTGCCAGCGGGGTGCCCATCTCTAAACGATAAGGCAACATAAGATCGCAAGGACGCAGTAAACCGTATAAACCTGAGAGAATGCGCACGTGATTTTGCAAATAAACCACCCCTTGGGGGGGCAAACTGTAAGCATCTAAACCATGATAAACATCGCCTTTAAAGAGCCAAGCCGCTTGCTTGCCATTCCCAGGTGAAAAAGGATAGTGCCAACCTTGAAAGCGCTGATAATTCAATTCTGCCAGAGCATCGCTTAGGTGCATTAACTCGGCAATTTGATTCGGATCGAGGGTTTGCAGTTGGGCAATCAAGTCTTGGGCCTGCTCAGCAAACCCCCATTCGGATTGCATCGACGTTTGAACAGGGGTTTTCTCATCGAGGGATTTGGCGGGGGAAATTAGCATTAACATCGCACACTCCTTTGTGGGGTATCGGTATTTAGGTTGTTTTTACGCCTCGACTCCCCTAAATACCCCTAACACACCTTGGCTTTTCGTTTCAGCAGCCTGTGTTCTGGTTATCGGGGATTTTAAAACAAAACGCCCAGAGCAGGCTGGGCGTTGTCGGCACTTTAGCGTTTCTCGTCGGGCAGCACCAAGTTCAACTCTAAGACCTCGAAGCCGTTCTCTTCGTCAATCGAAATCTTAAGCTGCTCTTGATCAATATCGACATATTTGGCAATCACTTGCAAAATTTCATCGCGCATTTTGGGCAGATAATCTGGCGCTTTCGCTTCGGTGCGCTCATGTGCCAATAAAATTTGCAGGCGGTCTTTTGCCAAATGGGCAGACTTTTTCTTACGTTGTCCTAATAGATAATCCAGTAGTGCCATAATTATTTCTTCCCAAAGAGTTTATTAAGCCAGCCTTTTTTCTCCTCCGTTAAAAAACGGTGCTCTTTGTCGGCGCCTAAAAAACGCTCCACAATATCCACATAGGCTTGTGCGGCATCACTGTCATGATTCAACACGACAGGCTCGCCCGAGTTAGAGGCGTTCAACACCTCTTGCGATTCGGGAACCACCCCTAGCAATTTAATGCTTAAAAGATCGACCACATCGTCTTTGGAAAGCATTTCACCGGCAGTCACCCGCGTTGGGTTATAACGCGTCAACACCAGATGTTCTACCACAGGATCTTCGCCCATTTCGGCGCGGCGCGATTTGGCTTGAAGAATGCCCAAAATGCGATCGGAATCGCGCACGGAAGAGACTTCTGGGTTCGTGACCACAATCGCCTCATCGGCAAAATAGAGCGCAAGCTGCGCGCCCTTTTCAATCCCAGCCGGCGAGTCACAAATAATGTAATCGAAGCCGTCGGCTTTCAAATCGTTGATAACTTTTTCGACCCCTTCTAGGGTGAGAGCGTCTTTATCACGCGTCTGTGAAGCCGCTAAAATATACAAGCCTTCAATACGCTTGTCTTTAATCAGCGCTTGTTTGAGAGAAGCTTCGCCCTGCACCACATTGACAAAGTCATAAACCACTCGGCGTTCAACACCCATAATCAAATCCAAATTACGCAAGCCAACATCAAAGTCGATGACCGCAACCTTATGACCTTTCATGGCTAAGGCTGTTGAAAAGCTTGCACTGGTGGTGGTTTTTCCGACGCCACCCTTTCCGGAGGTGACTACAATGACCTTTGACACAGTTAATTCTCCTACTCTGTTAATTTTTATGAGACGTCTTTTTGATTTGCGGCGTCTTACAGACATTGCAAAATCAGCTGTTCTTTTGCAAGCTTGGCCTGCACCAAACCACTATTTTTAAATTCGCTGCCAATATCGTCCGCCAACTGATAAATTCCGGCAATACAGACCAGCTCCGGATCAAGTTGCTTGGCGACAATCGAGGCGTCTGTTGCGCCGGAAGAGCCGGCAATCGCCTTGCCTTGCAATTTACCAAACACGGTAATGCTGCCATCGGCAATGATTTCTGCGCCCGGGTTGACCGAACCAAAAATCACCAAATCACGGTCTTTGGCATAGATTTGCTGGCCAGAGCGAACGGCTCGTTCAATCACCAAGGCCGATTTCAAGCCATCATCTAACACAACAGGGGCATAGCTAGGCTCAGCAGGTGGCGGACTGGCTGGGGTACGCGCGCTCATCGGGTTAGCATTTGCGGCCGTATCCAACTGCACCGTTGGTCGCCGGTGGTCCTCAGGAAAAATAGCCAACCCCGCATAGCTTGCCAAGCTTTGCACCATCGGATCTTGGGAGCGCAAGCCAATTGGAATCATCTGCAATTGGTGTAAATATTCCACCAACAACGCGAGATAGGTTGGGTCTTTGAGTTCAACTTTCGGCTCCAAAATAATCGGAATGCCTACAAAAAAGCTGGGCGCTTGCTCAATTTTCTGGGCCAGTGCCGCTTTGGTTTGCGCAATGTCGTTAGAGTGAAGATGCAGAACCGTTAGCGAGAGAACGGAACCTTTGAGTTCAATGATTTTTTCGGACATATTCCATAACTTTTTTGGCTAAAAGAAATGCTCTCTTACAGAAGAAAGCAGAATCAACCCATGCTGTGCAGAGCAAGACTGGGGCTGATTTTAGAAGCTAATAAGCGCAAATACCACTATTAAGCACAAAAAGCCTCGGTTTTTTGCCACGCTCTAAAGAAACCGTGAATCTCGATTCCCTTGGCGTTCAACCCGAGATTCCTTGTGCCTGCAAAAAGTGCTTCAAACGGGTAATATCGCCTTTATCAGTCAGTTCATGGCCATGATGCGGCAAACTGATGACCAACTCTGCTTGACCAAAACGGATACGAACCTTACTGGCGGTGGTGTGCTCAATTTGTGCGCCATAGTGCGTCAAAGCCGCTGCCAACTTTTTCCAATCCAGATTCGCCGCTAAAGGGTGGGCAAAAACCTTTTGCAGTATGACATCATGCTTATGACTCATGGTGCGTTTCCTCTTAAATAAAACGTTTTAATACCATTGGCGAGAAGATTTTCCCATTGCAAGGCAAAAACCGTCACACGCTATCTGGGCAAAGCCGTTGTTGTGTTTGCTCTAATCGCGCTAAGGTACCAATATCTGACCAAAATCCTTGATAAAGCGCACCGCTCAACGCTTGCTGCTGCATAGCAGCACGCAAAACGGGGGCTAAAGGATAAGTCCCCGGTGCGATTCCCGCGAAGAGTCGAGGGTGCAGCACACTGATACCGGCAAAAGTCAAATCCCCTTGTGGCAAACAGTGACCGTCCTGCAGTGCAAAGTCACCCTGTGTTTTAAACACGGGCGTGGGAACTAAAATGAGATGGCCCAGCGTTTGAACATACGACGCTCGCAGCCGCTGCGCCTGTTCAATTAATTCCGCAAAATCGAGGTCGCAATAGACATCACCATTGAGTAATAAAAACGGCTCAGCGCCCAACAAAGGCAATGCTTGCACAATCCCACCGGCCGTCTCCAGGCCGCCCGGAGGTTCAGCGGAATAGGCAATCTCAATTCCCCAGCGCTGGCCGTTGCCCAAGCTTTGAACCAGCTTTTCACCAAGCCAAGCGTGGTTAATCACCACTTGTCGTACCCCAACTTCGGCCAATTTCTGCAAATGGTATTCAATTAAAGGCGTGCCGCATAAACACACTAGGGGCTTAGGCAAGTCATCGGTCAGAGGGCGCAAACGTTCCCCTCTACCCGCGGCTAAAATCATGGCTTTTGGACGCCACGGCATCCCATTCTCACCCGCCACTAACATGCCGTGGCCGACGGGGTAAAATGTTCGGCATTAAACGCCAACACTTGCGCTAACCAATCGCTTTCAATCCAGTGCAACAAAGGCGTTAAAACTGGATAGGCCGCCCCCACTTGCAAAATGTAGTGCAAGGTTGCCGGAATATCTTGCAGATAACCATCTTTACCATCGCGATGCCAAAGACGAGCAAAAATCCCTGCGGCCTTAAGATGCCGTTGAATGCCCATTAAATCAAACGCACGAACAAAATCGCGCCATTGATTCTGCTCAAGCAGTTGATTTTGGCAAAGCGCCAGAAAATAGGCACGCAACCACTCCTGCACCTGTTCCGCTGGCCAAGCAATATAACAATCGCGCAACAAAGAGACCGCATCGTAGGTTAAGGGGCCGAACACCGCATCTTGAAAATCCAAAATTCCTGGATTGCGACCAGGCGCGCACATCAGGTTTCTGCTGTGATAATCGCGGTGAACATAAGTTTGTGGTTGCTGTACAGCAGAGTCGATTAAGAACCGTTTCATCTCTTGCCACTGCAACTGCTGCAAGTGGTTGAGTGGCCGCTCTAAATGACGCACACCCAACCAATCGACAAACAAATCCATTTCGCGTTCCAACAAGGCGGCATCGTAAAGCGGTAAATGTTTGGCTGCGCTCTGTCCGCGAGTTTGCAGCTGTAGTAAAGCATCCAAAGCTTGAGAATAAAGACTTTCAGCGTGGCGGCCCCCATCGCTTTGCAACTGGTTTAAATAGGTTTGTGACCCCAAGTCGCTCAGCAATAAAAACCCTTGTGACAAATCTTGAGCCAAACAGAGCGGTACATTTAAACCACACTGCGCCAGTGTGTCGGCCACCGCTAAAAACGGCCGACAATCTTCATGCTGAGGCGGTGCATCCATGATAATCAAACGATCATTGTGATAGCCCAACTCAGCGGAATCCTGATTGCGGAATGGCTGATTTAAAACAATCCGAAAATAGCGCCGAAAACTGGCATCGCTTGAAGCGGGTTGCGGTAAATCAAAAACCGACTCGCGTAACAAAGGCAGGCTTTCTAGCCAAGAACACATCGCTTGAAATCTTTCATCCATGGGGCATTATTCCAGTTTAAAATAGCAATCCACGAATAATTCATGATTGTCTGCCCAATGTCAAATCCCGCGCCCAATTTGCCGCCACTGCCCCCGCGCACTTTTGGGCTCAAGTGCCTGCTGGGTGCGCTCGGGATTGTGGGCGCTTGCAGCGGATTACCCGCCATGGCGGCAGAGCTGCAATCAGACAACCTAACCGCAACGCCACCGAGCGAAAAGCTGAATGCACAAGAGGCTTGCCTGCCCGATTGGATTACCCCACGACCGGCGCAATGGCCAACCCCGGACCAGCGTGCCCTGGCAACATTGAGCCGTGATACAACCTCATCGAATGATTTTTTCGCCCAGCCCATACAGATTCGGGCCGATCAGCTCGAACAGCCCAACCGTGATCAGCTGCTTTTTCAAGGCGATGTGCAACTCTTACATCCCCAAGCCCTACTGCAAGCCCAACGCTTAGCGCTGGATATTCCGAGTAAACAAGCTAACTTATTTGGTCAAGTCCAGCTCTTGCAAGCGCAATTCAGCTTAACGGCCGAGCAGGTTGTGCTGCAACCCAATGCTGTTCAAATCGAACAGGCGCATTATCAAATTTTGCCCAGCCGCGCCTATGGCGATGCCCAAAAAATTCGCTTAGATCAGAATCGCGAACGCGCGTTTTTAGACCAAGCCAACCTGACCACCTGTCGATTGGATTCTAAAGGACGCAAAGATTGGAGCTTGCAGGCCGAGCAGATTGAAATTGATCGCCCTGCGCAAAGAGTGATTGCCCGCGATGCCACCTTGCGTGTGCGCAATCTGCCTGTGTTTTATACGCCCTATTTAAATTACCCCTTGAACGATCGAGCCAGCGGTTTATTGTTTCCAGAATTTGGCAACTATAAAGCGCTGAACAATATGGAGCGCACGCAGTACCTTAAGCTGCCCTACTTTTTTGCCATCGCCCCCAATTTTGATGCGACCCTTACCCCGATTTTCCTGAGTCAACAAGATTTGGCACTGGACAATGAATTGCGTTATTTAGGGGAAGTTGGGCCAAGTTTGCAACGCTTGAATCTCAAAACAGGGGTTTTTCGTTCCGAAGAAACCGGCGAAGATCCACGCTGGCGCGTGGCAATTCAGAACCAACAACAATGGGGTGAGCATCTGAGTGCACAAATCAACTGGAACCAAACCTCCGATCGCAATGTGTACAACGACGTTCCTTTTGAGACCGCTGATATCAACGCCACCCATGCGCCACAGCAAGCGCAAATCACCTATCAACGTTCACACTTTTCCGCCTACGCACTTCACAGCGGCTATGCCGAACTGATTAATTTTCAGAACAACTATGAAAAACGCCCGGAAGTGGGTTTGCGCTATGCGGCTCCTTTAGATCAGATTTTCGCTTTGCCGGTTGGACAATTAAGCTGGGACCTGCAAACGCAGATGACGGACTTTCAACTGAAAAATCCTGAGGCAAACCGTGCAGAGGGCCGACGTTGGCATTCGCAAGCGAGCGTGCAATTTCGCGAAAACCGCGCTGCTGGGAATCTCAACGCCCAACTCAACACCTATTACACAGACTATGCTTTAGAAGACCCGGTAAACGGCGATCGTCAACGGTTTTTACCTCAAGCCGTCCTTGGCGCAGGCTTAGTATTTGAACAGCCTCTTGAAGTGGGTAAGCAAAATTACCGTCAAACTTTAGAGCCGCGTGTGCAATATCTCTACACCCCCTATCAAGCACAACAGCATCTGCCCTTGTTTGACACCGCGCTGCGCAGCTTGGATTTCAGCAATCTCTTTGCGTTGAATCCCTTTGTCGGTAACGACCGGATTGCCGACAGCCATCAAGTCAGTGTTGCGATCAATAGTCGCTTTATCGACTCGTACGGTAAAGAAAGACTCAATCTTGGCATCGGACAAAGTTATCGTTTTGAAGCCTCGAGAGTCCTGCAAGAGGCTGGCATATCGGGGGATTCAGGCGCGTCTGACTTATACACCTTAGCTCAGCTGTCACTGGACCATTTACGCCTGCACTCAACCCTAGTGTTTGACCCTCAAGAGCAAACCATCAGCGCCAGTAGTCACCGTGCTTTCTGGGAAATTAATTCTGAAAATCAACTCTTTATCAACCATTTAAAATTACCGCAAAGCAATAATAACAGCCTGATTCAAACAACAGAATCTTTACTGGTCGGGGGATTTCGGCAACTGAATCCAAACTGGCAGATGTCGATTTTAGGCAATTATGATCTCAAACAAGATCGAATCGCCGAAAGTGAATTGGCGCTGCGTTATGACAATTGTTGCTGGGCTTTTGCGGTGAGCGCACAACGTACACAATTAGAAAATGATTTGTATAATGACAGCATTCGTTTTCAGTTCGAGCTCAAGGGCTTAAGCAACCACGATACTGCCTTAAATCGCAACCTGAGCAACCTTTTTAACTTTTAGTGAATCCAGATGAAACGTAAACTCAACGCCGCAATGCTTTCCGTACTGAGCCTGATTGGGCTAAGCACCCCTCCTTCCACCTTGTTGGCCGCTGAAGCCATTGCACCACAAGAAGCGTTGGTGGATAAGATTGTCGCCGTGGTCAATGATCGGATTATTTTGCGCAGCGAACTTAACCGTAAACTGCTGCAAAAAGCCGAAGAGCTGCGCGCCCAAAACATGAACATTGAAGATACGCAAGCTTTGCGCGCTCAAGTGCTCGACAGCATGATTTTGGAAGCCGTTCAACTCAGCCGAGCCGAACAAACCGGGATGAAAATCGCCGATGAAGAACTGAATCAGCAGATGGAGGCGATTGCTCAGCAAAACAACCTTTCATTACTGGATTTACGAAATCGTCTTAATTTAGAAAGCGATGATGGCTTTAATAAATTGCGTGAACAAATCCGTAACCAAATGTTGATTCAAAAACTTCGCCAACGCGAAGTTATTGACCGCACACAAATTACCGAGAGCGAAATCAATAACTACCTCAATCGCATGACCTTGGCGAATAAGTACCGCGAAATCCAACTTCAGCATTTGCTGGTTGCCCTACCCGAATCGGCCAGTCAACAGCAGCGGAAACAGGCACTCGATAAAATTACCAAACTACGAGAACGCCTGCTACAAGGCGAGGACTTTGCCCAATTAGCGGTGCGCTTTTCGGACGGTTCTCGAGCACTGGACGGTGGGAATCTAGGTTGGATGCAAGACAGCGAAGTCCCCACCTTTTTTGCCAAACAAGTCGCTAACCTTAAAAAAGGTGAGGTGAGCGAAATCATCCAAAGCCCAAGCGGTTTTCACCTAGTCAAAATTGCCAATGAACGCCAAGCCGGCACCCAACAAATTGATGAGTTCCATCTGTACCGCTTTTTAGTACTAAGCGATGATGCTTTGCAACAAACGCAAGCGCCTTCCTCTTTGATTAAAATTGCCCAAGAAATTGGTGGGCTAAATGACTTTGAAGCCTTAAATCAAACCTTTGCCGACATTCCGAAAGACGTGAATGCCAATCGCGATTTAGGCTGGATTGCGCAAACGCAACTGACTCCTGAGCTGCAATCGGTGCTGGCCACCCTAGAAGTTGGCCGTGCTTCGCTGCCTCTGGCCACCGAAAATGGTTGGACGATTTTTTATCTTGACGGTGTGCGAACGGTTAACCAAGATGCGCAAGATAAAAAAGAAGAGGCCGCTCAAGCCGTTCGAGCGCGTAAAGCCAATGAGATGTTTGATTTATGGTTACGCCGTCTCAAAGACGAAGCCTTTATCAAAATCACGCTTTAATCGCATCCATCTTCGGGGACATAGCCCCCTTCTTTTTTGCACTAGGAATATTTTGTGACTCAACGTTTTGTCATTACTTCAGGCGAGCCGGCTGGGATTGGCCCAGATTTGGTTTTACAACTGGCGCAGCAAGACTGGCCAATTGAATTGGTTATCTTGGCTGATAAGAACTTATTGCAAGAACGCGCAGCCCAACTTGGCCTGAGCGTGCAATTACACGATTATCAAGCCGAACAGGCGCCCCAGCCCAGTCGCGCCGGACACCTACTGGTTGAACAGATTAATCTGCCCCACCCTGTCATTACCGGCCAACTCAACCCAATCAATGCGCGCTATGTCATTCAAATGCTCAAGCGCGCTATTCAAGGGTGTATGCACCATGAATTTGCGGCATTGGTTACCGGTCCGATACACAAGGGCGTGATTAATGAAGCGGGGTTAAAATTCAGCGGTCATACCGAAATGCTTGCCGAGGTCAGTGGCACCAAACAAGTCGTGATGATGCTGGCTACACCCGGTTTACGGGTCGCATTGGTCACCACGCATCTACCGCTGCGCGCAGTGGCCGACGCGATTACACAACCCCTACTGCGCGACATCCTGCAGATTACGCATCACGCATTGCAAAAACAGTTTTTGATTGAACAGCCACGTATCTTGGTGACTGGACTCAACCCTCATGCCGGTGAAGGGGGACATATGGGACGTGAAGAGATTGAGGTGATTGAACCCGTTTTAGCCGAACTGTCTAACCAGATGCAGCTCAGCGGCCCCTATCCTGCTGACACCCTATTTACTCCAAAATATTTACAGGGGGCAGATGCGGTGGTAGCCATGTACCACGACCAAGGCTTACCCGTTCTGAAACATATGGGCTTTGGGCGAGCGGTCAATATCACCCTCGGCTTGCCCTTTGTTCGTACCTCGGTCGATCATGGCACCGCACTGGACCTCGCCGGCACTGGCAAAGCCGATTGCGGCAGTTTTCACTATGCGATTGAAGTCGCAATGCAAATGAGTGGACAAAATTAAGTTGAAAAATCGCACCCCACCCCGTCAAGGCTCCGGCCACCAGCATAAAAAAGAGTTTGGACAAAACTTCTTAAATAATGGTCGAGTCATTGATCGTATTGTCGCTGCCATTCGTCCACAGGCGGAGGATCACATGGTAGAAATTGGTCCAGGCGAGGCAGCCCTAACTGAGCCGCTGTTGTCAGTGGTCGCACATCTCGACATCCTTGAAATTGATCAGGACCTCATCGGCCCGTTGAAAGCGCGCTTCGCGCTGTGTCCTGCGTTCCATCTGCACCATGCTGATGCCTTGAGTTTCGATTATGCCCAGCTGCTTAAGTCACCCGAAGCGTCACTCAGAGTGGTCGGCAACTTGCCCTATAACATTTCCAGCCCCTTATTGTTTCATCTTTTAAAGTACGCCAATAACCTCATAGACATGCACTTTATGCTGCAAAAAGAAGTCGTGGAGCGGATTTGCGCCGCCCCTGGCAGTAAAACCTTTGGCCGCTTAAGTGTGATGATGCAATATTATTGTCAAACCGAATATCTGTTTGAGGTAGGGCCAGAAAACTTTACTCCGCCGCCAAAAGTGGACTCAGCGATTGTACGCCTATTGCCCTATCGGCAAAAACCGCTGCTGGCGCACGATGAAGCCTTGTTTGAAAACTTTGTCCGGCAATGTTTTGCACTCAAGCGTAAAACGTTACGCAATAACCTAAAGGGTTGGCTCAATGCCGAACAGATTGAAGCCTGTGGTATTGACCCAAGCGCACGCGCTGAAACCTTACCGGTTGCCGCTTTTGTGCAACTGTGCAACTACTATCAACAAGCGGCTTCGCAGCCTACTCCACCTGACTTGGTATGAAAAACACCTACATTATTGGCGATTTACAAGGCTGCTTTGATGAACTGCAACAGTTGTTGCAGGTGATTGAGTACAGACCAGAACAAGATGAACTCTGGTTTGTCGGCGATCTTATCAATCGCGGGCCACAATCGCTGGAATGTTTACGCTTTGTAAAAGAACAATGCAAAGCGGGGCATGCCAAAACCGTTCTCGGCAACCATGACTTTCATTTATTGGCGGTCTATGCCGGTCTTGACCGATTTTTGAGCGAAAGCGATACCTTAGAGCCAATCTTACGCGCAGACGATTGCGATGCCTTAGTCGATTGGCTCCGACAACAACCGCTGTTAATTCAACATCCGCAGCTGGATGCGGTCATGGTTCACGCTGGCATTCCACCCCAATGGAGCCTGTCACAGGCGAAGGCTTATGCTGCCGAAGCCGAGCAACCGCTTCGAGCAGACAACTGGCAAACTTTTGTCCGTGATGAGCTATTTGGCAATGACGATAAAAAATGGACTCCCAAACTGAGCGGTTGGCCACGTATCCGTTACATCATTAATGCGTTTGCGCGGATGCGTTACTGCGATCAAAACGGCACCTTGGACTTTAAGCTCAAAGGCAATCCAGCACACGATCTTGCCCGCTTAGCCGAAAAAAAACGCCAAGGATTTCAACCTTGGTACACCTTTGGCGACCGGGCAACCCGTGACACGCAGATTTTCTTTGGCCACTGGTCCACACTTGGTCCTCTCGACGGTTTTAATGTGCACGCCACCGACACTGGCTGCCTGTGGGGCGGACAACTCACCGCTTATCATTTGCAAAGCAACCGCCGCATCTGCATTGAATGCACCCAGAAACTTGCTCCTAAATTGGCAAAAAATCAAACCTAGGCATTGCACTTGCTTTGATTGGGAACTGTTGAAAAACATCGCTATGGATTTGAGGTCAAGAGATGAGCCAACTTGCACAAAAAATGGCTAAAGTCAGTCAGCAAAAAAGCCACACCCCACTTCCCGATCCGCACCAACTGCTGGAACGTTTGCAAGCGGTGGATTGCAGTCAGTTTGACCTAGAAAGCTTAATGCAAAGCGCCAAGGGAAAAAAGGTGTGGTTTTCGGCGCTCGCCATTCCCATTAGCGCCTTACTTTTGATGCTTTTTACCTTAATTGGGGCTTTTGCATTCAACCAACCAATCTGGAGTTTTGTTCTTGCCGCAGCCCTACTCTTTGCCGTTGGGCTAGTCATCGACTCACAACAAAAACATCTACCAATGCAGGTGCGTCAAGAAGTGATGCAACGGATTGCGCAAACGGAAGGCGAGGAAGGCTTAGTGCCGCATTTCCGCTTTTTTCTCCCGCCGCGTTACCGCCATCTTTGGCAATCTTTACGCAAAGGCAACTATGTCTATATTGAGCAATACATTCAAGCGATCACGCTGTTGCAAAACGCCATCAAACCTGAAAAATTCATTCAATTTTGGCACCTAAAATACCCAGAGACAGCGCCGAAGACCGAGCCACACCCTTTTGCTGAAGTTTTAAAGTCACCGCCTAAGAGTCCGACAAAGCCACCGCGCAAGAGCGCTTGAGAGCCCCATACTCTTACACTCTTGGGCCCGTTTTTCTTGTATGCAGGCCATACCAAAACGGATGATTTTCAAGAAAAAGGTCTGGTAAATGTAAGATGGGTTAAGAAAGGAAATTCGGTTCGTTTAGTGGCCACCACCACATTTTGGCGAAACCGGCGCGCTTTGGCCTTTTTGTACCCACTCTTGCGCCGTATAAGTATGCAGCGCTAAAGCATGAAACTGCGGCATAAGTTGCGCCAACGCTTTATAAACCGCTTGCTGACGCTTGACTTGGCTAAGCCCCATGAACGCGGGACTAACCATAATTAATTTAAAATGCGATTCGGTTGCTGGGCCGGCGTGTAAATGACTTTCATTGCTGAGTTGCATAAAGTCGATTTCAAAAGCCTTCTGAATCTCGTGTTCAATCTGCTGGGCTAAGGACATTTTTCTTCCTGATCAAAGTGGTTCATTCCCATCTGCTTTACACAGAAAGGGCGGTTAATTAACAAGGCAAAATTATGGCATATTCGCCAAGACAGGTTAAGTCTGCTCTGTGACAGCAGTCTGTCAATTCGGCGCACTCAGTGCCTATCTTTCCAGAGTCTGGTTATAATGACGAAGCTAAAATCATTAATACAGGAGTTTTTATGCGTATTTTTGCTTCTTTTCTATCCCTTGTCTTGGTCAGCAGCTTAAGTGTTTCAGCTTTGGCCGCCGAGTCTTCACCTGCGTCAACCTTTAAACTCAAGCCTGTACCTGAGTTGCAAAATCCGCCAACCGATCGCTTTCCTGGCGACCCTGCCGAACACAAGGCGGTTTATATGTGGAATAAAGCCGATACCGATTACCAAGTGTCAATTTTAAATTCCATTCAGGCCATGATTAAACAATATGGTGACAATGTGGAAATTGCCGTGGTAGCAATCGGCCCTGGGTTGCATGTACTGGCCAAGGAACCCAAACGCGAGGTGGATCCCATGGTGTATGCTCGTGTTGAAAGTTTTGCCAAAGACTATCGGGTACGCTGGGTGGCTTGTGGTAACACCATGAACACCATTCATTGGCAAGATGGTGATATGCGGCCATTTGCCGAATACGCAGAGGTTGGAGCCGCTGCATTGATGGAACTGCAAGAAGAAGGTTTTAAACTTCTGGTTTGGTAAAACTTGGAGGAAATTCAAACTTTTTTCCCTCAAGCGTTTCCCCCTGAGAAATCCTCTTATTAAGCGTACCCTCAATCAGAAAATCGGAATAAAAAAGGCCGCCTCATTTTAAAAGAAGGCGGCCTTTTCTCTTTAAGCCGTCAAGCCTCTATCTTTTTTGCTGCTCTAGCAATTGAGCTAACTGCGCTTTAAGCACTTGCATATCCTGCTTCATCTCATTGATATTGTTGTAGTTACTTTGCTCATGTGCTTCCGCGTTCGTTTCTTCTTCTTTGGCTTGGTTCATGGCGTCAATAATAATCCCGATAAACAAATTCAGTACAGTAAAAGACGTCACCACAATAAACGGAATAAAAAACAACCATGAGTACGGATAAACTTCCATCACTGGACGGACAATGCCCATCGACCACGATTCAAAGGTCATAATCTGAAACAAGGTGTAAAGGCTGGCGCCAATGCTGCCAAACCACTCTGGAAAATCCGCGCCAAAAAGCGAGGTACTCATCACCGCACCAATATAAAACAGAATAGCCAAGAGTGCGCCAACCGAAAATACGCCTGGAATCGCTTTAAGCATGCCATTTACCACACGACGCATACTGGGTACGGCGTTGATTAAACGCAACAAACGCAAAATACGCAGCGCACGCAGTACCGCCAGCTCGCCAGTAGTTGGCAGTAATGAAATTGCCACTATGAGAAAATCAAACACATTCCAACCGCTGCGGAAAAATTTATGGTGATAAGCTGTCAGCTTGAGCAAAATTTCAACCACAAAAATACTTAAACACAGCTGATCTAGCAAATCCAAAAACGAAATGGTTTCAGAACTGATGCTTTTTGAGGTTTGTAAACCGAGAATAGCCGCGTTAAAAAGAATCACCGAAATGATCAAGGTTGAAAACCACTTGGCCTCAACCAAGGCTAAAGCTTTTGTCTGCAGTTGCATAGTTATGTTCTACCCTTAAGAGAAAATGAAGAAAAAATTTAGCGCTATTTTACTGAAAATTTTGGCGCTTTAACTTGCTAAAATGAGGTCGTTGTAAATAATCCAAAAGGAAGATAAAAATGCTGAAAATTACGGTGATTGGACAAGGGGACTGTGAATTTGATGGCCAGTTTTCAATGTTGGAAGCGCTGGATGAAAGCGGTTTTGACATGCCGTACAGCTGCCGAGGCGGCAATTGCGGTGCCTGCAGCGTCAAACTGATTTCCGGAGAAGTCGAAGAGATTCAAACGCCCGTGTACGATCCAGCCGAAGGTGAGATTTTAACTTGCAGCGTGATTCCGCTGACCGATGTGGTCATAGAGATTCCCTAGACTCAGTCAAAATTCCAAAAAACAAAAACGCCGGCAATTCACCGGCGTTTTCGCATTAAGCTAAGTGCAATGGGTTATTGCAATTTAGCCAGTTCTTTCTCAACAACGGCCTTAGGAAGCGCGATGTAGCCGTCTTTCTCAACGTCAGATTGACCTTTCTTAGAAAGGACTAACTTCAAGAATTCACCGACAACAGGTTCAATCGGCTTGTTTGGCGCTTTGTTAACGTAAACGTACAACAAACGTGACAAAGGATAGGTGCCGTTTACCGAATTTAGTGGCGACGCTTCAACAAATTCGCCGCCCTCTTTTTTCGCTAAAGGAACCGCTTTCACGCCCGCTGTTTTGTAGCCGATACCAGAATAGCCGATTCCATTAATTGAAGCAGAAACTGACTGGACTACTGACGCTGAACCCGGTTGTTCGTTCACAGAAGACTTAAAATCACCTTTACAAAGCGCTTTCTTTTTGTAATAACCATAGGTTCCAGAAACCGAGTTACGGCCATAAATTTGAACGGTTTGGTTTGCAAGATTCCCCTCAACACCGGCCTGACCCCAAGTTGCGATATCTTCTTTCGCACCACAATTACGGGTTGAAGAGAAGATCGCATCCACTTGCGGAATGCTTAGACCTTGAATCGGGTTATCTTTGTGCACATACACAGCCAAGGCATCAAGGGCAACTGCAACCGGAGTCGGCTTGTAGCCGTGCTTCTCTTCAAACATCGCAATTTCTTTTTCTTTCATCATGCGGCTCATTGGCCCGATGTTTGAGGTGCTCTCGGTCAAAGCCGGTGGCGCAGTGGAAGAACCCGCTGCTTGAATTTGAATATTTACGTTAGGGTAGGTACGCTTAAACTCTTCTGCCCACAGGGTCATCAAGTTTGCCAAGGTGTCAGACCCGACTGAAGAAAGGTTACCGGAAACACCAGACACTTTTTGATACTCAGGCAAACCGTCTTCTACGGCATAAGCACTGACAGAGAAGGTGGCGGCCGCTAGGCCCATGGCCAATAACAAGCTGGATTTTTTCATTAGAGACTCCAAGATTTGGATGTGAACATGAATAAGACAGGCTCAGATTATAGGGAGCCTCTGTAAAAGCCTTTTGACACTAATATGACATTGCGATGACAAGCGCCGCCAAATGCGCTTACCGCTAAAGTTAGCTAAAATGACGATTTAATGCGACAGTGCCGGCGTTTAGCGGCTGAGCAGCTCAGATAAAGCCGTCAATTTTTTGTAATATTTTGGTGCAGCTCAGGCAAATTTCTATACAATTCACCCCATTAGAAACCGTAAACTCGGATGACAAGATGGATTTTCGCAATATCAATGACTTGGAAAACGCGACGAGCAAAAGTCGCAAAGAAATGTTTCGTTTCGGCACCGCTCTTCTCTTCATTGTTCTGATTATTCTTTTTACCGCTAACCTGCAAGTCGGTACCGGCACAGTCAGCGTTGAATTAATTATTGCGGCCATGATTGGCGGTTACATGGCTATCAACATCGGTGCCAATGATGTGGCCAACAATGTTGGCCCGGCCGTCGGCTCCAAAGCCCTAACTATGACTGGCGCCATTATTATTGCAGCGATTTTTGAATCAGCCGGCGCTCTGATTGCCGGTGGTGAAGTTATCAACACCATCAGCAAAGGTATTATTGATCCACAACTGATTGATAACGCCGACACCTTTATTTGGTTGATGATGGCCGCGCTGCTGGCCGGTGCAGTATGGCTCAATTTAGCGACCGCCGTTGGCGCCCCCGTCTCTACCACCCATTCGATTGTTGGTGGAGTTTTAGGCGCTGGGATTGCCGCCGCAGGCTGGAATGTTGCCAACTGGGATCAAATGAGTGCGATTGCCGCAAGCTGGGTCATTTCGCCAGTCATTGGCGGTCTGATTGCCGCCGGCTTTTTAATGTGGATTAAGCACTCCATTACCTACAAAGCCGACATGATTGGCGCCGCACAAAAAACCTTACCCTTATTGGTTGCGGTTATGGCGTGGGCCTTCTCGACTTATTTAATTTTGAAAGGCCTAAATAAGGTCTGGAAAACCGATTTTCTGACCGCCACCCTTATCGGTCTGGCGATTGCCGCACTAACTTATCTCATCGTCAAACCCGCAGTGAAACGTCAGGCGCAATACTTACCAAACAGCAAAGCCAGTGTAAATCAGTTATTTATTATGCCGCTGATTTTTGCCGCTGCGCTGTTGAGTTTTGCCCACGGAGCCAATGATGTCGCCAACGCAGTTGGCCCCCTTGCGGCAATTAATGACGCCCTGCAATCCCATGAAATTACCACGAAAGCCGAAATCCCATTATGGATTATGGTTATTGGTGCCATCGGAATCTCGTTAGGTTTAATGCTCTTTGGTCCAAAATTGATTCGAACCGTTGGTTCCGAAATCACCGAACTGGATCAAATGCGCGCTTTTGCCATTGCCATGGCTGCCGCAATCACTGTAATTGTCGCCTCGCAATTTGGCCTGCCAGTCAGCTCAACCCATATTGCGGTCGGTGCCGTGTTTGGTGTAGGTTTTCTACGAGAATATCTAAAACGTAACTACGCCCAAGCCGTGCAAGAAATTAAAGATCATCACCAGGGCGAAAATGACCACGAATTAAATCTGTTTATAGACCGCTTCTCAAAAGCCTCGGTCGGTGAAAAGAAGCAGATGCTGGCCGAACTTAAAGCCATGAAAGAAGAGCTTGGATTAACCAAAAAAGAGCGTAAGTCACTCAATAAGGTCTATCAAAAAGAGCTGGTCAAACGCTCTGCATTTTTAAGAATTGTTGCCGCGTGGATTATCACCGTCCCAGCCTCGGCGATTCTAGCCGCACTGTTCTTCTTCGCCATTCGTGGCATGATGCTACCTGCTTAAATCCACCCTTCAAAAACGTCGCACTTAAGAAAACATAGAGCAAAGCCGCTGTTTTTGTCATGTATAGACCTGACAAAAACCGGCAGCGCCTTGAGAAGGCAAAGCGTTCTTAGGCTTCTCATTTGTCGTTTTGAAGATGCCGTCAAAGCAAGCCGAGACATTAGAATATTGGGAAATCGGCGTTCTGCAAATCGCATGAAAAAACCAGAATGCGGATTGCTGATTCTCAAAAACCCGCTCATCAAAAAATACAATTTCTGCATTTGCTCATTCAAATGCGATTCCCATTTTAAATGCTCAAGAATAATCCGCCTTAGTGAAGCGATTTACGGTTTAGAAGTTTGAAGCGATGACGGTACTTTGGCGCGCAAACTCAATGTTAAGTATTGCGTTTGCTGCCAGGAAATCAGTCCACGTCGAATTCATTTTCACATTGCACTATGCGGTCTGGGTGAAAGCGACAGCTGAAGGTGCTGCCTTTACCCGGTGTGCTGGTGACTTTTAACGCAGAGTCGTGCTTATCGAGTACGTGTTTGACAATCGCCAAACCTAAACCGGTTCCACCGGTGACGCGTGACCGGTCTTTATCGATCCGATAAAAGCGTTCAGTAAGACGGGGAATGTGCTCGGGTGCAATGCCCAGCCCTTGGTCGCTGACACAAAAGTGTGCTCCCTTGGCGTCAGCATACCAACGTACCCGTATTTCACCTCCATCCGGTGAATAGCGCACCGCATTAGACAGTAGGTTCATAAAAACGCTCTTTATCGCCTCACTGACGCCTTGAATGCACAGATGGCTGTCCACTTCAAAAAACAGTTGATGTTGTGCGCCAGCCAGTTGGGCGATTTCAATTTGCAATTGAGCCAGCATTTCTGGCACCGCAACCTTTTGCTGCTTAGCGGTAATGGAACCGGCTTCAATCGCCGATAAGGTGAGTAAATCTTCGATAATCGCTCGCATACGCACGGTTTGATTGTGCATATGCTCCAAGGGGCCGTCCCATTGCGGATCGTGCGGCAGATCGCTCATTAACTCCAAGTAGCCGTGCAAAACCGTTAGCGGGGTGCGCAGTTCATGCGAAGCATTGGCCACAAAGTCCCGACGAATTTGTGCCAATTGATAAAGCTCGGTGATATCAGTGGCGATTAATAAGCGATGATTTTCAAAGTAAGGAATGATCTTAATTTGCAGATAGCGTGCATGGTTCATGCTTAGGGTAATGGAGCGCTGAAATTTCGCGCTTTTGTAATACTCTAAGAAATCCGGATGGCGAATGACAGCTTCGATACGATGCCCAACATCTTGACGCATAAGTCCAAGCAGTTTGGTGGCCGGCTCGTTAAGCCATTCAATGTAGTTGTTTTGGTCAATTGACACAACCGCCGAGGGCAGGAGCATGGATGCGGCTTTAAACTGCTCCGATTTGTAAAAGTTTAAGTCAGCGTGTTTTTCAAGGGCGCGCTGGCGTTTGGAAACTTGGTAGGAAATTTCGCTCCACAGACCGGTTTGCGGAGGGTGCGCTTCGATACTGGCTCCTTGAATCCATTGTTCAAAGCGTTGCACGCTCCAGAGTTGACGTACCAAATAAAAAATAAAAAAACCGGCGGTGGTTAAGTACCACCAGCCGGTTAGCCAGGCAAATACCAGCGCGAGAGAGAGTGCTCCAACAATCCACGTGAGTTCACGCTTAACACCGTTCGAAAGCAAGCGGTTAATCCTCTACCGAGAATCGATAGCCTGCGCCACGAATGGTTTGAATGTAATGATCGATTTGAATCGGCTCCAACAGCTTGCGCAAACGGCGAATATGCACATCGACGGTGCGCTCTTCAACCACCACATTCAACCCCCAAACCTGATCTAACAGCTGCGCGCGGGAAAAAACTCGGTTTGGATGCGAAATAAAAAACTGCACCAGCTTGAATTCGGTTGGCCCTAATTTTAGCTCTTCACCATCCACATAGAAGCGATGGCTTTCCAGGTCCAAACACATACGACCGGCAATCAATTGCTGGCCGTCACTGGCCCCTTGAGTGCCATGCTGACGACGCAGCAGAGCGTTGACCCGAGCCACCAAAGCACGAGGCGAGAAGGGTTTGACTACATAGTCATCCACCCCCGCTTCAAATCCTTGTACCTGAGCCTCTTCCTCACCGCGGGCCGTGAGCATAATAATTGGCAAGGCTTGGGTTTTTTCATTTTGGCGCATTTTCTGCGCCATGCTGACCCCGGAGATGCCCGGCAGCATCCAATCCAAAAGAATCAGATCTGGATTTTTTTCCAACGCCAACCGCATTCCCTGTTCGGCATTATCCGCCTCTTCCACCCAAAAACCGGAAGCGGTCAGGGTGAATTTGAGCATATCGCGAATGGCGGCTTCATCTTCGACAATCAGTATGGTTTTTTGACTCAACGGTTTACTCCAAGCATTGCATTAGCGCGCGTTGTCTTCTAATAACTGGCGCATCGCCTCTTCATCCAGATCACGAATGTCTTTGCCTTTTACCAAATAGACGACACTTTCGCCAATATTGAGGGCATGGTCAGTAATACGCTCTGCAGCGCGGACTGCCATTAACATCCGAACCTGCAAATCTACCTTATCGGCACTGTCGGCAGCAAGCAATTCCTGCTGAATGGCCGCCATTGCTTGTTTGAGCACCTCATCCATCTGCTCTTCTTCACGATAAACGCTCATAACATCGCTGATGTCCAGGCGCGAGAAGCCGTTAAGTGACTTTTGAATCATTTCGCTGCTAGCTTGCATCAACTGACGTAAATAACCGTAGGCGGGCATCTGGGTACAGTCGCGGTTTGTGGAACATTGCTCCATGGCTAATTTCGCAATTTTGACTGCCTCATCGCCCATGCGCTCCAAATCAATCGCCACTCGAATGGCCATGACGATCAATCGTAAATCTGAGGCCGTGGGTTGCTGACGCGCCAAAACATTGGCACACAAGCGATCAATTTCGATCTCTTCTTTGTTGATGGTTTTATCAAGCAACATGGCACTGTGCGCAAGCGCATAATCGTTGTTCTCCAGCGCACGATTTAAATCGTTAAGCTGCTGTTCAACCAGACCGCCCATTTCCAAAACCTGATTAAAAAGGGCTTCTAAATTGCGATTGAGCTGCCCAGAAATATGGGTATTAAATTCATCACGGTTCATCGTTTTCTCCTCCCGCTCAAATTAGCCGTAGCGGCCAGTAATATAGTCTTCGGTACGCTTCACCTGCGGGTTGGTAAACAGGGAATCGGTGTCGGTATATTCAATCAATTCACCCATATACATAAAAGCGGTGTAATCGGAAACCCGCGCCGCCTGCTGCATATTGTGCGTCACAATCAAAATCGTAAAATCTTTCTTTAATTCAAAAATCAATTCTTCAATCGCCAGTGTCGAAATCGGGTCAAGAGCCGAAGTCGGCTCATCCAACAACAGCACCTCAGGTTTGATGGCAATCGCACGCGCAATACAAAGACGTTGCTGTTGACCACCAGACAACCCTAGAGCATTGTCATGCAAACGATCCTTCGCTTCTTCCCATAAGCCGGCCCCACGCAGCGCCCACTCAACCGCCTCGTCGAGGACTTGTTTATCTCGCACCCCTTGCAAACGCAAGCCGTAGCAGACGTTTTCGTAAATCGACTTAGGAAAAGGGTTCGGCTTTTGGAATACCATGCCAACGCGACGACGCAAAGCCGCCACATCCATGTGCTTGGCGTACATATCATCACCGTGCAAGGTCATTTCGCCTTCAACGCGCACAATATCAATTAAATCATTCATGCGATTAAAACAACGTAACAGCGTTGATTTACCGCAGCCCGATGGCCCGATAAACGCCGTTACCCGATTTTCAGGCAACTGCATCGAAACGCTTTTCAATGCCTGTTTTTGCCCGTAGTAGAGATTCCAATCTTTGACATTAATCGCGACCTTTTCGTCGGCTAAACGCAGGTTGCGATTTTCGTGATTCATTGCAATGGTTAAATTCTTTTCACTCATGGTTCAAACCCTTTGTTGGCACCTTAGGGCGCCGAAAAACCGAAATTTTTTAAACTTAGTGCTCTAAAGCCTTGTATTTTTCACGTAGGCGGTTACGAATCGAGATTGCGCCTAGATTTAAGCCCACAATAATCAACACCAGCAGCAAAGAAGTCGCATACACCAGCGGCTGAGAAGCTTCAACGTTAGGGCTCTGAAAACCGACGTCATAAATATGGAAACCAAGATGCATGAATTTGCGATCCAGATGCACAAAAGGTGCAATCGAATCAACAGGCAACTCAGGCGCTAACTTCACCACCCCGACCAGCATTAACGGAGCAACTTCCCCTGCCGCACGGGCAATCGCCAAAATCAGACCGGTCATCATCGCCGGCAAAGCCATTGGCAGAACAATTTTGCTAATCACTTCAATCTTGGTCGCCCCCAAAGCCAAACCGCCTTCGCGCAGCGCACGTGGAATCCGCGACAAGCCTTCTTCAGTAGAAACAATCACCACCGGTAAGGTCAGTAAGGCCATCGTTAAAGAGGCCCACAACAAACCTGGGGTTCCAAAGGTTGGACTGGGTAAAGCATAACCATAAAAGAGCTCGTCAATCGAGCCGCCGAGGACATAGACAAAAAAGCCCAAACCAAAGATACCGAAAACAATTGACGGCACCCCAGCAAGGTTGTTGATTGAAATCCGCACCGCACGCAACACCGGACCATCTTTGGCGTATTCACGCATGTAAATCGCTGCAATGACCCCCATTGGCGTCACCAAAATCGTCATAATCAGCACCATAGTGATGGTGCCAATCATCGCTGGGAAAATACCACCCTCCGTATTCGCTTCACGCGGATCTTCGGTTAAGAAGCGGCCAATGCCGTGGAAAAAGAAGCCTGTTTTATCGAGCAACGTCATCTCGTTCGGCTGCCAGTAATCGACAATATTTTTCACTGGCACTTTCAGCGTTTGACCGCCGCTGATTTTCATCGTTAGCTCACCCAGTGTTTTTTGCTGTTCATAAAGCACTTGTGTCTGCTGCTGGAATTCACGGAATTGAGCATTCAATTCATCGCGTTTTTGCGCAAGTCTTTGCTCTTGCTCTGCATTCCATTTACCTTCCGCCTTTAACCGTTTCTCATCCAGACGCAGTTGCTCAAGCTTGTAGTTAACAGCACCAATTTCGTATTTTTCAATTTGACGAATTTCATCAAATAACGCCTTGCCCTTAGCAACCTGCTGTTGCAAAAGCTGCTCGAGCTCTGCATCTTGAACCGTTGTTCCGTCTAGGGTAAAACGGTCATACCAGCCGTAAACATTGCCGTACTCGTAGCGCTCAATGACTACCGCATTCTCGGCAATCTTGGGCTCTGTGCTTACCAAGGTATCACTGCTAATCCAGCGGAAGTCGATACCATACACATCACGGTTACCCATCTTAATCAAAAGCTGAGGAATCTCTTGCATGCCGGCATCGCTTGGCACTTCTTTGATTTTGGCGTCACGCAATTCGCCAACCACTGGCTCAAGCTGCTGGCCATTACTCACTTGATACTCATAGACATGGTGCGGCCAGAAATGCACCATCCCTTTGTACGAAATCATGGCAAACAAGCCAAATACCAAAACCACACTCAAAGCGACCATTGCTGAACTCAGCCAGATCCAGTGTTCGCCCTTATTAAACCAATCGCGCATTCTATTGACTCCTTATAGTGAACCGTATTTACGGCGCATGCGTTGGCGAACCACTTCCGCAAGGGTGTTAAAGAAGAAGGTAAAGATAAACAACACTAAACCGGAAAGGAACAACAAACGATAATGCGAACTGGCTACCTCAGCTTCAGGCATTTCAACCGCGAGGTTTGCCGCAAGGGTACGCATCCCTTCAAACAAATTGGCATTCATCAGAGGCGTATTACCCGAGGCCATCAGCACAATCATTGTTTCACCGACACCCCGCCCAAAACCAAGCATAATCGCCGAGAAAATCCCCGGAGAAGCGGTCGGCAACACGACACCGACCATGGTTTGCCAACCTGAAGCGCCTAAGGCGAGAGAGCCGTTTACCAAGTAATTTGGCACACTGTAAATGGCGTCTTCTGCCACCGAGAAAATAATCGGAATCAAGGCAAAGCCCATGGCAAAACCGATAACCATCGCATTACGCTGGTCGAAATCGATACCAGCAGAATGCGTTAACCAGTGGCGCATATCGCCATTGAAGAAAGTGTTTTCCAGCGGCGTACTTAACTGCAAAGCAAACCACGCGAGGAAAATGATCACCGGAATCATTAAAACAGCGCGCCGCCCTACCGATACTTTCTGACGAATCGGCTTAGGTAATTTAGTCCAACCGTAGCCAAACAGAATAATCCCGACTGGCAGCACAACAAAGATGGCAAAGAACCCCGGAAGATTGGATTCCATGTAAGGCGCTAGCCACAAACCCGCCAAGAAACCCAAGATAACCGTTGGCAAGGCTTCAATCATCTCAACGGATGGTTTAACCCAAGCACGCGTCTGCTTGTCCATAAAAAATGCCGTGTAGATCGCGGCTAAAATCGCAATAGGCACCGCAAAGAGCATAGAGTAAAGCGCCGCTTTAATCGTGCCCCACGTTAGGGGAGCAAGCGAAAACTTTGGTTCAAAATCTGAGCTAGCGGATGAAGATTGCCAGGTGTGGGTTGGTTCTTCATAACCTTCATACCAGACCTTGCCCCAGAGACTGCTCATAGAAACATCTGGGTGCTCGTTTTCAATTCGATACTGCACCAACTCGCCATTGGCGGTCTCAACAATCGCGCCATTTGAACGAGGACTCATAGCCATGTCGTTGATGGCAACTTGAGCCGTCTGGTCACTGCCTAGGTAACGATGCGCCGTACTGTGCAACAGGTGAAACTCCCCTTTGGCATCCCCAACCGCAAAACCTTTGCGCCCTTTTTCAATCGCAATTGAGGTAATGGCACGGTTACTGACCTCAAATTCGCGAATAAACTGCAACTTAAAGCGATTATCTCCCTGACGAACTGGGAACCACTGACGCACTTGACCTTGGTCGCTACCAACCATAATCGAGTAGTCACCCAACAAGAATCGCACAACCGTAGGCTGCCCTTTTTCCAATAAAGAAACCGTTTCAATCAAGGTTGGTTTTGCGAGATCGCTTAAATCAAAATAATCTGCGCGCCCCTGTGCATCCACGCTGTAAAGATTGCGCCCCAGACTGTCTAACATTAACCATTGAGTGGGCTGCGTTGGAGTAATCTCGCTGCGCTGATCCTCTTCAAGGCTAATGCTGTCACTCAACATCGATTCGATTTTGCTAAACAAAACCGCATGCAACTGACGACTGCCAGCGGTTTGATAAATCATCCGCAACTCACTATCCGACTCACGCACACTCAAATGCGTAAGCGGACCATCGGCCAAGGCAATCGGCGTTTCACCAAAAGGGTAAGTGATTTCTGGGGTAATCGTACGAACGTTATCGGGATAACTGATTTGATAACCATATTTGGCGATAATCAGTTCGCCGCTAGAGAGGCCAAATGCCATTAAACTTTTAAGTTCATTGATAACGGTAAAGCTGGTAATTTGAGCGCCATTTAGAGGCAGCGATTCCGTTGTGGTGGCGACCCCTTTTTCCAGATCAAAACCAAAAACTTGACCCGATTGCGTAAAACGCGCGCCAGAAGTTTGGTATTCATCAATACCGTAATAGAGGGTTTTTTCTTCGCCACCGCCAGGCAGTGCAAAACGCTGGGCTTTCTCAATATGTGCCGGCACAAACAACGGCAATACCACATAGAACAAAAAGAACATGATCAATAGCACAGCGCCGATGACACTTAAGCCACCAACGGTAATACCGACCTTGGCGAGATAATCACGCAGATTACGTCGCTTAATCCGCTTATCGAAAGCGGGGCCCGTAAGGGCTTTATCTAGAGCACTCTCTAAGGTACGACTCATAATGTTAAACCTATGCAAACTTAAATTTTAAGGGCCGAGCACACCGATTTGGCGCACATTTTGACCTATTTATTTAAGCTTGAATCTTAATGAGCCAATGTGACAAGCAGATAAAACTTTTATGGGCAATTTCATCTCTTTGTCATAAATTCGTCATATAAACCAAAGAATAATTGCACCATTTAAGGGCATGACCTGAACCAGAAAAATGCATAAGCATTTCCAATGCGGTTTATAACGAAAATAAATCCCCTTGATTTCAGCAATAAAATCAACTATTTAGTGCATCAAGAAAAAAAAGGTGCAATCTGGCACGTTTCCAGCTAACATCTTGACGAATTTTATAATCATTCCACCAATGCAGGATTATTTACAATGCCACAAGCCATCCTAGATTTAATCAAAGAAAATGAAGTGAAATGGGTTGATTTGCGCTTTACCGATACCATCGGTAAAGAACAACACGTCACCATTCCAGCAAAGAAAGTTGACGAAGACTTCTTTACTGACGGCCAGTCGTTTGACGGCTCTTCAATTCGTGGTTGGAAAGGAATCCATAATTCCGACATGATTTTGATGCCGCAAACAGACGGCTACTATATGGATCCATTCACCAACGATCCAACCATGGTAATTCGCTGCATGATCGTTGAACCTTCCACGATGGAAGCTTATGTCAAGGATCCACGTGGCATTTCTAAACGCGCGGAAGCTTATTTAAAATCCACCGGCGTTGCAGACAGTGCTTTCATTGGCCCAGAACCTGAATTTTTTATTTTTGACGATGTGCGCTGGGGCGCAGACATGACCGGTTCTTTCGTTAAAATCGATTCAAACGAAGCGGCATGGAACACTGAAAAAGTTTACGAAGGTGGCAACATGGGCCACCGCCCACGCATTAAAGGCGGTTACTTCCCGGTTCCGCCAGTTGACCAATTGCATGAAGTTCGTGCAGACATCTGCGCTATGGCAGAAGCAATGGGCCTAAAATTGGAAGCCCATCATCACGAAGTAGCGAACGGCGGCCAGTGCGAACTTGCGGTTGCAGGCAACACCCTAACGGCAAAAGCCGATGAAGTCCAAATTTTGAAATACGCGGTACACAACACGTGCCATGCGCTTGGCAAAACGGCAACCTTTATGGCTAAACCAATCGTAGGCGACAACGGTTCTGGTATGCACATCAACATGTCTTTGTCTAAAAACGGTAAAAACATGTTTGCAGGTGATGTGTATTCTGGATTGTCACAAGAAGCCATTTGGTTTATCGGCGGCGTCATGAAGCACGCTCGTGCTTTAAATGCTTTCACCAACCCAGGTACCAACTCTTACAAACGCTTAGTTCCAGGTTTTGAAGCCCCAATTCTATTGGCTTATTCTGGCTCTAACCGCTCTGCTTCGATTCGTATTCCATACGCGCCTTCTGAGCGTGCGCGTCGTGTTGAATTGCGTTTCCCAGACCCAACCGCCAACCCATACCTTGCTTTCTCAGCTTGTTTAATGGCGGGTCTAGACGGCATTCTGAATAAAATTGATCCGGGCGCACCTTCTGAAAAAGATCTTTATGATTTGGAGCCTGAAGAAGAAGCAACCTTCAAAACGGTTTGTTCTTCCTTAGACCAAGCGCTTGAGTGTTTGGACGCTGATCGTGAGTTCTTGAAGATGGGTGGAGTCTTCACCGATGAAATCATCGATTCTTACATCAAGTTGAAGATGGAAGAAGTCACTCGTTTCCGTGCAACCACGCACCCAATCGAGTTTGATATGTACTACTCTTTGTAAGCCTTACCGTTTATAGAGTGTCTAAAAAAACCGGGGAAACCCGGTTTTTTTATGCCTTTTTTATGCGTTTCTTGCCCTAATCTTGCAGCATCAACTGTTGCCAAACGGCACTGACCAATGTGCGTTCAGCTTCATAACAGCTTTGCGCAACCAAAGGCTTCTCGTTTTGCAACGATAAGCGATGATACTTTGAACGATAAACCTGATAAGCATTCATCAACCCCTCAACCTGAACCTGCGCCAATAATTGATGCTGTGCGACCTTTTCCAAAATGCGCATATTGTCACTAAACTCGACCAAATCAGGGTAGGTCTGCGCATAGCCGAGCACCAAGTACTGCATCATAAATTCAATATCGACAATGCCCCCTGCGCCCTGCTTGAGATCAAACCAAGCCTCATTTGAGGTATCCAAACTGTTTTGCATTTTCTGACGCATCTCAACCACTTCAAAACGCAGAGAAGAGAGAACACGTGCTTGGCAAATAAACTGCCGTTTAAAATTCTCAAACGCCTGCTCTGCTTGCGGATTAGCCACCACCGCACGCGCTCGCACCAGGGCCTGATGCTCCCATGTCCAAGCCTTATCCGTAATGTAATGACAAAACTCCTCAAACCCAACCACCATCATCCCCGAAGCACCATTGGGTCGCAGCCGCGTATCCAACTCATACAAAACTCCGGCTGGCATTAAGGTGGTAATGAGAGAGACCACTTTTTGCCCCATCCGAATAAAGTACAGAGCATTATCCAACGCCTTACCTTGCTTAGAGAGCGCTTGACCACTGGGTTGCGCACCGTGATAAAGCATCACCACATCCAAATCCGAACCGTAACCCAACTCGATTCCGCCCAACTTGCCGTACCCCAGAACCAGCATCGGATTTGCCGCTCCCGAACTTAAGCCGCCCGGTAACCCATTTTTATGCTGCATCCAGCGCCATGCAAACTCGACCGTTACCTTTAGAGCCGCTTCGGCAATCCAGGTTAAATAGTCACTGACCTTCATAATTGGTACATTGCCAGTGACATCCGCGGCCGCTACCTTAAAGACTTGAGCATGTCGCCACTGGCGCAA
Source organism: Thiotrichales bacterium (assembly GCA_016936535.1). GTDB lineage: Bacteria > Pseudomonadota > Gammaproteobacteria > Thiomicrospirales > Thiomicrospiraceae > Thiomicrorhabdus. The sequence goes on along the minus strand of JAFGXP010000028.1, from coordinate 53,559 downwards.
ATCCTGCATAAAACGCTCTTCATCCAAATCCGCTTGCTCCAATAACTGCCACGCCTCGGCCAACAACGCTTGGGCGTGCAAAGGCGCATACAAACTACGCTCATCAATCAATTGGTCCAGCAAAGCCGGATATTTGACTAACATATCGCTTAACCAAGCGCTGACATGGCAAAGCTTAATCAGGTTTTGCAAGGCTTGCGGATTCTCTTTGAGCAACACCAAATAAACGCTGCGCCGCGCAATCGCTTCAATGACCGCCAAAACCCGAGCCAATGCCACCTCATCGTATTGCGGCTTAAGCGCTTCCCGCAACAGGCGCGGCATAACAATATTCAGACGATCTTGAGCTTCCTTAGTGAGCACTTGCAAACTGCGAGATTGCTTTAAGCCCTTCAACAAACGCAAGACCTCCTCAATCCGTGATGGCGTTAAATTCAGCTCAAGCAACAACTCAGGCTGATCGAAATCACTGCGCCACAGCACCTCCAAAACATCGGGCTGCGCCGCGTTCTGCGCCTGAGTCTCGGCAAACACTTCAAAAAACTGCTGTTCTACAAAAGCTCGATGCTCCGCTAACTGTGTTTGAAAGGAGGCATAATCGGCAAACCCCATCGATTCGGCCAAAAATTGTTGTTGCTGCGGGTTGTCTGGCAAATCATGGGTTTGCATATCCGCCCACATCTGCACCCGATTTTCCGCTCGCCGCAAAAAGCGATAAGCCTTCTCCAAGCCCTGACGAATTGACGCCTCAATAAAACCACGCTCCTCCAACAAGGCCAACATTGGCAGCAACTGCCGCCCTTGCAGAGCACGATCCCGCCCACCATGCACCAACTGAAACGCTTGCACAATAAACTCAATTTCGCGAATGCCACCTGGCCCGAGCTTTAAATTGGCTTGCATTCCCTTTTTATTGACCTGATCCCGAATCATTCGCTTTAAATCGCGCAAAGAATCCATGGCGGTAAAATCCACATAACGCCGGTAAACAAAGGGGCGTAACAAATCAAATAAATCCTGCGCGGCCTGGCGGTCACCCGCCATAATTCGCGCCTTCACCAAAGCATAACGCTCCCATGCGCGGCCGTGTACCTCATAATAGTGCTCCAACGCCGCAAAACTCACCGCGAGCGTTCCGGCATCACCAAAAGGCCGCAAGCGCATATCCACTCGATACACAAATCCTTCGTCATTCACCTCAACCAGCGATTTATTCATCGCTTGCCCAAGGCGTACAAAAAACTCTTCGTTGGAAACGGATCTCGCCCCATTGGTTTCACCGCGCTCTGGATAAGCGAAAATCAAATCAATATCAGAAGAGAAATTTAATTCCTGCCCGCCAAGCTTCCCCATACCAATTACCAACAACTTTTGGGGCAATCCACTCTCTTCACCAATTGGCTCACCGTAACGTTGCACCAATTTGGCAGAATGCCAATCTAAAGCGGCATTGACCAAGGCATCGGCCAAATCAGACAAATCCCGTAAGTTTTCTTCAAGTTCCGCTAAGCCACCTAAATCACGTACCGCCACGCGCAGCATTTCTTGATGACGTTGCAAACGCAAATTGCGCTTAAGAGTGGCTTCATCAGGGCTGCTTATCACTGCTTGATAAACCTGGTCAAAAAGCTGCCGCGGTTCATAAGCCTCAAGCCATGGCTGCGTCTCTAATAAATGCGGGTAACGATCCAAACCTCGCGTTAAATAAAGGCTCCAGTTGCGAATTTGGGCGAGCTCATACTTCATTTTGCTTTTCCTTCTGGCCTGGCTGAGACGCTATTTTAAAGTCAGCCATGCGATACAAATATAAATGGGTTTGACGTCGATCATCTAAGACCCAAATTTCGCTGGGTGTCTGTTCTGGCACGGCAAAACTGTTGCTGACAAAGCAAGCATTCGCCGCCAGCTCTTGTTGCAATTTATGCCACAACCGTGGCATTGGCTGCGGGGATAAAAAAGCATACACCAAATCAAATTGACGTAAATCGCTCTGCCACAAGTCTTGATGCATTATTTGCCCGCGACCGGTTCGATTGCGCCATCTTGCCAACCAAAACGGCAGCCAAGCCGTTTCGACCCCCATCGCCAGCTCGATACTCGGTTGCTGCGCCATAAAATGCACGTTCTCACCCGTTCCACACCCTAAATCAATAAAACGACGGTAACCGTGCTCACTGGCCAGTTGTGCAAGGGCTTGACGAGTCAAACCATTTGTCAAATACAGGGGCACACGCTCTTTAAAAACATTTCCAAACAGCAACCAAAGCAGAATAAACAGCACCAACCCCAGCAAGGGTTCAACCTCAAACCATAAGGCCCAGTACAAGAATACAGGCAACAAACATTGCAATGGCCACCACCACCAAGGCAAACGCCACAAAATGCTCAACAACAATGCCAATCCAGACTGAGCCATCACCCAAGCCCAATCCGGATAAGGAGGGGCAATCCATTGTGGAAGCCAGGCGGCAAACAGCGCTAAACCAAGCAGCACACTGATTTGAATCAGTAAGGCGGCCCCAAACGGAGAAAAACGAAAGAAATCGGCCATAGAGCGAATGCACCAGAAAAAATCAAGATTGCACCAATTAAAAGCAAATCTCTCGACAAACAGCATTCAAAGCCAAAAAAAACACGAAAAAATGGCACTAATAATATGATTTTTAAGGTTTTTTTAATTGATTGGCACACTTACTGTTTTGGTTAAGCCGAGATTTTTACACTCAAAACCATCAGAGAGAGGGGTTCATTAGTATGAAACTGGTAGTCGCAATTATCAAACCTTTTAAGCTCGATGATGTTCGTGAAGCGCTGCACAGCATTGATGTGCACGGCATGACCGTCACCGAGTCCAAAGGGTTTGGCCGCCAAAAAGGCCATACCGAAATCTACCGCGGCGCAGAGTACGCGATTGAATTTTTACCCAAACTGCGTTTGGAAATCGCTGTCGCAGACGATCAAGTTGAAAACGTGATTGAAGCGGTTACTGCTGCTGCAAAAACCGGAAAAATTGGCGACGGAAAGATTTTTGTCATGCCACTGGAGCAAGCGATTCGCATTCGTACCGAAGAGTCGGGCGATATCGCACTGTAAGTTAACTAGGGGAAACAACAATGGAACAAATATTAGAACTCAGTTATGCCCTCGACACCTTTTACTTTTTGATGTCTGGGGCTTTAGTTATGTGGATGGCGGCCGGCTTTGCCATGCTTGAAGCGGGAATGGTGCGCTCCAAAAACACCACCGAAATTCTGGCAAAAAACGTTGGCTTATTTGCAATCGCGTGTTTGATGTATATGTTAGTCGGTTACAACATCATGTATCCGGGTGAAGCGGTCTCTGCTTATTTCCCTGGCATCAGCTTCTTAATCGGTGGCGACAATGCTGTGGCAGATGTAGTTGCGGGCGGTGATGATGCACCTTATTACTCATCTATGTCCGATTTCTTCTTCCAAGTTGTGTTTGTTGCAACTGCAATGTCCGTAGTTTCCGGTGCCGTTGCTGAACGGATGAAACTTATGGCTTTCTTTGCTTTTGCTATCGTTTTCACCGCCTTTATTTACCCAATGCAAGGCTTCTGGAAATGGGGCGGCGGTTTCTTGAATGAAATGGGCTTCTTGGATTTTGCAGGTTCCGGTATCGTGCATATGGCAGGCGCAGCGGCCGCTCTAGCAGGTGTTTTGTTACTGGGTGCTCGTAAGGGTAAATACTCAGCAGAAGGCGAATCTCGTGCCATCCCTGGTTCAAATATGCCTTTAGCAACCCTTGGTACTTTTATCCTATGGTTGGGTTGGTTCGGCTTCAACGGTGGTTCTGAGCTGAAAATCTCTAACGTAGGTGAAGCAAACGCAGTGGCGGCCATCTTTGTTAACACGCTCCTTGCTGCTGCAGCCGGTGTTATTGGTGCTCTAGTCGTCTCTAAACTAAAATTTGGAAAAGCCGACTTAACCATGATGCTAAACGGCGCACTTGCTGGTTTGGTAGCGATTACGGCAGAGCCTTTAACCCCAAGTCCATTAGCGGCCGCATTAATTGGTTTAGCAGGTGGGGTAATTGTGGTCTTCGCCATCCTTATTATCGACCGTTTCTTTAAAATTGATGATCCAGTTGGTGCGATTTCGGTCCACGGTGTGGTCGGTATCTTTGGTTTGATTGCGGTCACATTCACCAACCCAGATGCTTCTTTGGTCACACAATTAATTGGTATCGCCGTCATCTTTGCTTGGGTCTTCATCACAAGCTTGATTGTCTGGGGAATTTTGAAAGCGGTCATGGGCATCCGTATCTCTGAAGAAGATGAGTACAACGGTGCTGACCAAGCAGAATGTGGAATGGAAGCTTACCCAGAGTTCACTAAGTAAGCCTAAATTGAATCAACGATGTTTGCCCAGCTCCTCGGTAAGCGTATTTCCCCGCCTCGGCGGGGTTTTTTATGCCTCCACTTTTTAGAGGATAACAAAGCGCGCTTAAGAAAAGCGCGCTTAAGAGGAGCCTAGCGTACGCATTCGATATAAAAAGCTCAGCCAACGCGTTTTCCAGGTGGGCTTCGGTTTAAGCAGATGGCCATAGACCAACAGCACTGGAGTTTCGTTTGGATTGCGCAATGGATGGGCATACCAATTCTGCATTTCCTCGGCATCCAACCCCGAGTCATAAGCCACCAGTTGCCATGGAATGGGCTCTAAGGTCGAGCCTAACGGCCTGAGCGCTCCCGGAGAAACCTCCAGCGCAATTTTCTGGTCAATCAGCACCGTCTCGGTCTTACCAGACTCCATCCAAATCCGCACCACCTCTCCTGCTTGCAACAGGGTTCCGTAGGGCAAAAACTGATACTTTGCCTGCAAGTTACTGACCGGATCATCGACCAATGGTGGCCCCGGAGGAAATTCAAACTTACAGTAACCCCCTGAACAACAAGACATTTGCACTCCTTTTTCTTTTTTCTTATACGCAAAGAGCGTAAGATAAATTCAACTTTTTAGAGAGGAGATCATACCATGCCGATTTCCATAGATAATGCCTCCCTGTTGGCCGCCTACACCCCCCTAGCGGAGCCCAATCGTGCGACGGCAATGCCGCCTAATCGCGAAACTTCGGGGCTCCTTGACCGCACAGAACCCGCTATCACCGTAAACCGCTCAGAGGGTTTGCGCTTAAACCAAGACAGTCAGATTCGCGATGCCCTGAGCTCAGTCGCTAATCTACAAACCGCAGAGGCCGTCAATTTGGAAATCCGTTCCGGATTGGAACAAATCACTCGCCTCGCGGAACAAGCGCGCGCGAATCCAACTAATTTTACGCCAGCCGCGCTTAATCAAACTTTTGCCGCCACACTCAACACCCTGAACCAAACTGCGGATAACAATGGGCTAACCGATACAACTGTCGGTCAAGAAAGACTGGCAGATAGTCGTAACCAAAGTGCGCTCACCCCATCCAGCTTCACAACGGAAACTTTAGGATTGGAGCCAAACAGTATTGCAACGCCTCAAGCCGCCGAACAGACTTTACAAACACTCGGCTCGGCATTGCAAATCATTGACCAAGGCCGGGCGCAATTGAGTTCTGAGCAACAAACGCTCGCAGAAACCATTGGTCAAAGTTTAAGTCGTCTTGAAACACTCTCGGCCAATTCGCCGGCTTCTCTCAGTCAATTGAATGAAAGCGACTACGCGCAAAATCTGATGCAACAAACCCGTATCCTGATGCAAAGCGATGCGCGTTTAAGTCTGCAAGCGCAAGGCGAACAGACCCAAGCCTCGGTATTGCAACCCCTCAATCTCTAATTCCTCTGCGCGCTCAGCGCGCAACTTGCCTTCTTCAGCCACTTAGCTATGACAAGCCTATGAGGGGTTGTTATAATCTGGCGATTATTTTTTGCAAACTTGACTGAGTGAACTAAGGCTTTTATGGATAAGCATTTCGACCCAAACGCAATTGAAACTAAGTGGTACCAAACCTGGGAAAACCAAGGTTATTTCAAGCCCAGCTACAACCGCTCGGCCGACCCTTACAGCATTATGATTCCCCCGCCGAACGTTACCGGCTCTTTGCATATGGGTCATGCATTTCAAGACACCATTATGGACACCCTGATTCGTTTGAACCGAATGCGCGGTAAAAACACGCTTTGGCAACCCGGTACAGACCACGCCGGTATCGCCACGCAAATGGTCGTTGAGCGCCAATTAGCCGCAAAAGGCCTAAGCCGTCACGATTTAGGACGCGAGCAGTTTATTGAAAAAATCTGGGAGTGGAAAGAAGAATCCGGCGGCACCATTACCCAGCAATTACGCCGGATGGGCGCGTCGCCCGACTGGAGCCGTGAACGTTTCACCATGGACGATGGCCTATCAAATGCCGTCAAAGAAGTGTTTGTCCGGCTGTATCAAGAAGGCTTGATTTATCGTGGTAAACGGTTAGTCAACTGGGACCCCGTTTTACATACTGCCGTTTCCGATTTAGAAGTCATTTCTGAAGAAGAGCAAGGCAATCTTTGGCACTTTCGCTATCCGCTAAGCGATGGTTCCGGACATCTAACGGTTGCGACCACTCGCCCAGAAACCATGCTCGGCGACCAAGCGGTTGCGGTACATCCTGAAGACGAACGTTATCAACACCTGATTGGCAAAACCATCACTCTGCCGCTCGTCGGTCGTGAAATTCCAATTATTGCCGACGACTACGTCGATAAAGCGTTTGGAACCGGCTGTGTGAAAATCACTCCTGCGCACGATTTCAATGACTATGAAATCGGTAAACGCCATAACCTGCCGATGTTAAACATCCTAACCGTGGATGCCGCGATTAACGATGAAGCGCCGGAAAAATACCGTGGCTTGGACCGCTATGAAGCTCGTAAGCACATTGTTGCTGATTTCGACGCGCTTGGCTTACTTGACAGCATCAAACCGCACACCCTGATGGTACCGCGAGGCGACCGTTCGCATTCGGTAATCGAGCCCTTCCTAACCGATCAATGGTATGTCGCTGTTGAAGCACTGGCCAAACCCGCCATTGATGCGGTGAAAAATGGCGACATCGAGTTTGTGCCTAAAAACTGGGAAAACACCTACTTTGAATGGATGAATAACATTCAAGACTGGTGTATCTCTCGACAAATCTGGTGGGGCCATCGTATTCCAGCCTGGTATGACGATGCCGGCAAGGTCTATGTTGGCCGCTCAGAAAACGAAGTGCGTGAAACCCACCAACTCTCCAGCTCGGTGACGCTCAAACAGGATAACGATGTGCTGGACACTTGGTTCTCTTCCGCACTCTGGACTTTCTCAACATTGGGTTGGCCGGAAAAAACCAAAGAACTGGAAATGTTCCACCCCACTTCTGTTCTGGTCACCGGTTTTGACATCATCTTTTTCTGGGTCGCACGAATGATTATGATGACCTTGAAATTCACGGGCGAAGTGCCTTTTAAACAGGTGTATGTCCACGGACTCGTGCGCGATGGTGAAGGGCAAAAAATGTCAAAATCCAAAGGCAACGTACTGGATCCAATCGACTTGATTGACGGCATTAACCTAGAAGAACTGGTGGCCAAACGAACCTACGGCATGATGCAACCGGAAAAAGCGGCCAAAATCGATAAAGCCACCCGCCGCCAATTCCCAGAGGGCATCGAAGCTCACGGTACCGATGCCATTCGCTTTACCTTTGCCTCACTGGCATCAACGGGTCGAGATATTCGTTTTGATTTACAGCGTGCAGAGGGTTATCGCAACTTTTGTAACAAAATCTGGAACGCTACACGCTATGTTCTTATGAACACCGAAGGCTTTGACACTGGGGTCGATGCTGCGCAACCAATTGAGCTCTCCTTAGCCGACCGCTGGATTATTTCACGCTTGCAACAAGTGGAAACAGAAGTCTCGCGCCATTTTGATAGCTACCGTTTTGATTTGGCGGCCAATGCCCTTTATGAATTTACTTGGAACGAGTACTGCGATTGGTACCTAGAACTCGCCAAACCGATTCTGACCAAGGACTCTTCGGATGCGGCCAAACGTGGAACGCGCCAGACTTTGGTTCGCGTTCTAGAAGCGCTATTGCGTTTAATACACCCAGTTATGCCATTTATTACTGAAGAAGCTTGGCAAGCGGTAGCGCCTCTAGCTGGCAAACACGGCAATACCATTATGTTACAGCCTTATCCACAAGCTGAAGACAACAAAATCGATATGGCCGCAATCGCTGAACTGGAATGGGTGAAAAACTTCATTATTGGCGTGCGAAAAATTCGCTCTGAAATGGACATCTCTCCAAGCAAAAGTTTACCTGTTTTACTGACAGGCTTGAACTCTCAAGACCAAAGCTGGTTAAATAACAACCTTATTTTCTTGCAGAGTTTAGCCAAATTAGCCACGATTGAGATTTTGCAAACGGGTCAAGAAGCGCCGGAATCGGCCGTGGCACTGGTTGGCGAGATGCAAATTCTGATTCCAATGGCCGGCCTGATCGACAAAGAAGCCGAGCTGGCGCGTTTGGGTAAAGAGATTCAACGATTACAAGGCGACATCGCTCGGGTAAGCGCCAAACTCAGTAACGATAGTTTTGTGGCTAAGGCCCCAGAAGCTGTCGTGATTAAAGAGCGTGAAAAGCTGGCGGAGAATCAGAGCGCTCTCACCAACCTTGAGGCACAGTATGACAAAATTAGCGCACTCTAAACCGTCGCCGCGCAGCGGCACACAAATTTTTGCAATACTACTGCTAAGCGGCAGCTTAGGGTTAGCGGTTAGTCCGATTGTGCAAGCGCAACCTTCAGGCTACACCAACTACATCACCGATGATATTGATGTACCTGTTCGCCGTGGCGCGGGTTATAAGTTTAAAATTTCGCAACTATTACCGTCTGGCACAGCGGTGCGAATCCTTGAGGTTAACCAAGATGGCTGGGCGAATATCGAATACAGCAAAGGCTCAACCACCAGCACTGGCTGGATTGAAACCAGCATGCTGCAGAATCAACCGATTGCCAAATTACGTCTTCAGGAACAAATTGAAAAAACCAACAAGGTGGAAGAAAAATTTAACAGCCTTCAGTTGGAGCTCAGCACTCTGAAAGAGCGTTTTGAAACCGCCAGCAACGAACTTGGTAGTGTCAAACAGGAAAAATTTGAACTCAGCCAAGAGCTGGAGCATCTCAAATCCATCTCCACCAATGCAGTAGCCTTGGATGAAGAGAATAAAGCCATGAAGCTGCGTTTAAGCGAAATTGAAAGTCAAAATGCGATTATGAGCGAGCAAATTGACCAATCCGAAGACTCGGTAAAACGTCAATGGTTCTTGACCGGCGGTGGCGTTTTACTTTTGGGTCTGTTACTCGGCCGTTTCTTCCGCCTACCGACCAAGCGCAAGCGCTGGGGCGAAATTTAAACAAACAACATCGTGGTACTGATAGACAAAAAAACCCTCATTTTGAGGGTTTTTTTATACCGTCAATTCAGCAAAGCGTTATTTTTCGCCCTTGGCAAAAATCTCTTCCAACAACTTCGCTGCGGGGACATAGCCCGGAATCAAAGTGCCGTCCTCCAACAGAATATTGGGAGTACCGTTCACTTGAAACGCTTGCGCATATTGCATGTGTTGTTCAACCGGATTCTCACACGTCTTGGTCGCCACCTTTTGTCCCTTCATGGCAAGGTCCATGGCTTCAACCGGTTTATCCGCACACCAAACAGCTACGGCTTCTTGATAAGATTCCGAACCGATGCCCGCGCGAGGATAGGCGAGATAACGAACGGTCACCCCCGCTTTATTCAACTCAGGAATTTCCAGATGCAGTTTTTTACAATAAGGGCATTGAATGTCGGTAAAAACGGTAATGGTCGCTTTTTTTGACGCCTTAGCTTCAGCCGGATAGATCAGCATCGACGCTTCTGGAATAGTGGCCAACGCATCGCGACGTTCTTTAAGGGTCACTTCTCGGGTTAAATTGACCTTATTTTTCAAATCAATGAGATCGCCCTGCATCAAGAACTGGCCATCCGCACTCATGTACACCACTTCCATACCAAGTAATACCTGATACAGACCTTTTACCGGAGTCGCATCAATCTTTGGGTTTTGCAAGCCGGGAATGATTTCTTGTAGCCGTTTTTCAATCGCCGCTGTCTCGGTTTGGGTATTTGCAAGGGCGCTGTTCAACGGCAGACTAAGCAGAAAAGAGGCTGTCAACAGACCGCCAACCAGAGTTTGTTTTTTCACTATTGTTACATCCTAAACGGTAAAAATAAAAAAGGCTGAGCCGCTAAAATCCAAAGCGAGTCCTTTGCTAAACCGCATCAATATACCATGCCAAAATCAACTTTTTTTCAAAAGGCCGCCGCCAACTCTTTAAAAACCCTTAATTTTTCGGTTAAGACAGCGATAATAGACCGCTTGACGCCACCCCTTACCTTCGTGTTTGCCAACCCAGAGAGTCGCTTATGTGGCAACCCGTGCCAACCCAACCCAGCCTATTTACCTATAGCCCTCAAAAAGCCATTTTGAGCTTCTCGGTTTGGCTTTTAATCTTATTAGCCACGCTCGCGTTGCATCACTTTCAATACCCGCTCGCGCTTGAGCAACGTACCCTGCTACAACAATTACCACAACAACGTTTGGCCCAGTTGAACCTTCAACAGCAGCTCAATCGCCTGAGCGAACAAGCACATCAGTGGTCTATTTCTGGACAATTCAAACTAGAGCCTTGGACCAATTTAAATCAAATCCACGCGACCTCTCCTCCAGAAGTACAGCAAAAAGCCGCTGCGCTTCAAGACTTTCTGGACGGCTTGCCCGCAAACTTAACACAAACCGATACGGCTTTACAAAATCGCCTCCAGCAACGGCTGCAAGCGCTTCACCAAGCCTACGCCACGGCACAAACTGCTCACTATCAAAATCAACAAGCGCAGCAAGATCAAACCCTGCAGCATCTTCAACAACGGCAACAGCGCTTTGCAACGCAACAAACCATTCTGCTCATTACACTGCTTGGATACAGCCTCTTAGCTTTTGGTTGGCTTTTGCGCAGTCTGAAAAAACGCCAACAAGAAGTGGCACAAATCACAGCTTACGGGCGCGATCTGCTTGACTCTCAAGAAAACATCATCTTAGTCAGTGATGGCGAGCGGATTTTGGATGTCAGCGGCGGCTTTTTTCATTTTTTTAAGGAGTACCCTAATCTTGCGGCTTTTCAAGCAGACTATCGCTGCATCTGCGATCTTTTTATCAAACAACCGGGATATACCTACCGATTTGATGAGCAAAACTGGATTGAATACGTGGCACAACACCCACAACAAATTCACAAAGCCAAACTCAATTATTTAGGTACGGAATCCATTTTTCAGCTCCATGCTAAAAAATCGGCACACGCAGAGCGCTACATTGTTTCCATGCAAGACATCAGTGCCTTTGAGCGGGTCAATCAAGACTTGCAAAAGCAGAAAGATCGCGCCCTACAGGCTACCAAATCCAAAGATCTGTTTTTAGCCAATATGTCGCATGAAATTCGCACGCCCTTAAATGCGATTGTCGGCTTTATCGATCTTTTGCAAACCAAGCCATTGGACAGCGAAAGCCAACACTACCTACACACCATTCAACAGTCGAGCCAAACTTTGCTGGCGATCATTAACGACATCCTAGATTTAAGCAAAATTGAAAGCGGCAAACTCAGCATTGATCCGATTGACTTTGCCCCGATTAGCGAACTCAATGCCGTGGCCGAATTGTTTCGCGCGCGCTGCAACGAAAAGCACCTGCAATTCAGCGTTCACTTTGCCGAAACCTTACCCGCAGCCATTCATACCGATGCACTGCGCTTAAAACAGGTGCTCTCCAATCTCTTATCAAATGCCGTGAAGTTTACTGAAGCTGGCAAGCGCATTCATTTAGAGGTGGACTATCATCCCGGTTGGCTGCGCATCGCAGTTGAAGATCAAGGCATTGGCATGAGCCGTCAGGCACAAAAGAAAGTGTTTGAAGCCTTCGCGCAAGCAGAAACCTCGACCACGCGCAAATACGGTGGAACTGGCTTAGGCCTGACCATTAGCGCACGCTTGATTGCCTTACTTGGTGGCCACCTCAAAGTCAGTTCGCGCTTAGGCGAAGGCAGCCAATTTTATTTCAGCATTCCCGCTCCGGCGGTAACGCCTGTAGCCATCCAAACCACTCAACCCCTCAATCTCCGACAAAATCCACGTTTAACAGGCACCATCTTGCTGGTTGAAGACAACCCAACCAATCAGATGCTAATGGGCGCAATTTTCAAAAAATTACAGATCAAGCATGTCGCCGTACAAGATGGACTGGAAGCCCTTGCGGCGATTGAACAACAAGACTTCGATCTGATTTTCATGGATGAAAATATGCCGAACTTAAATGGCATCGAAACCACACAACGGATTCGACGCCTAGAGCAACAGAGCAAGCAAGCACCGAGAGTCATCGTTGCTCTGACCGCAAACGCTATGCTTGGCGATCGAGAACGCTTTTTAGACGCGGGGATGAACGACTACTTGACCAAGCCACTGGTTATGCCCGAACTTTTACGCGTGCTCAATCAATATCTTCGTCCAGATTCATCCAACTCACACGCCGAGACAGAGGCTTAAGCGCGTGGATGATGTTGACGGTGCAAAGCTTGCAAACGCTGCTTAGCCACTTGGGTATAGATTTGGGTGGTAGAAAGATCACTGTGTCCTAAAAGTAGTTGCAGACTGCGCAAATCGGCACCGTGATTCAAAAGATGGGTGGCAAACGCATGGCGCAATCCGTGTGGCGAAAGTTCGCTCACGATACCGGCTTTTTGTGCCAACTGTCGCACGCGATGCCATAGCGTTTGTCGCGTCATTGGCCTCCCTAATCGCGACACAAAAAGCGTTGGAACGGTTTTTCCGAGCGTTAAGACCGGGCGCGCCTGCTGCAAATACCGCGCTAAACTCTCTGCGGCCCATTGACCAATCGGCACAATCCGTTCTTTGGCCCCCTTACCCGTTACCTGCACCACACCCGCATTTAAATTTAACTGTTCAAACGGCAATTCCACCACTTCTGACACCCGTAAACCGCTGGCGTACATTAACTCCAAAATCGCTTGGTCTCTCAATCCCAAAGGCGTAGATAAATCCGGGGCAGCCAATAAACTTTCAATGTGCTTTTCACTTAAAACCTGAGGGATTTTACGTTGGACTTTTGGTGCCCGAAGCTGGCTTAAGGGATCCTCCGTTAACAAAGCTTGCTGTTGAGCCCAGCGATAAAAGCGCTTCAGACTGCTTAACAAACGTGCACTGGAACTGGATTGATAACCGTTCATCGCCTGCACTAAGAAAGATTCCAATTCGACAGCGCCGAGCTCCTGCCACGGCCTTGACTGCTGCCCTAACCACAGATTAAAACGCTGCAAATCGGTTCGATAGGCGTCTAAAGTATTAGCGCTAAGCCCTTGATTATAGGCAAGATAATCCAGAAAAGCTTCTAAAGGCAAAAGCGCTGTCATCGTCTATTCTCCAGCAGAGGAATGGTCGTTAAGACAAAAACAAAAAACCCCGCAAGGCGGGGTTTTTCAAACAAAGGCAATTTAAGGTTTGACCCTCAAAATTACACTTTTTCGCGGATACGCGCGGCCTTACCAGACAGATTGCGTAGGTAGTACAGTTTCGCACGACGCACATCACCACGACGTTTCACCGTAATGCTATCCACCAACGGGCTGTAAGTTTGGAACGTACGCTCAACACCAACACCGTGAGAGATTTTACGAACGATAAAGTTTGAGTTCAAACCACGATTACGAATCGCAATGACCACACCTTCATACGCTTGCAGACGCTCGTTGTTACCGTCTTTTACTTTAACCTGAACCACAACCGTATCCCCAGGTGCAAACGCAGGGATTTCTTTTGTCATTTGTTCAGCTTCAATCTTTTTAATGATATCGCTCATTCTAAGCTACTCCATAAATTGGCCAAGTTATGCTGGCCGCAGGGATTTTGCCCCTGTAAACTTTATCCAACTTTAAGAACGCAGCAAGGCGCCAGAGGTTGAATCCAAATTGTCTCTTAGGCAGACCTAAGAACAGACTGACGACTGTGGGTCTTCTGACGGCCGCAGCAGTAAGTCTGGTCGCCGTTGCTCAGTACGCAACCGCTTTTGTTGCTCCCGCCAAGCGGCGATTTTGGCATGGTTTCCATTAAGTAAAACTTCTGGAACCGCCATACCATTAATCACTTCTGGACGAGTGTAATGTGGACAATCTAACAGGCCATCGCTAAAGGAATCCTGTTCGGCAGATTGGCTATGTCCCAGTGCACCAGGAAGTAAACGAATCATAGCATCCATCAACATCATCGCCGGCAGTTCACCACCGCTGACCACAAAATCGCCAATGCAAATCTCTTCATCCACCTCTGTCGCCAACAGACGTTCATCGATGCCTTCGTAACGACCGCACAACAAAGTAATGGAAGGCAGTTGCGCTAACTGTGCTACCCGCTGCTGAGTCAAAGGCTGACCCTGAGGCGAAAGATAAATCACATAAGACTGCTCTGCCTGCGCTCGCTGAATGGCATCCAGCGCCTCCTTAAGAGGCTGATACAGCATCACCATGCCAGGCCCACCACCGTATGGCCGATCATCCACAGTTTTATGCCGATCATGTGTGAAATCACGCGGATTCCATGTCTGCAAAGCATAAAGCTGGTTTTGTAAGGCTCGGCGGCTGATTCCAGATTCGCTCAGCGCACTAAACATCTCCGGAAACAGGGTGATAACATCGAATCTCACTCAGCTTCCGCCTGCCAATCCACTGTAATGCGTTTGGCTGCCTGATCAATTTCAATAATAAAGGTATCTGGAACAAACGGAATCAACTCTTCTGTTGCACCTTTTACCCGCAAAACATCATGCGCACCGGTCTCGATCAAATCGACCACCTCACCCAGAGTCTCCCCCTGTAAGTTGACCACTTGACAACCAATTAGATCAATCCAGTAGAATTCATCGGCATGATGTTGCAACTGATTACGTTCAATCGCAATATCACATCCCATATATTCACGGGCAACTTCTCGGTCATCAATTAAATCGAGCTTGGCAACCAGCGCTTTTCCGCCGTTTTGCCCTTTGAAATCTTCGACTTTCGCCGCATGCCACTGGCCACGGTGTTTTATCCACCATGGCGAATAGCGAAAAATATTTTCACGAGGCTCAGTGTCGGAATAAATTTTTACCCAACCCTGAACCCCGAATACGCCATTAATTTGGCCGACAAGTAATAAATTCTCTGGAATAGATTGCATTGTTCCCTGCCTGCCAAAATTCAGCTAAAAGCGGATTAGGCGTTTTTTACGATGCTCTTAACGCGATCGCTCATCTGAGCGCCTTGAGAAATCCAGTGATCAACGCGCGCCTGATCAATACGAGTTTTCTCTTCTTGACCACGAGCGACTGGGTTATGAAAACCAACTTGCTCAATGAAGCGGCCTGTTGCTTTAAAACGTTGATCAGCAACAACGACTTTGTAAAAAGGACGTTTTTTAGAACCGGCGCGAGCCAAACGAATTACTACCATATACTTTTCCTTATTTAATCAGGCGATGAGAGGCAAATACCCCCAACAATTTCTTCTCGTAAATCACTATTTTAAGGTTTTGCAAAACGCAAAAAATAGAAAGCCGCGATTATAGAGAAGTCGCGGCCAATAAGCAAGACAAGGAAGCACGAACTTTATGACTTAGCCTCACCGCTCTGTCTCACGTGTGCTGAAATCAGCCGGAAGCCTGGTCTAATTTAGCGCATTCCCGGCGGAAGGCCGCCACCCAAACCGGGCGGCAGCTTTCCAGCCAAACCGCGCATCATGTTCTTCATTCCACCTTTTGATACTTTTTTCATCATCTTCTGCATTTCGCCAAACTGCTTCAGCAATTTGTTGACCTCTTGCACCGATGTGCCAGATCCGCCTGCAATTCGACGTTTACGCGAGCCTTTAATCACCGCTGGGAAACGGCGTTCATTCGGCGTCATTGAATGAATAATGGCGGCCAGACGCTTGAACTCTTTTTCGGCACGATCATTGTCAACTTGGCCTTTTAACTGCCCCATACCTGGCAACTTACCTAACATGCCACTGATTCCGCCCATGCGATTAATCTGCTGCAGCTGCTCCAAAAAGTCCTCAAGGTCAAACTCACCAGATTTCTGCAATTTTTTGGCAAACTTTTCTGCTTGGGTGCGATCGATTTTGGCTTCCGCCTCTTCAATCAAACTCAGTACATCGCCCATGCCCAGAATGCGTCCCGCCATCCGTTCTGGATGGAAAGGTTCAAGGGCATCGGTTTTTTCACCCGCACCCAAAAACTTAATCGGTTTGCCCGTGATTTCTCGAATCGATAAGGCCGCCCCACCGCGTGCATCCCCGTCGGTTTTGGTCAGAATGACGCCTGTTAGCGCCAAAGCATCGTTAAACGCCTTAGCTGTATTCGCCGCATCTTGGCCGGTCATCGCATCGACCACAAACAGAGTTTCCGTTGGCTCAATGGCTTGATGCAAACGCTGGATTTCGCCCATCATCTCTTCGTCAATGTGCAAACGGCCGGCGGTATCAAGAATCAGGACATCGATAAATTTTTTGCGTGCTTCAATCCGCGCGTTACGCGCAATTTCAATCGGATCTTGATCCGCACTGGAAGGAAAAAACTCCACACCCACCTGAGCGGCGAGTGTTTCGAGCTGTTTGATTGCAGCCGGACGATAAACGTCGGCCGAGACCACCATGACTTTTTTCTTTTCGCGCTCAACCAACCATTTGGCCAGTTTACCGACGGAGGTGGTTTTCCCCGCCCCCTGCAAGCCAGCCATCATAATCACCGCTGGCGGCTCTACTTTAAAGTTAAGGGGCGAAGCCTGTTCACCCATGACCATCGTCAGTTCGTCTTTGACGATTTTAATAAAGGCTTGGCCTGGATTTAGGCTGGTTGAAACCTCCTGACCAATCGCACGCGCTTGCACCTTATTGATAAAGGATTTGACTACCGCTAAGGCCACATCGGCCTCTAGCAGTGCGCGACGTACATCGCGCAAGGCGTCGCTAATATTCGCTTCGGTTAAGCGGCCTTGGCCTTTTAAATTTTTTAACGTTCGATTTAAACGTTCCGATAAATTGTCAAACATGATTGGCTCCACAAAGCGCCTTTTTTCACAATTAAGGCGTCTTTTGTTTTCAGCACGAAAACCGTGCTCTTCTCATCAAAAAATAATTCCGCTATTATAAACATTTCATTATGTCGTGTTGACGTTTCCGCGTTACCGCGCGACTCCACTCAATAGGTTGCTCAGTCAGTGTTTTGCTGAGCTGAGTTCAACAAGGGAATCCTATGCTACTGAGTAGCTTTACTGCACTGTCCGCCAGTCTTCTATACTTATTTGCCACACTTTTTATTTGGCGCAAAATCCGTTGGGTCGATCGTCTCGATGGCACTTTTCAACGTCATCGTATTTTGTTCCTCGTTAGCATTGCCACCTTGTTGCACCTATTTTCGCTCAGTCAAACGCTTTGGCAGGGGCATTTTGCTTTCAGTCTCAGCAATGCCATTTCGATGATTGCGCTCTTAGCGAGTTTGATTTTGCTTTATTTAAGTCTAAAAACGGCTTGCGAAACCCTAGGTATTTTTGTTTTTCCGATGGCAACCCTGACGGCACTCTTACCGATTGGTTTTCAAGCAACCGTTGAGTTACCGGTTGCACTGGGTAGCCACATTCTGATTTCGATTGCGGCTTACAGTATGCTCGGCATTGCCACCGCGCAGGCCATTTTGTACTCCATTCAAGAGCAACGTTTTCGTAAAAAGCAACTTAGCAACCTCATGCGCGCTCTGCCACCTTTACAGGAAATGGAACAGTTAATGTTAAAGCTGGTCGTGATTGGCTTTGTTCTGCTCAGTTTTGCCCTCCTCAGCGGTGCGTTTTTTGTTGAAGACCTATTTGCTCAACATTTAGTTCATAAAACCTTTTTCGCGATACTCTCTTGGCTGGTTTACGGTTGGTTTTTGATTGGCCACTATCGCTCAGGCTGGCGCGGACAAAAAGCGGTTCGTTATATAGTGTGGGCTTATGCGCTGTTGATTATCAGCTTTATTGGTACGGAGTTGATTCTGCACGTTCTGTATGATTAAACTTAAGAGACGCAGTGTAATCGGGCTTTGTATCTCGCCCTTCAACCCTTATAATTTAGCCCCTCTATTTACGCAAATGGTACTTACTTGAATTCTCTCGATATTTCCGTTCTGTTTGGCATCTTAGGGGTGCTGGTGATTCTCTCTGGCATGTTTTCCAGCTCAGAAACCAGCATGATGGCACTCAATCGCTATCGCCTCAAACACAAGGTTAAATCCGGCCACAAAGGGGCAATTCTCGTCTCTAAGTTGCTCGAAAAGCCCGACCGCCTTTTGGGCGTGATTTTGTTGGGGAACAATTTTGTCAATATTTTAGCCTCATCGATTGCCACCATCATCGCCATGAAACTCATCGGCGAAGCCGGCATTGCACTGGCGGCAGGCTTACTGACCATGGTCATTTTGGTATTTGGGGAAGTGGCTCCCAAAACACTCGCCGCTCTTTACCCTGAAAAAATTGCCTACCCCGCTGCCTTTATTCTGACACCCTTGCTCAAAATTTTGTTGCCTCTGGTCTGGTTGGTCAATTTTTTTGCTAACAATTTTTTGCGCCTGTTTCGTGTCAAGGTTCAGCACCACCAAGACGGCCACTCGCTCAGCCCAGAAGAATTACAAACACTTATCAATGAAGCGACCAGCCAACTGCCGGCACACTATCGTTCCATGCTCAGCAGCGTTTTGCAGCTGGAAAGTGTCACCGTTGAAGATGTCATGGTACCTAAACAAGACATTTTTGCCATCGACCTAGAACAGCCATTTGAAGAAATCCTCAAACAGTTGCAAAAATCCCCCTACACCCGAGTGCCACTCTATCGAGGCTCTCTGGATGAAGAGCTGATCGGCATTTTAAACCTACGCCGCGCCCTGCCCTTGCTGATGCGTGCCGATGTGAGCCTAAAAGACCTGGTGAAAATTACCCGTCCGGCGTACTTTATTCCCGAGACCACCTCCCTGAGCGTTCAGCTTGGCAAGTTCAATCAGAAGAAGCGACGCATGGCATTGATTGTCGATGAATACGGCGATTTGCAAGGCTTACTGACTATGGAAGATTTGCTGGAAGAAATTGTCGGCAAACTGTCCACCGACTCCAAGGCCAAACCGATTATCGAAACCGTCGAAATGCTTGAAGACGGCTGTATGCTGATTGATGCCTCTGAGTTCATTCGTGACCTCAACAAACTCTACGAACTCGACCTACCAACCGATGGCCCCAAAACCATCAATGGTTTAATTCAAGAAACGCTTGAATTCATCCCACCGTTAGGGACCTGCATTAAGGTCGACGACTACGTATTTGAGGTCACAAAAATCTCTAAAAATGCGATAGAACAAGTCAAACTCTCTTTTTACACTGAGCCTAAAATAAGACATGCCACCCATGATTAAACACCCTTTCAGCCAAGTCGGTACTTGGCAACTGCTCAAAAACGGCCTGCGCCGACTTGGTGATCAAGAGATGCGCAGCCGCTTTCGCCAAGTCAGCTTTCAAGAGAAACAAGATGGCAGTCTGCTGACCGAAGCGGATTTACAAATGCAAAAACACACCCAGCATTTTTTACGGCAGCACTGGCCGGAATTTGCTTTTTTAGGCGAAGAGATGACAGCGGCGGAACAAGAAGCCGCGTTGCAAAATCCTTTTGGCTGCTGGGTATTTGATCCGGTTGATGGTACCAGCAATTTTGCCAGTGGCATTCCGGTCTATTCGGCTTCCTTGGCGCTGTTGATTCAAGGCCGCCTGGTTGTCGGCTTGGTTTATGATCCAGACCGTGATGAACTGTTTGCCGCGCGTTTAGGCCAGGGGGCAGAGCTCAACGACCAGCAATTGATTGCCAAAACCGCCAAAAAAACACTCAAACAAACCAGTGGTTTAATTGACTTTAAACGCCTAGAACCCGAGCTGGCGATTCGCATTATTCAAGATAACCCTTATGGGTCTCAACGCAGCTTTGGCTCGGTGGCATTGGATTGGTGCTGGGTTGCGGCGGGGCGCGGCCACCTATATCTTCATGGCTCGCAGCATCTTTGGGACTATGCCGCCGGTTACCTGATTTTGCATGAGGCCGGCGGGCAAAGTTGTACCCTAGACGGTGAATCCGTCTTTACCGCCAAGGTACAAAAGCGCTCGGCTGTGGCTGCAACCACGCCAGAGCTGTTTGAGCAATGGCAAAGCTATCTGCAAATTCCCCAGCGCTAAAATTCGTTTTGGCACTTGCCTACCTATAAAAAAACCGGCTGAAATTCTGCCGGTTTTTTTATGAAAGACTGTTCTCACCTTTAAGAGGCGCTTTATTGCAGGTCACTGTTTTGAGAAACCTGCACCGCCATTCCTCGACTTTGCAAAAAACTGGCCATCGCCTCTTGCATCGTCTGCGTCACGATAGGACTTGCCGCAGGTGACAAGATAGAGGCATGATCCCCATCGGTAAATCGTAAAACCCCTTTTCCAGCTGGGAGCGCTTGGCTGTCACTGACGGCAGGCAAGGCTTGCAAAGCAATCCAAGGCTCTGTTCCCGCCAAGGGTGCGCCAAACACTCGATTCGGAATAGTCTGGTCGGGTAAATTTGCGGCACCATCGCCCACCACACTGAGCAACAAGCTGGGATTCGCCAAATTTTGCAGCGCGTTTACCGGATCAGCCGAGTCCACTACCGTCTGTGCCACCAATAAAAACTGTTGGTAAGCGGCAGAACCCACTTCAATTCCTTGTGCTTGCAAGCCCTGTGCAATCACTGGCCCAAAATTCGCAGAACCCGCCAATAAATAGGCCATTTGTGTGCCGGGCATGGCGTAAACCGCGGCATCACTCGGTTGCAAGCTTTGATAAACCGCGCCAACCATCGCGCCAAGAGAGTGCCCAACAAAACTTAACTGGGCCGTATCCAATAAGCCGGCACTGGCATGATTTTCTAAAGCAGAGCGCAGCTCAATCAAATCGGCCACCGCTTGGCGAAGGTTATCGCGGGTCACTAAAAGATTACGAAAATTAATGAAATAATTTCCTGAAGGATCCGCACCGGCAACACCGTCATAATCGACATTAAAAGTTCGCTCCGTATTGGCTGCATAAAACGGATTTTGGCTGTCGGTCACGCCGTGTAAAGGCATATCAATGGCAACCGCCGCAAAACCGGCCGCAGCGAGAGCATCAGCGACCGCCAGAAGGTTAGTGCGGTTTTGTGTAATACCGTGCTGAAAAAGAACGACGGGCCACCCACTCTCCGGCTTAGTCCCCACCTTGGGTACCGTCATCAGAACCGGTATGGTTTGCTGCGTTTGGGTTTGTACCTGCGGATTAAATGCCGTTAAAAAACCACCATTTTCGGCACGCCAAAACTGACTTAAAGGCGCACTGGGATTAGTTTGCGATGGCACTCCGCCGTAGTAGGGTAATGTCATCTTTCCAACCCAAATTTGAGCCGCCCCACTTGCACCAACCGCACGAGTATCCAGACCGCTATCGGCAAGTTCTAAACTTTGATTAGCCGTTTGCTTTTTTTGCAATTCGTTCAAGACCGTTGCAATAGATTGAGTACGAAAACTCCATGACGCAATCACGTTATCGACTGTTTGACCTTGCTGCTGCAGCGCGTTTAACTGTGCCAACGTCAGTTGCTGCAAAGGAGCCAAGGCTTGCAGGCTATCCGGTAAGGGTTGCGCAGAAGAGAGCGCTTGATAAATCAAACTTTTTCCAAGCGCTTGACCGTTTTGATCAATGAGCGCCTGATTGACGGTAATCAAATACTGACTTTGCGCCGCTAAAGGACGCAATGGCAAGATTGCAACATTTTTGGCTTCAGACTGCGCATCCGCGACTGTAACAAAGTAATCCACTCCCAGCTGCAGCGTCGCTTCAACCGTTGGTCGTCCCTGAGCATCCACCCCCAAGCGATAGAGCCGCACCGAAGTTTCCAGACCATCAATCACACCATTGAGGTTTTGATCCCGAACTTCCAGCGCTTTACTGACCTTAAAACTGATTGGTGCACTGGTTGAAAACCCATCCAGAGTATTCAAGGCAACGCGCGGGTCACTAAAGTCCGATGCGTTCGCAACCGGTAAATTCAGGGTGCCATCTTCGCTACCTAAGAAGAGTGCATCGTGCGGAAACGGGATATCGCCGTTAGCAAAATCCATAATTACAGAGCCACGGGTGGCTGCTTGCTGATCTTCGGTAGCGGCCGTTGGTTGCAGATTGACCTTCTGATCACTGCCACCACATCCACTTAACCCAATCATCAACGCCAGCAGTGTCGCGCTGAAAATCGAGTGGCGCATGGCGGGTTTAAATCGCGAAACAGAAGACTGTAAAACAATATTATTCATTAATAACTCCAAACCAGCTGAGCGCTGAGAATATCCACTTTGGTATCAAAGGTTCCGATTAAGCGATGTTGTTCGGTATCGGCATCCAAGGCGTCGATTTTCTCCTGCCCTCCCCAAAGATGGCTATAGGCCACATCCAATCGTAGATTTTTCTGCCATTGATATCCTGCTCCAATCGACAGCCAAAGTCGGTCGCTGTCTGGGATGCGCGGGGTTCGCAAAGTAGGGTTCGGAATCGGGGTTTGGTCATAGGCAAAACCTGTGCGCAAAATCCATTGCGGCGACAGCTGATAAAGCGCTCCAACGGAATACCGCATGACATCACGCCATTGCTCCGGCTGCACCGAATCGCTCTTATTGGCAAATTCAATCCGCAGTTCATCAAAGCTGGACCAGCCCGTCCAAGTGGCATCCGCAAGCAAGGTCAACTGTGAATCGTAAGGATAGGCGAGACTGATAGAAGCGGTGGCTGGAAGTGTAACGCTGGATTCAATCGACTGGTCGGCATATTGTGCACTGGTCACATTCGTCGGCACGGTGAAGTCAGCGCGGCCATCGGCCCGATGTTCAATTTCCGAGCGATAGCTTAAGCCTAACTGCGCTTGATTCGCAAAGGTGTATAAGAAACCAAAATTAAACCCCAAGCCCCAGCCATCGGCTTGCAAATCGGCATAGCCATCATTTTCTTGCGGGGTAGAGGTCAAACCAAAATCAATTTTTTGCGTTAGATTGACATCGATGTATTGAAAGTTAACGCCCATTCCGAAGGCAAGATTGGGCGTTAGCCGCGTAGCAATTGCTGGGTTAATATTCACGGTGGTAGTCGATGTATAGACTGCATGGTAACGACCGACCCAGTCTTGGTCGTATTCAATGCTCGAACCAAAAGGCACATTGATACCCACTCCAAAATCTAAATCTTGATAACGGCTTTTCCAATAAAAATTTGGCACGACACTGGTTTGAGCACCATCCCCATCTGCACCGCGCAGAGGCTCTTGATTAAAAACGATGCGGGATCCTTGGTTGCGAAATGCGGCACTCGGTGCAATGACATGGGCCGCGCCAATCAACTGGTTGTCTTGAACTTGGGTTAAGCCCGCAGGGTTAAACCACAGAATACTTGCATCTTCCGCACTGGCCGCTGCGCCGGCGTAAGAGGTACCTTGCCCACTGGCACTCTGCTCAATTAAGGCAAATCCGGAGGCTTGCACCCAACCTGAAACACCCAGAATACCCAATCCTATTACGCTTTTTTTAAATTTCATTGTCTCTCCTCAGTGAGCCCGTTGTTGTCAAGAGCCCAATCTGGCAGCTATTTTACCTTTGACAAAAATGCACATAATCAAATTCGTTTATGCCTGAATGCTCTAATATCAGGGCTAAGGCAAGGCATCTAAAGCCTGCTGCAAACTGCGCACCCCAGTAATTTGCATCCCAGGAATCCCCGCTTTGGGCACATTAGTCAACGGAACAATCGCTTGCTTAAAGCCATGTTTTGCCGCTTCAAATAATCGCTCTTGACCACTGGGCACCGGACGAATCTCACCGGCCAATCCCACTTCGCCAAAAATAATCAGTTCCTGTGGCAAGGCACGATTGCGCATGCTCGATAAAATGGCCGACAGTAAAGCCAAATCCGCGCTGGTTTCAAACACCTTGACGCCACCGACCACATTGACATAAACATCTTGATCTCCAGCTTGCACACCACCGTGTCGATGCAGAACCGCCAACAACATCGCCAGACGATTCTGTTCTAAACCAACCGTAACCCGCTTAGGGGCGCCATATGGCGACTCATCAACCAAGGCTTGAATCTCAACCAAAAGCGGCCGAGAGCCTTCCCAAATCACCATCACCACCGATCCTGGTGCTGGTTCATCTCCTCGACTCAAGAAAATCGCAGATGGATTTTTAATTTGCTTCATCCCTTTCTCTGTCATGGCAAACACGCCTAACTCATTGACGGCCCCAAAACGGTTTTTCATTGCACGCAAGGTACGGAAGCGACTGTCGGATTGGCCTTCTAAAAACAGTACCGTATCGACAATGTGCTCCAAAACGCGCGGTCCGGCGACCTCGCCAGACTTGGTGACATGGCCCACCAAAAAAATCGCAATATTATTTTGTTTGGCGAAACGCGTCAGAAAGGCGGCACTTTCACGCACTTGTGAAACGCCACCTGCGGCTGAACCGACTTCCGCAAGCTGCATGGTTTGAATCGAATCCACCACCATCACCTTTGGCGCCTCCACCTGTGCCGCTTGAGCAATCGCTTCAACATCGGTCTGGGTCAATAATCGTAACTGCTCATCAGGAAGCTCCATGCGTTTCGCACGACTGGCAACCTGCTGCAAAGACTCTTCACCCGTTACATATAACACGGCCATCCGAGTACTCAGCGCGCACATAACTTGCAATAAAAGCGAGGATTTACCTACCCCGGGATCGCCACCAATCAACACCACCGAACCAGGAACAATCCCGCCGCCGAGCACACGATCCAGCTCACTCATGCCACTTTCAATACGCGGCACCACACTTAAATCGACCTCTTTTAAAGAACGTACTACCGAGCCTGCATCACCGCTATAGCTGCTACCGGCCGTGCGTGTGTTTTTGCTGGACGCATTGCTCAGGCGCAATTCCTTTAAGGTGTTCCAAGATTTGCAGGCTTGGCACTGTCCAGCCCATTGGGCGTATTCCGCACCGCAATCGGTACAAACATAAGCAATTTTGGCTTTAGCCATCAGAAGGAATTCCTTGTCGATATGCGCCTAAGCGCGCTCAAGAGTGGCCCTATTATAGCCATAGCCTGAACTCAATTTAGAATTGAGCCACATAAAAAAGCCCGCATAAATGCGGGCTTAAGGACCTTGACCAGCGTCTGAATCACGATCAGTGTTTAATATCGCGCCAGTATTCGCGCTTGAGTAAATAGGTCAGCAAGAGAAGCACTAGGAGAAACAGAATCACCTTCCAACCTAAATCGTAACGTTCAAGCTTAGCCGGTTCACCCACATACTCCAAGAAATTGGTGATGTCGCGTGCCGCCTGAGCATAATCCTCTGGGGTTGAATGACGTTGAAACGACTCTAATACATTGGGCATGGAAGTGCCTTTTAGAACCGAGTTGTCCCAATTGCCATTTTCATCAAGTTGGTACGCACGCAAAAAGGTGTAGATATAGTCTGGACCCTTAAGGCGCGCCATCAGTGAAAGATCAGGAGGCTCGGTTCCCAAAATTTCCGTTGAAACCCCCGCCTGCATTCGGGTCATAACGTGATCCACTGCACGAGCTTGGTTAAACGTCATATTTTGCAAAACCTGCTCATCACTCCAACCCAAATCGCGGGCAATGCGATTGTAACGCATGTATTTCACTGAATGACAGGCCATGCAGTAGTTGGAGAAGAGTACTGCGCCGCGTTGCAAAGAGTCTTGATCACGCAGATTATTTTGCGCATCTTCCAACTCAATGGCGGGCCCACCCGCCGCCTGCGTCATACCTGATACCGTCAAGGTCAACAGGCCAATCAATAGCATCCAAGATTTCATCTATTTGACCCTCTCTGGTACCGGTTTGGTTTTTTCTCTCGCTGATGTGTACGGCAAAATCAAGAAAAACAAGAAATAGGTGGTAGTGAAAATCTGTGCCATCAACGTCAGTTCAGGCGTTGCGGGTTGAGTTCCCAAATAGCCCAGGATGATAAAAGAGACCACAAACATTGCCAATAACAACTTAAACGACAACCCACGGTAGCGAATTGAACGCACTTTACAACGATCAAGCCAAGGCATCGCAAACAAGAACATAATCGCGGCACCCATTGCCACAACGCCTAAGAACTTATCTGGTACGGCACGCAAAATCGCATAATAAGGCGTGAAATACCAAACCGGTGCAATATGTTCTGGTGTTTTCAGTGGATCCGCTGGCTCAAAGTTAGGCGGTTCAAGGAAGAAGCCACCCCCTTCAGGAACATAAAACACCACCAACGCAAACAGAATCGCAAAGAAAACTGCGCCCATCGAGTCTTTCACTGAATAATACGGGTGGAAAGGAATCCCATCGACCGGCAAGCCCTGTTCATTCTTCACCTTTTTAATCTCAACTCCATCTGGGTTGTTTGAACCCACACGGTGCAAGGCCACAATGTGCATAAACACTAGAATCAACAATACCAAAGGCAGTGCGATAACATGCAGAGCAAAGAAACGGTTCAAACTGGCGTCTGAAATAATATAGTCACCGCGTACCCAAGTCGCCAAATCCGGTCCAATCAGTGGAATCGCTCCGAACAATGAAATAATTACTTGCGCACCCCAATAAGACATTTGTCCCCAAGGCAACAAATATCCCATAAAAGCTTCGGCCATCAAGACTAAGAAAAGCATCATCCCGATTAACCACACCAGTTCGCGCGGCTCCTTATAAGAGCCATACATCAGACCACGCATCATATGCAAATAAATCACAATAAAGAAAGCCGAGGCACCGGTCGAATGCATATAGCGAATCAACCAACCCCATTCAACATCGCGCATGATGTATTCAATCGAATTAAACGCTTCTTCTGCACTGGGTTTATAGCTCATCGTCAACCAAATGCCAGTCACAAACTGGTTTACCAACACCAAAAGTGCAAGCGATCCGAAAAAATACCAAAAGTTAAAGTTTTTCGGCGCATAGTATTCGCCAATATGGGCGTTCCATGTGCTTATCAGCGGATAACGCTGATCGAGCCAACCGAGCAGCGTGCCACTCTTGGCTTGGGAGTTTGAAGTATCGTATTCAGCCATTATGCTGCTCCTTGTTCGCTTGGGTCTTCCCCAATCCGTACTACCGCGTCGGTTAAGAAGCGGTACGGTGGGATTTCCAGGTTGGTCGGCGCAGGAACCGATTTAAATACGCGACCAGCCAAATCGAAACGGGAACCGTGACAAGGGCAAAAGAATCCGCCCTGCCAATCGGCCCCAACGTCCGGTGAACCAATCGCCGGACGGTACAAAGGAGCACAACCCAAATGGGTACAAACGCCAACCACAATCAAATATTCTTCTTTTACAGCACGTGATGGATTCAAACAGTAATCGGGTTGTACCGATTCTGCTGAAGCCGGATCACGCAAACTGTCATCTAAGCTAGGAAGCTTGGCCAACATTTCTGGCGTACGGCGAACAACCCAAACGGGCTTACCACGCCATTCAATGGTCAACATCTGGCCAGGCTTGAGCTTACTAATGTCTGCATCAACCGGAGCCCCTGCGGCCTTGGCCTTTTCACTAGGTTGCCATGAGCTAACAAACGGAACCGCTAAAAAGGTAGCCCCGGCTGCTCCGACAACACCTGTCGCCCCGGTCAAAATCCGCCGGCGCTGAAGGTTTACACTAGAATCATTATTGTTTTTTATCGACATAGCTGTCTTCCTAGTTTGTCCACAAGCAAATCGCAATTATTCTACAGAAGCGATTTCTAAACTTAAATCAGTATCTACTTATGCGGCTATTAATAAATTCTTTCTATAGACAAAAATAAATTTATCGAATATTAGCGCTTTTCTAATCAAAAACGCTAAACCGGATTCGCAATATCAATAAATTGCACCTCTAAATCAAAGACTTGTTGGAGGTGTTCACCCAAAGCCTTAACGCCAAGACGCTCGGTAGCGTGATGCCCAGCAGCAAAATAGTGCATCCCATTTTCAACCGCAAAATGGCAATTTTGCTCTGAAACTTCACCACTTAGATAAAGATCAGCACCTAAGGCCAAGGCACGATCCACATAACCTTGAGCACCGCCACTGCACCAAGCAATACGGCGCAACTGTGCCGGCCCACCTTTTAGCCATAAGGGCTCGCGCTCTAAGGAGTCACTGACTTTTTGATAAAAATCTTCCACCGTCAAAGGTTCGGCCAAATCCGCACAACAAACCAAACCGCTGCGCTCGGTAACGGTGAGCCCCCACAATTTTGCTAATTGCGCATTGTTGCCTAACTCTGCATGGTCATCCAAGGGCAAATGATAGGCTAATAGATTGATGTCATGCTGCAGTAAAGCTTTGATGCGCCGCTGTTTAAAGCCAACAATTTGCGCGGGTTCATTTTTCCAAAAATAACCATGATGCACCAAAATCGCATCGGCTTGCTGAGCAATGGCCGCCTCAATCAACGCTTGTGATGCCGTCACGCCTGTAACGATTCGGCGAATATCCACCTTTCCCTCGACTTGAAGACCATTGGGCGCATAATCCTGATAAAGAGCCACTTCTAGCAACTGATCAAGATAACTTACTAAAGCTTGCGTCTGCATCAACAACTCCTTTTTGCGCCATAAAAAACAAAAAAGCCACTTGAAGATTCAGTGGCTTTTATGCAAAGAAAGCAGAATATTAATCCTGCACGCGGTAACGCGCTGAAGCCGCATGCGCTTGCAAGCCTTCACCATCCGCAAGAATGCCGGCAATCTTACCAAGGTGGTTAGCGCCTGCCGCAGAACACATGATTAAACTAGAACGTTTTTGGAAATCATAGACCCCAAGCGGCGAAGAAAAACGCGCCGTACGTGAAGTAGGCAACACATGATTTGGCCCAGCGCAATAGTCGCCCAGCGCCTCAGCAGTGTAACGACCCATGAAGATTGCCCCTGCGTGACGAATTTTTGGCAGCAAAGCCTGAGGATCATCGACTGACAACTCTAAATGCTCGGGCGCAATCACATTAATCATTTCCAATGCCTGAGATTCATTTTCTACCACAATCAACGCGCCGCGCTCTTCCAAGGCTTTACGAATAATGGCCTGGCGTGGCATCTTAGGCAACAGGGTATTCATGCTCTGAAAAACCTGCTCAGCAAAGTCGGCATCTTGCGTGACTAAAATGGACTGTGCATCCTCATCATGTTCCGCTTGTGAGAAAAGGTCCATCGCAATCCAGTCCGGATTGGTTTTGCCGTCACAATAGACCAAGATTTCAGAGGGGCCAGCAATCATATCAATTCCGACCGTGCCAAACACGAAACGCTTAGCCGTCGCGACATAAATATTACCTGGCCCAACAATCTTATCAACCGCCGGCACGGTTTCGGTTCCATAGGCCAGCGCAGCCACCGCCTGAGCGCCACCCAATGTGAAAACTCGATCGACACCGCAAATAGCCGCTGCGGCTAAAACCATTTCATTGACTTCGCCATCGGGTGTCGGCACAACCATAATCAGCTTTTCGACCCCAGCAACCTTCGCTGGAATCGCATTCATAATAACCGAAGAAGGATAAGCCGCCTTACCGCCCGGGACATACAAGCCGACAGAATCCAATGCAGTAACTTGTTGCCCAAGCAAGGTCCCATCAGCTTCGTGATAACTCCATGAACTTTGCAGTTGGCGCTCATGATAATCACGGACACGTTGCGCCGACGTCTCAAGCGCCTCACGCTGCTCCGCCGGAATATTGATTAAAGCGGCTTGTAAGCGGGCTTGCGAAATTTCCAAATCAGCGCCAGAACGTAACGACAAGCGGTCAAATTTGGCCGTGTACTCCAACAAGGCCGCATCGCCCTCTTGACGCACGCGGGCACACACTTCATTGACCACCGTGTTCACGGATTGATTGGAGACCGTCTCCCAGGCCAATAATCGATCTAACTCTTCTCTAAAGCCTGCCGCACTGGCAGATAAACGTCGGATATTTAGCATAATAATTACTCGATCACGGTTTTAAACTGTTGAACAATTTGGTTAATTTGCGCAAATTTGGTTTTGTACGCATGCTGGTTGACAATCAAACGCGAACTGATATCGGCAATGTGCTCCAATGGAATCAAACCATTCGCACGCAAGGTATTACCGGTATCAACGAGATCGACAATTCGATCTGCCAAATCAATTAAAGGTGCAATTTCCATCGAACCGTAAAGTTTGATTAAATCCACCTGCTCGCCTTTTTGCGCATAATAATTGCGCGCCGACTTGATATATTTGGTGGCAATTTTCAGGCGATGACCTTGCGGTTTCTCGTTGACTGGGCCGGCGACCATTAACTTGCACTTGGCAATCTGCAGATCAAGCAGCTCATACAAATTGTCGGTCGGCGCTTCCATCAACACATCCTTACCCGCCACACCGATATCGGCGGCACCGTGCGCTACGTAGGTTGGCGCATCGGTTGCACGAACAATCAATAGGCGAATATGGTCATGATTGGTTGGGATGATAAGCTTACGGCTTTTGCTTGGATCTTCCAACGGCTCAATGCCAGCGGCCTGCAACAGAGGCAGAGTATCTTCATAAATGCGCCCTTTCGATAGCGCAATCGTTAACTGTTCGCTCATAGTGGTTTCAATCATTCAATCTGTAAAAAGGAAATTCGCTGCGCCAATTCAGTCCGCCTTAACGACGGAAAACCTGCGCACCAATTTTATGAAATTTTTCTTCTATCAATTCATAACCGCGATCGATATGGTACACCCGTTCAATCACCGTTTCGCCCTCAGCAACCAAACCGGCCAATACCAAGCTGGCAGAAGCGCGTAAATCCGTAGCCATCACCGTTGCGCCTTTCAACCGAGGCACACCGCGAATTTTCGCGCTATTACCATCAATTTCAATCTGCGCGCCCATTCGTGCAAGCTCGGGAACATGCATAAACCGATTTTCAAAGATGGTTTCTTCAATCACCGAATCGCCATCGGCGACCGCATTCATCACCATAAATTGCGCCTGCATATCCGTAGGAAACAACGGATAGGGCTCAGTTACCAAATTCACCGGCTTCAGTCTGCGACCGCGCATATCGATGGTAATACTCTCAGCGGTGGTTTTAATCTTGGCACCGGCTTCCATAAACTTATCCAGCACCGCACCCAAATGCTGCGGATTGACTTTATTCACCGTCAATTTACTTTGGGTAATCGCCGCAGCCGCCAAGTAGGTCCCGGCCTCAATTCGATCCGGTATCACCGCATATTCAACGCCTTTTAAGCGACACACCCCTTCAATTACCAGTGTATCGGTGCCAATTCCGGTAATATTGGCGCCCATTTTGACTAAAAATTGCGCTAAATCGGTGACTTCGGGCTCTCGTGCGGCATTGCGCAAAATCGTTGTGCCCTCTGCCAAAACCGCCGCCATAATTAAGTTTTCTGTACCGGTTACGGTCACCATCGGCATGACAATTTCCGCACCCTTTAGGCGTCCCTGACTGCGCGCCACAATATAACCGTTTTCGACATCGATTTGCGCGCCCATTTTTTGCATCCCATCCAGATGGATGTTCACGGGGCGTGTACCAATCGCACAACCACCCGGCAAGGAAACTTTCGCTTCACCAAAGCGTCCTAAAAGCGGGCCCAACACCAAAATCGACGCACGCATGGTTTTGACCAAATCATAGGTCGCTTGTTTATGCAAAACGGTACTGGCATCAATTTCAATGCAGCGATTTTCATCAAACAACAAGCCAACCCCCATTGACCCGAGTAGATGCAAAGTGGTGGTCACATCCATTAAGTGGGGAACATTACCCAGCTTAACGGGGGTTTCGGCTAAAAGGCAGGCCATTAGTATCGGCAGAGCCGCATTTTTTGAACCAGAAATATCCACTGAACCAGAGAGGACGCCTTGGCTATTATCTACAACGAGTTTATCCATAAGGTATTTTTGCCCTAAACCGACGCACCCCGAACTGACCGCGCCGCGAATACAGATGCCGCGTTACTGCGGGGTTTTGGTTTTAATTGACAAGGCGTGCAAAACGCCGCTGGCGATGTCGGCCTTAAAAATATCGTTCACCATGCGATGACACTGCAGCGGTGTTTTACCGATAAAAGACGCACTGGTCACAATAATCGTAAAACTGCAGTCTGCCCCACTGGTCTCGACTTGGCTCTCTGGAAGCGCTTCTTGAATTCGCTTGCGAATGACTTCTGGTGACATGATTTCTCCAAAAAAATTATTCGCGTATTTTAACGCCTTTGTTTAATAAAATCAGATTTATCACCGAGACCAAAACCAGGAACAGCAGGGTTACCATCAAGCTTAGCCAAATAGATACGTCTGACTTTTCAAAAAAGCCGTAACGGAAACCGTCAACCATGTAAAAAAATGGGTTAAAGTGCGACAGTTGCTGCCAAAAATCCGGCAACGCTTTAATCGAATAAAAAACCCCACTGAGAAAGGTCAAAGGCATAATGATAAAGTTTTGAAACGCCGCCAAATGATCATATTTATCGGAAACGATGCCTGCCAGCATTCCCAGACCGCCCATCATGGCCGCGCTTAGGACCGCAAACAATAAAATCCACTGCGGTGCTTGCCAACTCAAATCAAAGCCAACGGCCCCCACAATCAGAATCCCTAAACCTACCGCCAAGCCCCGAACCACTGCAGCGGCCGTAAACGCCAAATAAAACTCCAAGGGCGAAATCGGGCTTAAGAGTACAAAGGTGAGGTTTCCATGCATCTTGGACTGAATCAAACTCGATGAACTATTGGAAAAAGCGTTTTGCAAAATCGCCATCATCACCAAACCCGGAATTAAAAACTGGCTGTAGGCCAGTCCACTAAACACATCGAGCTGCGAATCAATCACTTGGCCAAACACCAGCAGATACAGCAGTGTTGCGACCACCGGAGCAAAAATGGTTTGAACCGCCACCGAATAAAAACGACGAACTTCTTTTACAAAAAGCGCCCAAACGCCACCCCAATTAAGCATGACAGCCCTCCTCAATCACCGGTTCGGCGGTGAGCGTAATAAAGACCTCTTCGAGGGTGGCATCACGACTGGTGATATCCTCAACCGGGACTTGGGCTTGATGCAACTGGCCTAAAACGGCATTCAGAGAGTGCGATTTTTCAACACGAAAAATCAATGCATTGGCTTCTGTTTCAACCAACAACGCTGACAGAGCCGCCGGCAAAGCAACGCCCGCTTGTAAAAACGCTTTAGGCACCACGACTTTTAAATAACGGTAAGCATGCTTAGACAATAAAGCCGAGGTTTGATCCAGCGCCTTGATTTGCCCTTTTTGCATAATGGCAACCCGATCGCAAAGCGCTTCGGCTTCTTCCAGATAATGAGTGGTCAAAATAATAGTGTGGCCTTTTTTATGCAGCTCGCGCGTAAACTCCCACAGCGTTCGGCGAAGATCAACATCCACACCTGCGGTAGGTTCATCCAACACCAAGACGCGGGGCTGATGCACCAACGCCATCGCAATTAAAGCTCGGCGCTTCATGCCACCGGATAACTGATGGGTCATGCAATCGGCTTTTTCCGTCAATGCCAAGCGTTCTAGCAGTTCGTCAACCCAAGCCCGCTGTACCGCACCTTTTAAACCAAAATAGCCAGACTGCAACAACAAGAGCTCGCGTATATTAAAGAAAGGATCAGCAATCAGCTCCTGTGGCACCAAACCTAAAGCACGGCGCGTTGCGCGATAATCCTGAATCACATCACGCCCCATCACTTCAATTCGACCCGAAGTTGGCACAACCAAACCGGACATCGCATTGATCAGCGTGGATTTACCCGCGCCATTCGGGCCAAGCAATCCAAAAAAGGCCCCTTCTTCTACCGCAAAGCTCACGCCTTTAAGCGCTTGCAAATTGCCATAGTGTTTTCTTACATCGCAAAAATTGACTGCAGACATGGTTTTATCATCGTTATATGAAACGGCAAAATGCCGTTTAGGAAAGGTCGCTTGGGACGGGCTGCATCAGTTCATGCAAATCATAAAGCGTCATTAAGGTCATGAACTGAGCCGTTGGGTTCAACAACCGGATTGGCCGCTTCGCCTGTAAAGACCAGTGAACCATCAACGCCAGTAGCGCACTGTCTAGCGTTTGATTTTGGGCAAAATCTACGGTTTCAACCGGTAACTTAAGTAAGCCGTTGCGTGTTAACCAAGCATCAAGCTTATCAAGGGTAAGCTGCGCCGGCAAAAGCAAAGTGCGCTGCTCAGGCAGCCATTGATAATCAGGGTTTTGCGCTGTCGCACTCATGCCTAATTTCCACTTTTTTCCAAAACGGTGGATTCATTTTTTTGCAGATTTTGAATCACCGCATCAATGCCTTGCTGATCAATCATCACCCCATAGACATTGCGGAAACTGACCAAAGTACTGATGTTATTAAAGGTAAAGTCGTACAGCTGCCAAACTTTTTGATCTTTTTCTTGAAATGCGCGGTAAACCACTTGTACCGCTTGGCCATCTTTTAATTTAATGGTAGAAGTAATTTCAGCGCGACGTGGCTGAGGTTCACGCACCTGATCTACCGTTGCCGAAATGACATTCAGCTTCAGGAAATTTCCAGAATAACTGCGAATCAAGTTTTTTGTGAACGCATCAATAAAGGCCTGACGCTGCGCATCCGTTGCAGTACGCCAATGAACGCCCATCACAAACCGTGCCATCTTATCTTGCGCAACATAAGGTAATAGGTAATCTTCAGCAAACTTGATCACCTCATCCGGATTGTTTTGCATCACTTCGCGCTTTTTATCCAGCTGAGTAATAATTTGCTCAGAAATCTGCTGCACCATTTGACCTGGATCTTCTTGATTAATTTTTACAGCGGCCTGAGCGGTCATATTCAAACCGAATGCCAACCATAAGATCCCCAACACAGCCGCTATCGAAAACCGAATCGCTTGCTTGTCCATCATTTTGACTCCCCACTTTCCGCAAATTTAACTAAAAACTGACCAATCAGCTCCTCCAACACCAATGCCGACTGAGTGTATTCCAACACAGAACCT
The DNA here is from genome assembly GCA_016936535.1 of Thiotrichales bacterium. Classification (GTDB taxonomy): domain Bacteria; phylum Pseudomonadota; class Gammaproteobacteria; order Thiomicrospirales; family Thiomicrospiraceae; genus Thiomicrorhabdus. The sequence continues at coordinate 18,300 of JAFGXP010000028.1, read as the reverse complement.
TGCGTTAGGTATTCACTGTCGCCACCTGGGGCAATGCCAACATATTGATCACCAAGCAGTCCAGAAGTCAGAATCGATGCCGAAGAATCAATCGAAAGCTCTTGGTATTGTTGATCAATCTGCATAGTCACTCGCGCCTTAAAGCTCGCCGGATCAATTGAAATCGATTGGACTCGACCAATGGTCACCCCACTCAACTTAACCGGCGCACGAACCTTGAGCCCACCGATATTGCTGAACAAGGCACTGATTTGATAACTTGGCGTCTCTTTCAAAGCAGAAAAATTGCTCACCTGTAAAGCAATCATCAACAGGGCGGCCACGGCCAGCGTCACTAAAAAACCTACCCCAATTTCAAACTTTGTACTCTGTTTCATTCTTGCTCCTGTAAGCATCTGTGCGCCAAGGCTAATCGAACATAATGGCAGTTAAGATAAAATCTAAGCCCAAAACACCCAAAGATGCATGCACTACGGTTCGCGTTGTGGCTCGGCTGACTCCCTCTGAGGTTGGGATAGCATTGGCCCCTTGAAACAAGGCAACCACGGCAATCAATACCGCAAAGGCAACCGATTTAATCACGCCATTTAATACATCCTCATGCCAATCGACCGAGGCATTCATTTGCGCCCAAAACGCACCATTATCCACCCCGAGCCAACTCACCCCAACCAAATGACCACCAAGAATCCCCATCGCTGTAAACATCAATGCCAACATAGGCAATGCAATCAACGCCGCAATAAAGCGTGGTGCATAAATGTATTTAAGCGGATCAATCGCCATCATTTCTAAGGCAGAAATCTGCTCAGTGGAACGCATCAAACCGATTTCGGCGGTAAGGGCCGAGCCGGCGCGTCCTGCAAAAAGTAAAGCCGCGACCACCGGCCCCAACTCACGCAACAACGATAAGGCGGTCATGGTGCCTACCGCTTCCTCGGAGTTGTAATCAACCAGAATGTTATAGCCTTGTAAACTCAAAACCATGCCGACAAACAAGCCGGCCGTCAAGATAATAGGCAAAGACAAAACCCCAGCCAAATAGAGCTGTTTAATCCACAAGTCAAACCGCAACAGTGCCGATGGCAGAGCTGGGAAAAGGCTAACGACAAAAAGCGCCCCACGTCCGATTACCGCAAGCAGCGCCAGGGTGCTTGCACCTATGGTGCCCAAAAATCCGCTCACACTCGCCATGGTTTCGCCGCACGCATTAAAAAGGAAAACATTCTCACTCCTGTAGACTCTGCTGATAAGGCTCTTGGGTGTAATGAAAGGGTACCGGACCATCGGCCAATCCGTGAATAAATTGCTGCACAAACGGATTAGACTCGTTCAGAATTGTTTGCTTATCACCTTGGGCAATGACCTTGCCCTCGGAAATCACGCAAACATAATCGGCAATTGACAAAACTTCATGCACATCGTGCGACACCACGACCGAGGTTAACCCCAAAGCTTGATTGAGCTTACCAATCAGCTCAATCAACACCCCCATAGTAATCGGATCTTGCCCAACAAACGGCTCATCATAAAAAATCATATCGGGATCCAGCGCAATCGCCCGCGCCAACGCTACCCGTCGCGCCATACCACCCGAAAGCTGTGCCGGCATTAAATGTCGTGCCCCACGCAAACCGACAGCCTGCAATTTCATCTGCACCAAAGGCTGAATCACCGCATCCGGCAAACGAGTATGTTCGCGCAGAGGAAAAGCCACATTATCAAACACATTTAAATCTGCTAATAAGGCACCGCTTTGAAACAGCATGCCCATTCGTCGGCGCAACGCATAAAGCTTGTCGCGTGGCAGACGGTGAACATCTTGTCCTTCAACCAGAATTCGCCCTGCCTCTGGGGTAAGCTGACCGGCGATCAACTTGAGCAAAGTGGTTTTACCTGTCCCACTGGGCCCCATGATTGCCGTGACCTTGCCACGCGGTATTTTCAGGTGAATCTTATCAAAGATAACCCGTCCTCCGCGTGAAAAGCTCACGCCTTCAATTTCGATTAAACTGGCTGTCATGCAATTTGCTCATTTATTTTGTCGATTCGACACAAAAAGATACCGTAACCGATTCGCGCCTAGTAACCAAGTAGTTCGCAAAGCGTTTTCATGTTCTGTACACGATTAATCGGTGCTTCAGGGTCAACGACACAGAGAATACCATTGCCGTTGGGCACACTTTGCGCAAACTGTTTAATCTGCTGACTGAGCAGACGATCATTGCCCGGCAACTGACTCAACCAAGCCAGCGGAAAACCTGAGCAATACCACTCCCCTTGTTGCCATGACCAACCGGAAAACTGTAACTGCTTGGAAACCAAGCAGACCGGCAAACCACACAGCTCCAAGGACGGCCGCAGCTGTTCGGCCAGAATCACCACCGCGATTAACTGATTTTTTATAGGATGTTTTGTCTGAGCCAATGCGTACAAAGCGCTTTCTAAGATCGCCACTTGGCTTTCATCTGCCACAAAAATCAAACCATTTTGAGCATTTAAACTTGCAAATATCTCATCTAACCGCGCCTCATCCAAATCTAAGTTGTCCGGTTGCAACCAAGCAAGCCAAACAGACTGTGGCACCACAGCAAGCGAAAAAACATTCAAAAAATAGTCCAGCTGCCAGTCCTCCGGCAAATCGGCTGGATAAAAAGCCTCTTGCCACTTTTCGTGCTGCCAACCTAAGGTAGTCACCGCCAAACGATTGAGAGGCATTGGAATGAGCGTTTGAGTATTCGCTGTCGAAGCCATAGGATTTTCCGTAAAAAAGTTGGGCGCTATTTTAGAGATTTCTAATCTATTTTGCCAAACAATCGAAAAGATGAAGGCATCATAGAGATTGAGGCTGATTCCATAAATTTGATTTATAGTTAAAAATCAAATTAGGATATAATCTTCGCCTTCCTACTTCAACAAACCGAGTTTTCCGAATGGCATCAACCTTACTGCTTCCAAGCCTATTGCTCATTGCGGGCTTGATTATCCTTGTCTGGAGCTCAGACATTTTTATTGATGGCGCAGCCAGTGTCGCCAAACACCTTCAAGTTTCGCCCTTAATTATCGGCGTGGTGGTGCTTGGTTTTGGTACCTCAACACCTGAAATTATCGTCTCCACCTTAGCTGCATTAGACGGCAGTCCGGGTCTAGCCATTGGTAATGCCGTTGGGTCAAACATTGCCAACATCGGTTTAATTCTTGGTTTCACCGCCATCTTGTTGCCGGTTATTGTTAAATCCTCAATTTTAAAGCGTGAACTCCCCCTACTATTCGCAGTTTCTGCCGGTGCCTATTTATTGGTGATTATTGATGGCAAGTTAAGCTTAATCGATGGGGTAATCATGCTCGTTGGCCTGATACTCGTCCTATTTTGGATGATTAAAGCAAACAAAGAAATTGACCCGCAGGACCCTATGGCTCAAGAAGCGCTGCAAGAGATGGAGGCGATGCCGCTTCTCAGCAAACCCAAAGCCTGGTTATACACTCTAGGCGGTCTCGTGATTTTAATGATCAGCGCGCGAATGATGGTCAGTGGCGCGGTCGATATTGCCGAGTTTTTTGGCGTACCCGAAGTGGTCATCGGCTTAACCATTATTGCGATTGGCACAAGCCTACCCGAATTGGCCGCGGCGATTGCGGCTGCACGCAAAAATGAAGCAGACTTGGTTATCGGTAACATCGTTGGCTCCAACGTCTTCAACATTTTGGCCGTTTTGGCGGTTCCAGCCATTCTCGCGCCCAGCGTATTAGACACGCAAGTTCTGTATATCGACTTCCCAGTTATGCTCGGCTTTACTGCAGCCATGCTCTTATTGGCTTTGCCGTTTCGAGGGAAAGCGTCTATTACCCGTTTGCGCGGTGCACTTTTGCTGGCCGCATTCATCGCCTATCTGTTCAGTCTTTATTTGCGCAGCACCGGCGCACTTTAAGAAGAGACTATGCAAATCACCACCGCTTTAGCCGCCAAAGCCCAAAAAATTCAATTTTTAATTTTGGATGTCGATGGCGTCTTAACGGATAACCGGCTTTACTACGGTGATGACGGCCATGAGCTCAAATCCTTTTACACGCGGGATGGTCACGGCATGGTATTGCTGAAAAAAAGCGGGATTGAGATTGGAATTATCACGGGTCGCACCTCAAAATTGGTGGCCAAACGCTGCCAAGATTTGAAAATTGAACATCTCTATCAAGGTGTACCCGATAAGCTTCCTAGCTTTCTTGACCTTGTGAAAAAACTCGGCCTGCAATTAGACCAGATTGCCTATGTCGGAGACGACATTCTCGATTTGCCCATTTTAATGCGCGTTGGCTTAAGCATCACTCCAGCCGATGGCGAGAGCGAAGTGAAATCCCGGGTTGATTATATTTCGCCTTATAAAGGTGGCCAAGGCGTCGTCCGCGAAGTCTGTGAAATTCTCATGCGCTCGCAAGGCACTTGGCAGCAGCACATGGATTTTTACCTGCGTGACCTCAATACAGATTAAAGCCCCCCTCGGGTTTGTGCTCAAGCGCAATCCCCTACTCGGCGCATAAAAGTTCCTCTATAATCGTTTTATTTGCGCCGAGTAAAACCCCCATGCGTCTTCCCTCTATTCGACTGCTACTGAGTTTGAGCGCCGCAGGTGCACTAGTCGCCCTCAACCATTGGCTGCAACCCGACCCTCCCCTCACGCCAAACACCGAACTGGCCGAGCAAAGCACTTGGCAATTTCGCGACACGCAACTCTGGCAACCTAACCTGAAAACAGGAGGGTCTGTGCAGTTAAGCGCTCAAAACATCGACTATCAAGCCGATTTTAGGCTCAGTCAATTTACGCAACTGTTCTGGATCGACTACACACCAGAGCGCCTGCAAATTTTAAGCGCACCCAATGCCGAACTGAATGCTCAGCGCCAACTTGAACTGAGCGGACTCAGTCAATTTGCCTATTTTCAACCACAAGCACAAAACCCAATTTGGCAGCCACAAATTCAACTACAAGGTGAACAATTTACCTATAATAGCCGGCAAAATACCTTAACCAGTGACCATTCGATACGATTAACGCAGCCTTTTGCTCAGACAGAAGCGGGCAACTTAGCAGCCCAACTCAAAAACGGTGAATGGCGATTTGCCCAAGGCGTCCAGACCCTAGCGCATCCCCAATAAGGTGCGCTAGTCGCAAATTTTCGATTCGTATGCAACGAGATTCAAAAACCATGACCCTAAGCCTCCATCGGCCATCCGTTTTTACGCTTTGGCTTTTTTGCAGTTTGCACCTGACTACTTGGCAAGTCCACGCTGAAACGCCGCAACAAGTTCGCTCCGCTGAAAGCCAAAACCCAATTAAAATTCAAGCCGATCAACTGCTCGTTAATGAAAAAATGGGCGTCAGTCGTTACCAAGGCAATGTGGTCATTGAGCAAGGAAATATGAGGCTAACTGGAGAGCGCATCGAAATTTCCCATCCCAACAACGCCCTGGCCAAAATCGAAATTCATGGCTCGCCCGCCAACTTCACCCGCAAAGACCCGGTAACAGGCAGTCTAACGCGTGGCCAAGCACAAACGATTCTCTACCTCGCACCAACCGACACCCTTACCTTTATTGGCAATGCCTTAGTCGAAGAAAATGGCAAACATAAAATCAGTGGCGCAAAACTTCTTTACAATTTGCAACAGCAAACCCTACAAGCACAAAGCGATGCTCAACAGCAAGAACGGGTCGAAGTGATTCTGATGCCCAACACTGGCAAATAAACCCTAAACAATTGGCAAACACCATGGCGCACTTCTACGCACGTAACCTAGCAAAGAGTTATAAACAACGTCACGTTGTGACCCAAGTGGATATCGACGTTCTCAGTGGCCAAGTGGTCGGACTTTTGGGCCCCAATGGCGCAGGCAAAACCACAACCTTTTACATGATGACCGGGCTCATACCAAACGATGGTGGTGAAATTTTTCTCGATCAGCACAACCTCACCAAACTGCCGATTCATCAACGAGCCCAGTTGGGCATTGGTTATCTTCCGCAAGAAAGCTCGATTTTTCGCGGCCTGAATGTAACCGAAAATCTGATGGCCATCCTAGAAATGCGCCCCCAATTAAGCCGAGATCAGCGCAATCAGCTATTTGAAAAACTGGTAGATGACTTACAAATTGGCCATATTTTACAACAACCTGGGCAAGCCCTCTCTGGCGGTGAGCGCCGGCGAGTCGAAATTGCCCGAGCCTTGGCAATGGAACCCAAATTCATCCTACTGGATGAACCCTTTGCGGGGGTAGACCCGATATCAGTCAAAGACATTCAAAACATCATTCTGCATCTCAAAGAGCGTGATATCGGCGTTTTAATTACGGATCACAATGTACGAGAAACCCTCGGCGTCTGCGACTATGCTTACATTCTGCATGCTGGAACCATTCTTGCCAAAGGCGCACCAGATGCCATTTTGCAAAACCGTGAAGTGCAACGCGTCTATTTGGGCGAAAACTTCCGATAACCTCTGCGGCGCTTTTACGGCACCAACGCCCTCTTATTGAACCTATTTATTCAAGCACCCAAAAAACTTCCGCAACACAGGGCTCTATCATTTCCAAAAAGGAGTGCTATACTGAAATCGCTGGCAAAGTTGAGCTTACGTATTATTTAGTAGCACTTTGACACAAAAGTGAACTGGACCCTTATAATCCGAGCTTCAATTTTTGACCTTTTTGTCAAATCGCAAATCAGAGAACTAAAGGAGCGATTTTATGCAAATTAACATCACCGGCCATCACATCGACGTTACCGATGCGCTTCGCAACTACGTATCCGAAAAACTAGAAAAATTGGAGCGTCACTTTGATCATGTCACTAACGTGCATGTCATTCTTACGGTAAACAAACAGTCGCAAATCGCCGAAGCCACCGTGCATGTCTCCGGTGCCGACCTTTTCGCTCAGGACGATACAGACAATATGTACGCCTCAATCGATGGAATGCTGGATAAACTGGATCGCCAAATCATCAAACATAAAGAAAAAATTGGCAGCCACAAACAGAAATCCGGCGGCGTAAAAAGTATGGCCGTAGAAGCCTAAGGCAGCTCTTATAAGCTGAGCATTCCTCGGCTAAATCGATAACGCCCTGTTTTACAGGGCGTTATGCTTTCTGATCCCTCTCACGCATTTGAAGTTTTCTTGACAAGCTCGACAAAACCCCAAATCGAGCCAACTTGACCCAACTCGCCCTGCTAGAATAACGCCAATCAAACTTCCAATTCAGGAGCCCTTGTGAGCAGCGTATTCGACAAAAATCTGACTACCCATCAGCTTCTTGAGGCCATTGACCAGCAAAATAGTGAACTCATTTCCGCCCTGATTTCGCACTTTGTGTCAGAAGAATTGGCGGAGATTCTCGAATCAACACCCACCAAAAACCGTTTGCTTCTTTGGCAGGCGGTGCCATCGGAACTGCAAGGGGAAATCCTAACGCACTTAAATGAAGAAGTGCGCGGACACCTACTGGGTGAACTCGAAACCCATGAAATCGTTGAAATCGCCAGCGAGCTGGCGGTAGATGACATTGTAGACATTGCCCAATCCCTAGATGGCCAAGAACAACGCGAGTTTGTTGCCTCGCTGGATGACAGCAATCGCGAAGCCGTGCAAATGGCACTGGCCTATGAAGAAAACACAGCGGGCGGGATGATGAGTACCGATTTCATCTCGGTGCGTGCCGACGTCTCTCTTGGCGTTGTACTGCGCTACCTGCGCCAACTGGGTGATCTGCCCCCCTCAACCACCGCCCTATTAGTTCGTGACCGCGATGATCACTATGTTGGCTGCCTCTCACTGCGCTATCTTCTTACACACGATGAAGACAGCCATGTTGAGGATTTTGTCGATCAATCCGTGCCAGCGATTAATGTATTCACCTCTTCGAAAGCGGTCGCGCAACTGTTTCAGAAACAAGATTTAATTTTTGCGCCCGTGGTGAATGATAAAAATCAAATTCTCGGGCGCATTACGATTGATGACGTGGTCGATATTATTCGCGAAGAAGCCGAACACGAACGCATGGCCAGTGCCGGTTTGGATGAAGACGAAGATATTTTTGCCCCCGCAAGCCGAGCGGCAAAACGCCGAACTTTCTGGTTAGGCATTAATCTATTAACCGCAATTTTTGCCTCGATTGTGATTGGCTTATTTGACGCCTCGATTGAAAAGGTCGTGGCTCTGGCGGTTCTGATGCCAATTATCGCCAGCATGGGTGGGATTGCCGGCACCCAAACTGCCACCATCGTCATTCGCGCACTGGCCACAGGCAAACTGGGTAAAGCCAACAGTCGCTCCCTACTCATTAAAGAGTCCACTGTTGGGCTCTACAACGGTTTGATTTGGGCACTGTTAACGGGTGCGGGGGTTTTTATTTTTTTTCAAGACTGGCAACTCAGCGCCATTTTTTCAACCGCCATGCTGGTGAATTTAATTGCCGCTGCCTTCGCGGGCGCCATGATTCCCTTAATTTTACAACGTATGCGCATCGACCCTGCCCTTGCCTCTGGCTTGATGCTCACAACGGTTACTGATTCCTTGGGGTTTTTCGTCTTTTTAGGCTTGGCCACCATTGTTCTACTCTAGCTTAACAAGCTCGGTTAACGTCCTTACCCGAATGGCGTAACAGCAAGACGTTAGCGGGCGTTTCACGTTAAAATGCTATCGAACCGCTTGAACCATTAAAGGAGATTGTCATGAAAAAAATCTTAAGCCTATCCACAGTGCTGATCGCCACACTAGGACTCAGCGCCTGTAGCAGTACCGGTGAGCCGAAATCTACCGAACAAAAAAGCACTGAAAAAAACATAGCCACCGTACTGGGTGCGATTGGCGGCGCGGTGATTGCCAAAAACGTCGGGGTTGACAGCACCGCTGGCCGAGTCATCGGCGGGGTTATTGGCGGAGTTACCGCCCGAAAAGTGTATGAGGAGGTCAATAAAGACGTGGCCAATGATCCAAACACCAATGTTGACGCTGTGAATATTGATGGCAAAGAGTATGTACGCGTTGATGTTCGTGACGTAAACTTCCGTTCTGGCTCGGCGCAACTGGATCCGGAAATGCTTGATCGACTGCAACCCGTGCTAAACGCCCTGCGCAATCACACCAACACCCGTGTTCACATTGAAGGCCATACCGACAGTGACGGAAGCAATGCTTTTAACCAACAACTCTCAGAGAACCGCGCTAAAAACGTCGCCTTCTATTTGATGGACAATGGTATCAGTCGCGATCGCATTATTACTTACGGCTATGGCGAAGAGCGTCCCATTGCCAGCAACGCCACTGCGGATGGCAAGCGCATGAACCGTCGCGTTACCTTCCTGATTAGCGAAAATTAAGTTCGCGCGTCAAACCAAACTCTGCCGGATCTATTCCGGCATTTTTATTCCCGATTGTTCAACTCAGTCGTCGCAAAAAAATCATCGGCATTCTGATAAGCAATACGTTGCGCAACCTTGGGTGGCAGAGCGCCCAACCAAGTCCGCATCTGCTGCACCACCTGATCAAAATTCTGCCAACGATACACACTGTAAGTGTCCACCGCCGCCATAAAACGATCCGGATAATCGACAAACAAATCATACCACTGTGCTGGCATAGCCCCGTTTTGCCATAAAAGACCATCCCGAACCGAAGTATCAATAAACAAACCCTGCGGGTAACGCACTAAGGCCGCGCGTAAAAAATCCGGTTCCGGCTGGGTTCCCAAATGTGCCCAAATCACCTTAGCTTGCGGATAAAGCGCAAACACTTTATCCACCACGGCCAAATCACCGTGCACCTGCAAAGGCAAACGATACTGCTTGGCCAAACCCACAACCTGAGCAAAAACGGGGCTTTCAACCTGCTCTTTAAACAGATGAAGCTCGCCCACACCGCGGTAAAAACCCGATTTTAACGCTCTCTCGGTCGCCACAACTACAGACTCATCCTCCGCCCAACGTGCCTTATCATGAAACCCCTGATAAAAACTGTAAAATGGAATCACCCGCTCCGGCATCGCCTGATACAACTGCTCAGTGCCAGCCGTCGGCGTACTGGAAACCACCGCACGCACAACCTGATTGCGTTCAAAAATCGCCTCAATCTCCAACGCACTAAAGATTTGCGCCTCTTCCTCTGCAAAATGCAAATGGGCATCAAATAAAGGACCGCTATAACGAAAGGCATCCTCCTCAACAACACCCTTATCCGCAGTCAACAACGGCTCATGCGCCCAAGCCAAAGACCCCGTCACAAACAAGGTGATTAGTAAAAGATGAGCCCAAAATCCCTTCATTCTTTATTCCTCTTTAAGCTCGATAACTTACTTTAATTTTGAAAAAAACCAAGCGAAGCACAACACACCTTTCAAGAAAACCACTCGGCTGGTTAAAGAATCTCATGTCATCATTTTGATGCTAGAAAGTCAAACCTTAGCCATTTCAGAGGCATCTAATCGCCCCTAAAATTAACCTCCTCAAAATTTAGCAAAAATTCAAGAACCACACAGCAGCCAAAACAAAAAAATCAAAGGGGTGTGTATGCCCCAGCTTCTCAGAGAACTAGAACATTCAAGATGATATGAGTGATAAATCAACAAGGCTTTGAAGAAAAAATAAAAAACTTAACGCACAACGCTTGACAATTCGCGGGCAATGCTGTGCCAGCTTCATGATTTGTTGGGGTTTGGGTTTGGGTTTGGGTTTGGGTTTAGCTCAGCGCTGGCGGTATGAACAGGCTAGGCTTTTGCGTGATTTGGCGATGGCATACATGGCAAACGGGCCAAAGACTTCTGACACGCGAAAGGCGGCTTATTGTCGAAAAAGGCGCAGGGAGAAGGCATCTTTGAGCAAATGGAACATATATGGAACATCGGGAATGGCTGAGTGCAAGAAACAAAAAATACACTATCGCAAGTGACTGATTTACATAGGAATATTGGTACGACCGAGTGGACTCGAACCACCGACCCCCACCATGTCAAGGTGGTGCTCTAACCAGCTGAGCTACGGTCGTATATAGGAGACGTATATACGAAATGGATGGTACCAGTGGGCGGACTCGAACCGCCACGCTTTTAAGGGCACCGGATTTTGAATCCGGCGTGTCTACCAATTTCACCACACTGGCACAATTTGTGGTGCGCATTCTAATCAGGTTATTACACCCTGTCAAGCGCTTAAATTGGTGATTCGCTATTATTTCAGAATTGTTTTTTCGCATGACGGCCGCTCGGTCTTGATGACGAAGTGGCGTTAGCGGGGATTGGGCTGGGTAAATGCTTGAAAACACTGGGGCAATCGGGGAAAATAGCGCCCTTTTTGATTGGCATGAGTGCAGAGACGCGGCAGTGAGACGACAAGATTTTTATTTTGATTTGCCAGAAGAACTGATTGCCCAGCAGCCGGCCAAAGAACGCCGTGGCAGTCGTTTATTGGTTATGCATGCGAATGGCACGCTGAGCGACCGCCAGTTCCCGGACATTCTGGACTTTATTCAGCCCAATGATCTTTTGGTATTCAATAACACCAAAGTGATTCCGGCTCGTTTGTTTGGTGAAAAAGCCAGTGGCGGCAAGGTAGAACTCTTAATTGAACGCGTATTGGATGAAAATACACTTTTGACCCACATTCGCTCCAGTCGTTCGCCAAAAACGGGAAGCCGATTAACGATTGAGAACGCGTTTGAAATTGAAGTGCTTGGTCGCCAAGACGCCTTATTCAAAGTACGTGTATTGGCAAATACCCAATCGGCTTTGGCGCTGATCGAAACTCATGGTCATATGCCATTGCCGCCTTATATCCAACGCCAACAACACGCGCAAGCAGACTCTGCCGAAGATAAAGAGCGTTATCAAACGGTTTATGGTGAAAAACCTGGGGCCGTCGCGGCGCCAACAGCCGGCTTGCATTTTGACCAAGCGCTGATGCAAGCGATTCGAGATAAGGGCGCCCAAATTGGTTTTGTAACCTTGCATGTCGGTGCCGGTACCTTTAAGCCAGTGCAAGTGGATGACATTACCCAGCATGTGATGCACTCGGAATACCTGGAAGTGGATGAACAGATGGTGGCACAAATCCAGGCAACCAAGGCCAAGGGCGGTCGCGTTATTGCGATTGGCACGACGTCGGTTCGTTCTTTGGAAAGTGCCGCCAAATTCAGTCAGGGTGCATTGCAAGCCTACCGCGGTGAAACGGATATTTTTATTACACCGGGTTACCAGTTTCAGGTTGTGGATGTTCTCTTAACCAACTTTCACTTACCAGAATCCACCTTAATTATGTTGGTCTCCGCCTTGGCAGGTTATTCGCGTACCCTTCAGGCGTATCAGCACGCTGTTCATCAACGTTACCGTTTTTTCAGCTACGGAGATGCCATGCTGGTCTTTCCGCCGGCCACCCTCCCCCTCAATGAGATGAAGCTTAATGGAATTTGAATTAGACACTACCGACGGCCGTGCGCGTCGCGGCCGCTTAAAATTTGCCCGTGGCGTGGTGGAAACCCCAGCATTTATGCCGGTTGGCACCTATGGTTCGGTAAAAGGCATGACCCCTGAGGAGTTGGTTGAAACTGGCGCACAAATTATTTTAGGCAACACTTTCCACCTTGCTCTACGCCCTGGCACTGAGATTATTGAGCTTCACGGCGACTTGCATGACTTTACGCATTGGCAAGGGCCGATTTTGACCGATTCGGGCGGTTTTCAGGTGTTTAGCTTAGGAAAAATGCGCAAAATCAAAGAAGAAGGCGTTACCTTTCAAAGCCCGGTGAATGGCTCAAAAATCTTTATGGGACCTGAAGAGTCGATGGAAGTGCAGCGTAAACTTGGCTCAGACATTGTAATGATTTTTGATGAATGCACCCCTTACCCAGCCGACCACAAAACAGCACGCGTCTCCATGGAGCTGTCCATGCGCTGGGCCGAACGTTCCAAAATCGCGCATGGCGATAACCCAGCCGCACTGTTTGGCATTGTTCAAGGCGGAATGTATGAAGATTTGCGCAAGGTATCCATTGACGGTTTAAAAGCGATTGGTTTTGATGGCTATGCGATCGGTGGTCTCTCGGTTGGCGAACCAAAAGACGAAATGATGAAAACGCTCGATTTCACCGAGCCATACATGCCAAAAGACAAGCCTCGCTATTTAATGGGCGTTGGTAAACCCGAGGATATCGTTGAGGCGGTGCGTCGCGGCATTGACATGTTTGACTGTGTAATGCCCACCCGCAATGCCCGCAACGGCTTTCTATTTAGCCGCCAAGGCGTGGTAAAAATCCGCAACGCGGTTCATAAAACCAGCCTCGAACCGGTGGACAGTGAATGCCAATGCTATACCTGTCAAAACTACAGCCGTGCTTACTTGCACCATTTAGATAAATGCGGCGAAATTCAGGGCGCGCGCCTAAACACCATTCACAATCTGACCTATTACCAAGATTTAATGAAAGGCTTACGCGCGGCGATTGCCGAGCAACGTCTCGATGCCTTTGTGGCCGATTTTTATGCAGGAATTGGCCAGCCGATTCCGCCACTGGCATGAACACACGCCGCTATTTCGGCAAAGGTTTCTAGGAAAATCTTTTGAGCTGTGCCAAAATACAGCGGTTTATTTTTTGATACAGACCCAAGGAGAGTTGGATGAGCTTTTTTATAAGTGATGCGATGGCGGAAGGCACTGCGGCAGCGCAAGGCGGCGGCTGGGAAGGCCTAATTCCATTAGTTTTACTGTTTGTGGTGTTTTACTTTTTGCTAATTCGCCCACAACAGAAAAAAGTCAAAGAACATCGCAAGCTGGTTGAAGCCCTAAAAAAGGGCGACGAAGTGGTCACTTATGGTGGTTTGATTGGCAAAATTCGTGACATCAATGAGAGCTTTTGCGACTTAGAAATCGCCGACAATGTCGTCGTAAAATTAGAGCGTCAAAACGTGGCGCGCCTACTGCCTAAAGGCACGATGCGCGGCGAATAAACGCCAGTTTACGATGACTTAGGGGCCAAAAGCCCCTTTGTTGTCTTCATCCTGTCTTTTTATTTTCTTGATGCCGTTCAGTTATTCTGAGCAACCTCCTCCGGAACCCTCTATGTTTCAGTCTCAACAAAAAATCATCTCAAACCAATACCCTGCCTGGAAATATTTGCTGCTGATTGTCATTACAACCTTAGGCATTTTATACGCCATGCCTAACCTATTTGGTGATGACCCTGCGGTGCAAATTTCTCCAGCAAAATCCGTGGAATTTAGTCCGCAAACGCAAAGTCAGGTGGAAACCCTTTTGCAAAATGCCAGTTTGACGCCCAAGCTGGTTGAGTTTGAAAATGGCAAGTTTCTGATTCGCTTTACCAACGCCGAAGACCAGATTAAAGCAGCCTCGATTCTTAAAGAAGGCTTAGGTCGCTCAGCCGTGGTCGCGCTTAACTTAGCGCCAGCAACCCCCGACTGGCTGAGCAGTTTAGGCGCACAGCCGATGTATTTAGGTTTAGATTTGCGCGGAGGCGTGCATTTTTTGATGGATGTTGACATGGATGCCGCCGTCGAAAAAGCCTACCAACGCACGGTAGATGAAGTGAAAGGACGGCTGCGCGATGAAAAAATCCGTTATTTACCGTTTGATGCTCAAAAAACGCAGATTGAGATTCCTTTCAGCAACCCAGAAGACCAAACAAAAGCGCAAGCCTTGTTTAACCAAGAGTTTGCCGACCGCTTTGTCATCAACCTGCTTGACGGCAATAAACCGAGCATTCGTTTAACCTTGAATGCGCAAACCCTTGCCGAGACCCAAAAATACGCCCTACAGCAAAACATTACCACGCTGCGCAACCGAATTAACGAGTTGGGCGTAGCCGAACCGGTCATTCAACAACAAGGCGATCGCCGCATTGTGGTGCAACTGCCTGGGGTACAAGACACGGCTCGCGCCAAAGAAATCTTAGGGGCGACGGCCACCTTAGAGTTCCGCTTGGTGGATGAAAAAGGCGATGCTGAACGAGCTGCTCGGAGTGGTTTTGCTCCCGGCAATGCCGATCTGCAATATTTCCGCGATGGCCGGCCAATTTTGTTACAGCGTCAGCTGATTGTATCGGGTGAAAACGTTGTCAATGCGCAATCGAGCATTGATCCTGAACAAGGCTCGCCAATGGTCAGCGTCTCGCTTGACGGCGTAGGCGGCCGCAAAATGCTGGCCACGACCAAACAGAATGTGGGCAATCGCATGGCGGTATTGTTTATCGAAAACCGCGTTGAAACCGAAGAAATTAACGGCGAGAAAGTTAAAAAACGCATTACCACTAAAGATGTGATCAATGCGGCCGTCATTCGCGGCCAGTTTGCCGACCGCTTTCAAATTACCGGTTTAGATTCACCGCAAGAAGCCCAAGATTTGGCTTTATTGCTGCGTGCCGGTGCTTTGGCGGCACCAATGGAGATTGTCGAAGAACGGACGGTTGGTCCAAGCATGGGGCAAGAGAACATCGACAAAGGCTTAATGTCTGTGGTGGTTGGCTTCTTACTGGTGCTGGTGATTATGGTTTGGCGCTATAAGTTTTTTGGCATGATTGCCAACTTTGCGCTCATGCTCAATCTGGTGATTATTGTTGCCGTGCTTTCGATGCTGCAAGCTACGCTGACCTTGCCGGGGATTGCGGGGATTGTATTAACGGTGGGGATGGCGGTGGACGCCAACGTGCTGATTTTTGAGCGCATTCGTGAAGAGCTCAAAAACGGTTCCATTCAAAACGCCATCTACTCGGGTTATGAAAAAGCTTTTGTCACCATTGCCGATTCCAATATCACCACTCTGTTAGCCGCCTTGGTGTTATTCAGTTTTGGTACTGGGCCCATCAAGGGCTTTGCAATTACCCTCTCGATTGGCATTCTGACCTCAATGTTTACCGCCATTCTCGGCACTCGCGCACTGATTAATTGGTATTACGGCAATAAACGCGTCAGCAAACTGTCGATTTAAAGGGCGATTATGAGCACAACAACCGAACCTAAAATGATTAACTTTATGGGCCAGAGCTTTATTGCGGTGGTCTTTTCTGGCCTTTTAATTCTCGGCTCGATTTTCGGCATCTGGTACAAGGGGCTAAATTTCGGGATTGATTTTACCGGTGGGACCCTGATTGAAGTTTCCTACCCCAAACCCGTGGAATTAACCCCGTTGCGCAATCAACTGGCGCAAGCTGGGTTTGATGAAGCGGTGGTGCAACACTTTGGCTCAGCCGAAGAGGTCTTGATTCGGATTGCCCCTCGTGACGGAGTTAACTCCGCACAACTGAGCAACCAAGTAATGGAAACCTTACGAGCCACCAGCACAGAATCGATTGAACTGCGCCGCGTTGAATTTGTTGGCCCACAAGTGGGCAAAGAGCTGACCGAAGATGGTGCCCTCGCGGTCCTCTATGCTTTGTTCGGGATCTTAATTTACGTCTCGTTGCGCTATGAATGGCGCTTTGCTTTGGGCTCAGTACTGGCATTGGTCCACGATGTCATTATCACCGTTGGTTTATTTGCTTGGACACAACTGCAATTTGACCTCACCGTAGTCGCCGCCTTACTGGCGGTTATCGGTTACTCGCTCAATGACACGATTGTAGTATTTGACCGTGTCCGCGAAAACTTCCGTATTATGCGAGAACCGGATCCCGTGGTCGTCACCAATGTTGCGATTAACCAAATGCTGGCACGAACGATTATGACCTCTCTCACCACCCTTGTGGTGTTGGTTGCCCTGCTGCTGCTGGGCGGTGAAGTGATTGCCGGTTTTGCCGCGGCTCTGGTGGTGGGGATTGTGGTGGGGACCTTCTCCTCCACCTACATTGCCGCATCCTTTGCGCTGCTGCTGGGTGTTTCAAAAGAAGATCTGATGAAAGCCCCGAAAGAAGAGCGCGATGTGGAGTCGGAAGAAGCGGAACTGCAGCGTTTGTTTTTAGAACAAGAAGCCAAACGACAAGCCAAATTGGCTGCACAAGGTAAAGACGATGCGGTCTAAATTCACTTTCGCGTTTTAGACTTTGGCCTCACCGGCAAGACTTTGACACCGCACGATGTTCTCAGTCTTGCCCATAACAATAACCTGCTGAATAGATGACTGATCCCTTGTCGATTTCACCCGCCCTATCCGCATCCAGCCTTGAAAAGTTCACCCAAGCTCAGCAGTTGGCAGAGCAATTTGCGGCCGAACTTGAACAGCACCCAGACTCTCTGGAAACTGGCCGCGAGCAGAGCGCATCAACCAAACCTCGTACTTCGATCAAAAGTGCGGTCAAACCCATGCGCTACCAACCCAAATTAAGTGCTTATGAAAAGGCCTTTTGGCGCAACCGCCTCTGGTTAAAACCGTTTCTCGCGTTAAGCCTTATTCTGTGGTGGCCGTTCATGCTTGGACTGTTTACGCAAAGTTTCTGGTTTAATTTAGGCGCCATAACTTTACTGGCTTTTCTGGAATATCGCCTGGTTCAGCTTTGGAGCCACGCATTGAATACCCTACAACCACCGCTTTGGCAGCGTTTTTTTATCTTGTTTCTGCTGCGACGAGGGCTGATTGTTTTGGCGCTGCTTCTGCTTTATGGCGCACTTCAACCCCTAGATTGGCCGCTCTTAAGTGGGTTCCTTCTTCTGGTTGGGCTCTATTGGGGCTTGCAGCTCTTTTTGTATTGGCAGCGCAAGGCGTTTCAACAACGGCAAATTGATCATTTTAGCGGTGGCAAACCATGACCCTCACCCCGTTCATCGATTTGAGTTTGGCCGAAACCTTAGCCTTTTATAACGACCTCTACGCGCTCCATAGTCAACGCCATCCCTTTCCGTATGCACAAGAGTGTTTGCTGTATGCGCTCTATCGGCAAGCCAGTCAAGGCGATTGCTGCAAAGCCGCGCCCAGCAAAAAAAATCGAGTTGATTTCCATAAGCACGCTGTATGGAAAGCCTTAAAGGGAATGCCCTGTGCCGAAGCCGAGCTCCTCTTCAAACATCAATTGTCCTATCTGCATCAACAGCTTACCGAATTAACCGAGCCTTAAAAAACGACAAGGCGGAGTTTTTGAGTTCACCGGCTGTGGCTTGTATAATAGCGGCCTTATTTTTGTTCTTTATTTTGCCCTTTAGAGTCCGTATTTTCGCGGGCTCTGACTTTGCTAAGTGGTCACAACTCCATGTCTTTACAACTTGAAAGCTCCAAACGCCGTACCTTCGCTATCATTTCGCACCCAGATGCCGGTAAAACCACGGTCACCGAAAAACTCTTGCTGTACGGCGGTGCAATCCAGCTCGCCGGCGCGGTAAAAAGT
>JAFGXP010000027.1 GCA_016936535.1 Thiotrichales bacterium | reverse complement strand
GCGATTCGTGCGGCGGACCTAGACGAAGCGAAAGCTGCAGAAGCCAAGCGCGCTGCAGAAGAAGCGATGCAAAATGCGAAATCTGAAACCGACATTGCGCGGGCGCAGATTGAGCTTGCCGAAGCGGTGGGTCAAATTCAGGCAATCAGCAAATTGCGTGATCGTCTGCATAAGACTGGGTTGGCTTAATTGTTACCCAAACCTTGAAAAGCGGGGCTTGCCCCGCTTTTTTTATGCCTGATGTTTATAAGAAACGAACGCGAATGCGTTTTCCTTTTAGGGTACCTTGACCCAATTTTTGCAGGGCCTGCTTGCTGGCGGCTTTCGTTACGGCCACAAAAGCACGTATATCGGTTATCTGAATCTTGCCGACCTGATCCCCAGCGATTCCCCCTTCACCGGTCAAAGCGCCTAAAATATCTCCGGCGCGTATTTTTTGTTTTTTGCCCCCCTCAATTTGCAGTGTGACCATCGGCGCTTTAATGATGGGTTGAAACAGTACGTTTTTTTCGGGCAAAGCTTCTGCTGTGATATCCAAATTCAATTGTTCGCGAAGTTGCTGAAGTTTGAATTGGTCTCGCGGGCTGTATAGGCTGCATGCAAAACCTTGTTTTCCAGCGCGTCCGGTACGCCCAACACGGTGCAAGTGTACTTCGGGGTCGTGGGCCAATTGTGCATTGATGACAACCTCAACAGCGGCAATATCCAGACCACGGGCGGCAACATCGGTTGCAACAAGGATTGTGGCACTGCGATTGGCAAATTGCAGCAGGGCTTGATCGCGTTCACGTTGTTCAAGGTCACCGTGTAAGGCTAATACGGAAAAGCCTTCTCTGGCCAGCTGATTTGCTAATTGTTGGGCTTCTATTTTCGTGTTGTAAAACACAACGGTTGAGCGGGGTTGATGAGCCATCAGTAAGCGTTTCACCACCTCTATGCGTTCGGATTCCTCTTCAATCGGATAGAAGTGTTGACGTAACTGATGTTCATCATGTACTGCATCCACTTTTACGCTTTTGGGTTGCCGCAAAATGTGGGCGGCGAGTTGTTCGATGGCTTTTGGAAAGGTGGCACTGAAGAGCAAGGTTTGTCGGTTTTTCGGCGTGCGCTCAATAATGGCATTTAGAGCCGCTTCAAATCCCATCTCTAGCATACGGTCCGCTTCATCTAACACTAATTGAGTGAGCTGACTGAGATCGAGTGTTTCTCGGTTTAAATGCTCTTCGATGCGTCCTGGTGTTCCAACTAGAATTTGTGCGCCATATTCCAATGAGGATGCCTGCCCGCGAAAAGGAACCCCGCCACAAAGGGTGAGGACTTTCACATTTTCGATACTGCTGGCCAAACGACGAATTTCCTGTGCAACCTGCTCGGCAAGTTCACGGGTGGGGCAGAGTACCAGTGCCTGTGGTTTGGAGCGACTTGATTGCAAGCGTTGGAGTAATCCTAATGAAAATGCGGCTGTTTTGCCTGAGCCGGTCTTGGCTTGAGCAATCAAATCGTTGCCTTGCAAAATCCATGGCAGACTTTGCGCCTGAATCGGAGTCATGTGCTGATAGTTAAGATGTTGGAGGCTATTGAGCAGAGCAGGAGCCAAGCCAAGTTCGGTAAAAGTCGGGGTTGCCGTCACAAGAAAAACCTTTGGTTGGGCGTTTGCGTTGGCGACTGAATCCCAGCCAGAATAAACGCAAAGCATGATGAAAATAAGGTCGCCAGTATACCCTTAAAAAGGCTTTTTTATTGATGGTTGCTTGCTAATCCTAAAGGGGCCAATAAAATGGTTTGCCACAGCATTTAACTTGGGGAACCCTATGGGACTAAAAGTGATTATTTTGGCGGCAGGCAAGGGAACTCGGATGCGATCTTCCTTACCGAAGGTTTTGCAGCCATTGGCGGGGCAACCCTTATTGCAGCACCTTGTCGCACGAGCCAAACAACTCGGTGCCCAAAAAATATTGACGGTTGTCGGTCATGAGTCACATCTTGTCGAAGCCGTTATGGCGGATCAAGGCGTGCATTTTGTCCTGCAGTCTGAACAGCTAGGGACTGGGCATGCGGTTCAACAGGCGCTGCCAGAAATTGCCGATGAGGATTCGGTTTTGGTTTTATATGGTGATGTGCCCTTAACCGCCGATTCGACTCTTAAGGATTTATTAGGTTTACTGTCGCCGCAACAGCCGCTGGCGTTGCTGACGATTGATCTGGTGAATCCAAGTGGCTATGGTCGAGTTGTGCGCAATGCTCACCATGAAGTGTGTGCGATTGTCGAACAAAAAGATGCACGTCCAGAGCAGTTGCAAATTCGTGAGGTCAATACGGGAATTTTGGCCGTTCAAGGTCGGTTCTTAAAACAATGGCTTGGACAATTACAATCCAATAATGCGCAAGGTGAATTTTATTTAACCGATATTATCGCCATGTGCGTTGCCGATGGTTATTCGGTGCACACCACCCAACCGGCAACGGAAATGGAAGTTTTAGGGGTCAACGATAAGGCACAGCTGCAAGCTTTAGAGCGTTTGTATCAGCAACAGCAAGCCGCCGAATTAATGCGTCAAGGGGTGACTTTGTTGGATGCTTCGCGTTTGGATGTTCGTGGTGCTGTCACCGTCGGTCAAGACGTTCAGATTGATGTCAATGTCATTTTAGAGGGCAGCGTTACACTGGGCAATAATGTGAAAATTGGTGCGCACTGTGTGCTCAAGAATGTTCGCATTGGGGATGGGTGTGAGGTTCAACCCTTTTCCCACCTAGAGGATTGTGTGCTTGCTCAAAATGTCAGTGTCGGTCCTTTTGCGCGTTTACGTCCGGGCACTGAGCTGGCGGACAATGTCCGAATCGGCAATTTTGTTGAAACCAAGCAAGCCAAAATAGGTTCGGGTTCAAAGGTCAATCATCTCAGCTATATTGGCGATACTCAAATGGGGGCGCAATGCAATATTGGCGCTGGGACTATTACCTGCAACTACGATGGTGTGAACAAACATCAAACGGTCATTGGTGACGGGGTTTTTGTAGGTTCTGACACCCAGTTGATTGCGCCGGTCCATTTAGGAGATGGCGCAACGATTGGAGCCGGTTCAACCATTACCAAAGACGTTCCCGCTCATGAGCTAACCCTGTCGCGCGCTAAGCAACT
Source organism: Thiotrichales bacterium (assembly GCA_016936535.1). Classification (GTDB taxonomy): domain Bacteria; phylum Pseudomonadota; class Gammaproteobacteria; order Thiomicrospirales; family Thiomicrospiraceae; genus Thiomicrorhabdus. Next base: position 29,968 of record JAFGXP010000027.1, on the reverse strand, counting down.
GACGCTCAAGGGCTGGCAAAAACCGCAAAAACGATAGCAAAAACCTCGCTGATTTGAACAATAATAGGAACGATTTATGCAGTATTTATCTCTTGATCCAAGCAAATGTGAACCGCTTCGGGATTATATGGCAGCCAATGGCTGGGAAGTTACCCATCAGGATGTCGGTCAAACTGAACTGTGCGGTTATGGTTATGTGATTCGCTGGCAGAAAGCAGGGCTAAAAGTGTTTTTACAGTATGAAGACCGTCAGGGTAAAGAGATGGCCAATCTAGAGCTTTCACCGGACGCACGTGCAGAAATTGATGCGTTTATTGCGGCTTAAGTGTGCACTCTTCTAGACGACAAGCCTACATCGACTTAACGCGTATTAATCGTCCAGTCGGAATTTATTTGGTGCTCTGGCCCACTCTGTGGGCGCTGTGGTTGGCCGCATCGGGAATGCCAGATCTTTGGGTTTTAACGGTTTTTGTTTTAGGCGCAGTCGTGATGCGCTCAGCGGGTTGCGTGATTAATGACTATGCAGATCGCCATTTTGATGGTCAGGTTGCGCGAACCTGCTGCCGCCCTCTGGCCACCGGGGCCCTATCGGCGAACGAAGCCCTAAGGTTTTTTTTGCTACTGTGCGCTCTCGCGTTTTTATTGGTTCTAACCTTAAACAGCCTAACGATTGTGCTTTCATTGGGGGCGGTATTGTTGGCCGCACTCTATCCATTTATGAAACGGCATACTTATTGGCCGCAAGCCTTTTTAGGGGCCGCTTTTGCATGGGCGGTGCCAATGGCATTTGCCGCAGTGCAAGCCACGGTTCCATCTGAAGCTTGGCTGGTGTTTTTCGCCACTTTGGTTTGGTCATTAATCTACGACACCGCTTATGCAGTCGCCGATAAGGAAGATGATCTCAAAGCAGGAATCAAATCCACGGCCATTTTGTTTGGCAAACATCTTGTGAGATGGATCGGTTTTTTTCAGTTTGTGATGCTCAGCCTGCTGATTGCCATTGGCTGGGCGTTTGAGTTGGGTTCGCTCTATTATTTGAGCTTATTATTGGTGGGCGCTTGGTTTGCTTGGGACTTGCAAGAGCTCGCAACAAATGTTCCTACGCGCGCCTTCGCTGTGTTTTTACGCCATCATTGGGTTGGGGTTTGGATTCTGTTAGGGATAATGCTTGATCGGCTTTAGCCAGACGAATATGAAACGTGCATCAACTCGTACCAAGGCCTCACTGCAATAAAGGACTGCTCGGCGAGCGCAATTCCTGTGCCAAATCCCATTCGGCGTTATCCACGGCCTGATTCAAAATTTTCAGCAACGGACGAGTTAGGTCGCGATGAAAGGGCAGTACCAATCCCTGCCCTTGATTGGGTTCTAACAAAAAGGACGCGGTCGGTAGATTTAAATCTTGAAAACGAATTTTGGTCAATAACAGGGGGTCTTCGCCCAAAGGATATTGCGGCTTCTCCGGCGTTTGGTAGCTTTCAAATGACGCGGACGATGCATCTGTGTCCTCCTTTGCCGGCGAAGGTTTGAGATGCGTCTCTGCCCCCAATAGAAATTCACCGGTAAGCGGATGCAGACCGTGCAATGCCGGCAGCAGTAATTTGCAAAACCGACGCGTGACCCACAGTGGATACACATGATCATTGAGGGTTTTGAACTTTAAGAGTATTCTGTCTTCCAAACCATTAAAAGTGGCTTGAATCTGGTTAATTTGATCACTCACGCTAGAGTTTCCGCATCTTCAATTTGGTAGGGGGCGTCATTGTATCAAACTCATCGAGCAATGCGACATTTGACACGCATTGGCCAAAGCGCCCTAGTCGCCTTGTTGAGTGCTGGCTGGATTGGTTCTGCCTACTCAAATCCGATGCTCTCCGACCCACCTGACTGGTTTTCGCCCGAATCGCCCCCCGTTTTAGAAACCACCCCATCTCCACGTATGCGCCATAGCGTGGCTTTGTTTGAAGAACTGTCGTTTGACGTTGGTGGCTATTTGGATGAGGTTGCGCAAAAGTTAGATATGTATCTCGGAGATGAGAGCATTGAGGTGAAACCCGAACCCAGCGAGTTGCGCTTATTTTTGCCGCTAACGCTTTATGATGATCCGCGCGTTGCCAGTAAACCGCGCTTTCGTCTCTACTTGGATTTACCTCGTCTGCGCCATCGCGCCAAATTGGTGGTGTCTTCTTTTGATGAAACCGATCCGAATGTCACCGAAGATGGTTCCGAAACCTTAATCGAAGCCTCTAAAGATCGAGAAAATGTGGGTACTCAAGGTACTTCAATTGCAACGCAATACGAGCTCAAAAGTACGCAGCGGCAAAAATTACGTTTTGATTTGGGGCTGCGGGTCAGCCAATTTCAGCCCAATCCTTATGTTCGATTACGTCACCTTTACCAAAAGCCCCTCGCCATTGGCGTGATGAGCCGAACTGAACAAAACTTGATTTACGAGCGGCAGCGGCATTTGGTATGGGATTTACGGCAAACGCTCGACTACCCAAAACAGCAGAATCTTTGGCGCAGTGTCAGTCGAGGCACCTGGTTGAATGATGAAGAGCGTTTTTTACTTAGCCAACGTTTTAGTGTTTTTTACCAAATCAGCCCAAAGCGCGTACGTTCCTATTTTCTGGAAGGGCGGGGCTATGTTGAAAATAGCCAAACTCATGAAGATCAACTGTTTGTTGGCATGAATTGGCGTGAAAGATTGTACAAGCAGCGTTTGTTCGCCGAAGTTGAGCCGCGCTTGAGTTGGTTTGATGAAGACCGGTTTCGGGATGCAAATTTGAGTCTCAATTTGGTGCTCGAGATGCGCCTTGGGAAAGAGTGATCGGCAAAGGTTCTAAAAAAACCTCGGTGAGCAGTAAAGGATAATGGGCTTGACCGCGTTGAATAAAACAGGACCGACGCGCCAAAGCGCTTGAGCTCTCGATGGGCAATTGATAGGCATAGCGTTGAAAAACCAAAGCACTGCGCTGAATGTTTCGCTGCTCAAACAAGATTTCGCCTAATGGCTGAGTACCTAAAGTTTGTAAACTCAACCAAGGATTGCCAGGGGTAAAATTGGCAATCACGGTGCGTGCATAGACCCAATTTTGTTGATCACATTGCAGCAACACCTCGCGCATCCATACGCGCTGCCCTGCCGGAAGTTTAAGCCACAAACGCTCATCGCTGTTTGGTTGACTCAGGCCCTGGAACAACACCTTGACCCGCATTTGTGGGCAGTATTGGCGGATACGTTGGGTGAGCGAGCTAGGCGTTTGTAACCAAGAACGGGTTCTTGCATCCGCACCTAAGCGGCTTAAGAGTGTCGCGGGATACCAGCTTGTCAAAGGGTGAGGTTGAAGGGATATGATCATTTTTTCTGTCTAGGCCGTTTGATAATCGGCACGATGGCCAATCCAGCGCGCTTGCAGCGCATTCACCAAGTTTGAATCTTGTGCTAAAAGCTCAGCACTGACTTGTCTTGCCAGCGCAATCCAATGGGCATCGCGCTGTAAATCGGCAATCCGAAATTGCAACCCGCCGGTTTGACGAGTGCCGAGAATCTCTCCGGGCCCGCGAATTTTTAGATCTTCTTCGGCAATCCGAAAGCCATCGTTGCTTTCGCGCATAATTTGCAACCGGGCTTTGCCTGTAGCCGAGAGCGGAGCTTGATAGAGTAAAACGCAGTGGCTTTGTTTCTCGCCCCGCCCAACTCGACCACGCAGTTGATGCAGTTGGGCCAGTCCCAAGCGTTCGGCATTTTCAATAATCATCAGACTGGCATTGGGTACATTTACCCCCACCTCAATCACGGTGGTCGCAACCAATAAATCCAGTTCGTGGTGCTTAAACGCTTGCATCACGGCCGCTTTCTGCTCTCCTTTTAAGCGCCCATGCACCAGTCCAACCCGTAAATCGGGCCAGGTTTCGCAAAACAGATTGGCGGTGACTTCTGCTGCTTGGGCGTGCAGGACTTCAGATTCTTCAATCAGCGGACAGACCCAATAAGCTTGCACACCTTCTTGGCACCGCGCGTAAAGGTGGGCCATAACTTCTTCGCGTTTTTGGTTGTTAATCACGGCTGTTTCAATCGGTTTACGTCCGGGTGGCAGTTCATCAATGATCGATAAATCGAGGTCGCCATAAGCGGTCATGGCCAATGTTCTTGGAATGGGGGTTGCCGTCATTATCAATTGATGGGGATGCATGGCCAAGCAGGCTTTATTTGCGGGGTCTAGGTTGGGCTCGTTGTCGCCCTCCAATACCATCTTTTGCCCTTTTTGCTGCAGGGTTAATCGTTGATGCACCCCAAAGCGGTGTTGTTCATCAATAATCACTAGGCCCAATTGATGAAAGTTGACGGCATCTTGGAACAAAGCATGGGTGCCAACAATTACTTTGGCTTCGCCGCAACGAATTTGTGCCAAGATGTCACGTTTTTCAGCGGTTTTCATGCGACCGTTCAACCAAGTGACTTTAATGTCTAGAGGTTCAAGCCATTCCCGAAAAGCCTGTAGATGTTGTTCTGCCAAAATTTCCGTGGGCGCCATAATTGCGACCTGATAACCCGCATCGGCCGCCTGAATTGCGGCAATCGCGGCAACCACCGTTTTTCCTGAGCCGACATCCCCTTGAACCAAGCGTTGCATTGGCTGGGCTTGGGCTAAGTCCTGCTGAATTTCATCTAAAACGCGATTTTGAGCGCAAGTAAGGGTAAATGGCAGCGAAGCAAAAAGGGCATTTACCTTGTGACTGGGCGCAAAGGCGGGGGCGAGACGTTGCTGTTCTTGCTGACGCAGTTTTTGCAAGCCAATTTGCTGGCTGATTAATTCCTCTAAAATTAAGCGTTGTTGCGCGGGATGCCGAAACTGCTTGATGGCCACCAAGTCATCGCTTGCCTGGGGTTGATGCAGGGTAAGAATGGCTTGGCTAAGCGTCGGAAGTGAGTAGGCGCGCAGCAGGCTTTCTGGCAGAAGTTCGGCCAGTGGCTGAGCCTTCAGATGGTGCAGTGCCTGATGAATCAGTTTCGTTAGAGTCGCTTGTCCCAGCCCCTCGGTTGTCGGGTAAACCGGGGTTAGGGTCGTGTCTAGCGCAGGAGGGTTTTGTTCCTGGATGAACTGATAAGTAGGATGAACCATTTCAAGATTGTGCAGGCCCATCCGAACTTCACCATAGACCCGTAGGCGTTTGCCACGGTTAAAGCTTTGCGCCTGGCGTGGGTGATAGTGAAAAAATCGCAGGCTGAGCAGTGCGCCTTGGTTGGATTGCAAGGTGATAAGTAAACTGTTACGACCGCCTCGTGTCATGGCTTGGGAAATAATCGTGCCTTCTGTTTGGGCTTCCATGCCGGGAATCAATGCTTCAATTGCGAGGAGCCGAGTTTTATCTTGATAGCGCAAGGGCAGGTGCAGCAGCAAATCTTGGATGTGAAACAACCCGAGTTTATTGAGCTTATCCAGTTGTTTAGGCCCTACGCCTTTAAGAGTGTCTAGCGAGTGATTTTCGAACATGTGGGTATTTCACGATGAGATTGAACCGATTCTATCAAAAAAGCTTTTTGCCGGCTGAACTTAGCGGGCTGAGCACGCAATTGCGTCTGCAATGGATACCCGTACAATACGCAGCATACTGTTAAAGAGGCGTCAAAATGATTCAACTGGTAGTCATCGACTTGGATGGAACCTTGCTTAATGCCCATCATCAAATTGGTTTAAAAACACGAGCGATTCTGCGCCAACTGCACCAAACGGGTGTGCGTTTGATGGTGGCTACGGGGCGGCATTACTGTGACGTTCGCCAAATCGTGGCCTCTTTAGACTTGCCTGTGAGTTTGATTACGTCAAATGGTGCACGGATGCATGATTGTGAAGGGCGTTTATTGTATGAGAGTTACATTCCTGCCGCTTTAGCCCAGCAGGTGCTTGACTTGTCTGTTAAGCATCCGGTACACCGCAATCTCTATCAAGGTGACAATTGGTGGGTTGAGCAAGAGAATCTGCCTTTACTGGAGATTCATCAAGCATCAGGGTTTGGTTATCGCAAAGTCGATTTTTCTACCTTGGCGCTTGGGCAAATTGATAAGTTTTATTTTAATGCCGCGCACGAACGACTTGTTCCGCTGCAGCAACAGTTACAAGCGGCTTTTGCCGATCGTTTGGCGATTACCTTTACCACCGATATTTATCTGGAGGTAATGAATTTCGGAGTCTCAAAAGGCAGCGCTTTGGCGCAATGGTGTGCGCAAAAAAATTTAAGGGCGGAGGAGGTCATGGCCTTTGGTGACGGGTTTAACGATGTGGATATGTTGCAGTGGGTAGGCCATCCCGTGCTGATGGCGAATGCAGCCCGAGAACTCAAGGTTCAGCTACCCCACGCGGCGGCGGCCTTGAGCAATGCTCAAGAAGGGGTAGCCGATTATTTACAAGCGCATTTTTTGGCTTAAAGGGGGTGGACTGTGCAGAAGCTTAATAGCTCGACAGTGCCATTACCCCTTCGATTTCAATATCGGTGTTTTTGGGCAGCTCTTTAACCGCAACGGCTGCGCGCGCAGGATAAGGCTCTTTGAAATATTGCGCCATAATTTCATTGACCACTGGAAAATGCACCATATCGGTTAAAAAAATGTTGAGTTTCACAATATCTTGCAAACTGCCGCCGGCCGCTTCACAGACAGCGCTTAAGTTTTGGAATACTTGATGAATGCGGACTGAGATGTCGCCTTCAGCCATTTCCATGGTTTCAGGAATCAGCCCAATTTGGCCGGAAAGATAAACCGTGTTGCCGAAGCGGACGGCTTGCGAGTAAGTGCCAATGGCCTTGGGAGCTTTTTCAGTATGGATAATTTGACGCATGCGGGTTTCCTATCAAGAGACGATTTGAGGATGAATTCGGTTAATTACGTTGAATTTTTTGCACAATTGGCAGGCGTTTGAGGATGCGCATTACCTGTGCAAGATGGACACGATCGCGTACTTTCAGTACAAAGTTCATTAAGCTGTAGCTCTCATCTTTGTCGTCTGATTGTACGCGGTCGATGTCGGTATTGGTTGACGCGATGGTGCTGGCCACCGTACCTAGGCTGCCTCGAACATTATCGACCTCAAGCTGCAAGGCAGCGAGGAAAGTGCCTTCAACCTGATCGGCCCAACGTAGTTCGATGCATTTATCGGGTTGGCTTTTGAGTTGTTTCACATTGGCGCAGCATTCGCGATGAATCACCAATCCTCGCTCTGTACTGATAAAGCCAAGGATTCCGTCTCCCGGGATGGGATGGCAGCAATGAGCATAGTGAATCACCATTCCCTCGGTGCCGTTAATGGGCAAACAACTGTGGTTATATTTTTGTTGGCTGCCACTGAACTCGCCAGCAAAACTCTGTATTTGTTTTGCCACCAATGCCGGCATGCGATTCCCGCTGCCAATCTCGGCAAGCAAAGCGCGCCAGTTTTCGACATGCAGCTCGTTGAGCACTCGATTTTTACTCTCTTCAGAGAGGTTGCCAAGGCTCAAATGGTTTAGCTGCAAGGCGCTGTTGAGCAAGCGTTCACCCAAATCAATCGCATCGCTGGCTTTAAGGTTACGCATATAGTGACGGATTTGAGTGCGGGCTTTGGCGGTGGTCACAAATTGAAGCCAACTCGCTTGTGGTGCTGGCTCTTTGCCTTTAATGATTTCAATGCTTTGGCCACTTTCGAGCACCGTGCGCAAGGGGCAAGCCTTTTTATCGACTCGGCAGCCTTTAGTGGCATGGCCTAAATCGGTGTGTAAGGCATAGGCAAAATCGAGTGCAGTGGCGCCGCGCGGCAAATCGATAATATCGCCTTTCGGGGTAAAGACGTAGATGACTTCTGGAAAAAGGTCGATTTTCACGTTTTCTAAGAAATCTAAAGAGTTGCCCGTGCTCTGCTGAATTTCCAATAGGTTTTTTACCCACTCTTGCGCAAGGGTATCGACTTGCGATAATTCGTGTTCGCCTTTTTGTTTGTATTGCCAATGGGCAGCAATACCGTGTTCAGAAACCTCGTGCATCTGCTCGGTACGAATTTGCACTTCGAGATGCGCATTGTTGTAAGGCCCCATCACCGTGGTGTGCAGCGACTGATAACCGTTTTTCTTCGGCACGGCAATATAGTCTTTAAAGCGCATTGGGAGAGGTTTATAGAGCGAATGCACCGAGCCGAGTGCGCGATAGCAATTGTCGATAGAATCAACAATAACCCGAAAAGCAAAGATATCCAGAATTTCACTGAACTTATGGTTGTGCATCTTGTGGTAAAGACTATACAGATGTTTTTCGCGGCCAATCACCTTTGCGGCAATACCATCTTGATCGAGGCGATGTTGAAAGCTGTCTGCAATATGTTTTAAGGCTTCGTTGCGTCCGCCACGGACTTGCTTTAGGCGGTGCTTAAGAACTTCATAGCGGCTTGGATATTTGGCTTTAAAACAAAGGTCTTCCAACTCAATTCGGATGGAGTGGATGCCGAGACGTGCAGCAATCGGCGCGTAAATTTCGAGGGTTTCGTTGGCGATGCGAATTTGCGCTTCGCGTTTCATCGCACCCATTGTGCGCATATTGTGTAGCCGGTCAGCCAGTTTGATGAGAATCACCCGAATATCGCGTGACATGGCCAGCATCATTTTCTGAAAGCTTTCTGCGTGGGCTTCTTGGGCGCTCTTGTACTTCACTTTGGCCAGCTTGGTCACCCCTTCAACCATGGCGGCGACACTTTCGCCAAAGCGCTCAACGATGTCGTCGCGCGTAAAGGGGGTATCTTCTACTACATCGTGAAGAATGGCGGCAATAATGCTTTCGTGGTCGAGCTTGTATTCAGCCAAGATTTCCGCAACAGCGACCGGGTGCCATATGTAATCGCCACCGGCCTTGCGTTTTTGGCCTTGGTGCGCAAGGGCGCCAAACTCAAACGCAAGCCGAATGCGTTCTACCTGCTCTTCATGCAGATAGGCCGCTGCTTTACTCAGCAATCCATCAATGGATATGGGGGTCGCCATCCGTTAAGCCGCTCCCCGTACCTTAGCTAAAAAATGGCGGGGTATCCGGATCTTCCATGACCACCTTGCCGTCGATGGTGTTTTCAGCCAGTTCACGTAAGGCCATTACGGTTGGCTTGTCATTTTGCCATTCTAGAGTTGCCTCGGCACCATTGGCGAGTTGGCGAGCGCGCTTGGCGCTTAAAATCACTAATTCAAAGCGGTTTTCAACTTGTGTTAGACAGTCTTCAACGGTAACGCGTGCCATGTTTGTTCCCATGCTTTATTTTGAGTAAACGAGTAATGTATCAAAACCCCTTGTAAAAATAAATGGCATGGGCAAGAGAAATTTGCCCGCACACGGCAATTGGCTTAATTCACGTTTTGTTCAAGTAGGCCGGCAAGAAGGTTTTTGTGCGCAAGAACCTGTGCCTGCTGACGCAAACGTCCAGCGCGGAAAATACTGTGTAATTCTTCAAGCGCTTTTTCAAAGTGGTAGTTGATGACGAGGTAGTCGTATTCTGGATAATGCGACATTTCATTAACCGCCTCGTTCATTCGCTCGGCAATCACGGCATCGCTGTCGGTGCCCCGCAGCGTTAGGCGGCGCTGCAGCTCTTGCAAGGAAGGCGGTAGAATGAAAATAGAGATGACGTTCGGCATCAGTTGACGAATTTGCTGCGCGCCTTGCCAATCAATTTCTAAGATAACGTCTTTACCCGCCTTCAGCTGTTGTTCAACATGGCTTTTTGAGGTGCCGTAAAAGTTGCCAAAAACCTCGGCATCTTCTAAGAAGTCACCTTGTTCCCGTTTTTCTTTAAAACGGTCAATAGTGAGGAAGTGATAGTTGATGCCGTCTTTTTCCCCTTCTCGTTTTGGGCGGGTGGTACAGGAGACCGAGACGCTGATGTGACTGTCCTGCTCGATCAGTTTACTGACCAATGAGGTTTTTCCTGCACCAGAAGGAGCAGAGATAATATATAAAAAGCCGCTCATATTGAGATTAATCTCCATTAAATAGGGAATTTTGTGCGACAAAGCGGTTTTTTCATGCTTGTGTGCCCAGTAAAATTGGGCTCAGTTTACCAAAGAAAAGTCGGCTCTCCCAGTGGGGCGTGGGCCTAAGCGCGCGGTGCTGCAATAAAATCCTCGCAAAAGGCCAAGAGCATAGATAGTGCTTGGCAAACAAATCCATTACAATGCCGCCTATGCATAAAGAAAGTATTTTTTTAATTGGCCCCATGGGGGCAGGAAAGTCTACGGTCGGTAAATTGTTGGCAGAAAAACTGCACTACGATTTTATTGATAGCGACCACGAAATCGAAGCCCGAACGGGTGCAACCATTCCGATGATTTTTGATATCGAAGGGGAAAAAGGGTTTCGTGACCGCGAAGAGGCGATGATTGATGAGCTGACCCAGCGCAAAGAGGTTATTCTCGCCACAGGCGGGGGCGTGGTCGAGCGTGAACCCAGTCGCCAGCATCTGCGCACCCGTGGCTTTGTTGTTTATCTACGCTCGTCGGTGGAGGCGTTGGTGCAACGTACCCGTCAAGATCGCAACCGCCCTTTGTTGCAGACCGAGAATCCAGAACAGGTATTGCATGATTTGATGCAGCGTCGCGAGCCATGGTATTTGGAAATGGCCGATTTGGTGATTGAAACCCAACAGGTTCCCGTGCATCGTGTGGTGAAACAAATTTATGAGCGTTTATTGCAAGAAAAAGTGATTTAACCGTTGTGAGCAATCCGCTCATGCTTTCGGTTTTAAGGTTTGGAAAAGATGAAAACATTAAGTGTCGATTTGGGCGAGCGCAGTTATCCGATCTTGATTGGTCAGGGGTTATTGGGGCGTGCGGATTTAGTTAAACCGTTTGTAAAAGGCACTCAAGTGCTGATTGTCACCAATGAGACCGTTGCGCCGCTGTATTTGGCGCAATGTCAGCAGATGTTTGCTGATTTTGATACCCATGCGGTGGTGTTGCCAGATGGTGAGCAATATAAAACGTTAGAGACCTTAAATCAGGTGTTTGACGCCTTGTTGCGCCAACGTTTTGATCGTAAATGTACTTTGGTCGCTTTAGGCGGGGGTGTGATTGGGGATATGACCGGTTTTGCCGCCGCCGCCTATCAGCGCGGGGTGAATTTTATCCAGATTCCAACAACGCTTTTGTCGCAGGTTGATTCCTCTGTTGGTGGGAAAACCGGTGTGAATCATCCACTTGGTAAAAATATGATTGGTGCTTTTCATCAACCGGAATGTGTGCTGATTGATACCGATACCCTGAATACCTTAGAGGATCGCCAACTTTCCGCGGGGTTGGCTGAGGTCATTAAGTATGGCTTGATTGGGGATTTGCCTTTTTTTGAATGGCTTGAACAGCATCTAGAGGCCATTCGCGCTCGCGATCCTCAGGTGTTGTCGGAAGCGATTGAGCGCTCTTGTGCCAATAAAGCCCGTATTGTTGCGCTGGATGAAAAAGAGGCGGGTCTTCGCGCCTTGTTTAATCTGGGTCACACTTTTGGTCATGCAATCGAAGCGGGTATGGGTTACGGTGTTTGGTTGCATGGTGAGGCAGTGAGCGCGGGAACGATGCAGGCAATTTATCTGTCTAAATTGTTGGGGCATCTGTCCGATGCGGAGCAATCACGTATCGCGGATTTGTTCGTGCGTGCGGATTTGCCGATTTTGCCTCCTTCATTGGCCCAGATGCCTACCGCCAAATATTTAGATTTAATGGCTGGTGATAAAAAAGTTCAAGCGGGTACCATTCGTTTGGTTCTGCTCAAAAACATTGGTCATGCATACGTTACCGGGGACTATCCGCCAGCGAGCTTGCAGCAGACTTTGGACGAATATCGGCCCTAACGACAATCGAATTCCTTTTTTGAAGCGGTAAAACAACAGTTCACCGCTTTTTTTATGCACTTTTTGGAGAGACCATGACTGACTTTACCCAAATTCCCGGCGTTCGCCTAAGTATGCGTAACCAAGTGAGCGTCATTGAAATTGATAACGCTTTTGCTACAGCGAAGCTGTCGCCGCATGGCGCTAATGTATTTAGTTACTGTCCTAAAAATGCGGATGGCAGTGCGGGAGCCGATCTGTTGTGGCTGAGTGAGCAGGCGGTATTTGATGGCAAAACCGCGATTCGTGGCGGGGTGCCGATTTGTTGGCCATGGTTTAGTGGCTACAGTGCGCAATACAATGCACCTGTTGTAGAAGGTAGCAACCCACCCGCACACGGTTTGGTGCGCCGCGCGGCTTGGCATTTGGAAGACATTCAAGCCCTAGAAAATGGCGCAACCAAGGTTTTGTTCTCTTACCGCAGCAATGCGGAAACCTTAGCGATTTGGCCCTATGAGTTTGTATTGCATTTTCAAGTTGTGGTGGGTGAAACCCTGAGTTTGAGCTTGATTACGCATAACTTAACCGATTTGGATTTGCCCATGACAGAGGCTTTGCATACCTACTTTAATTTACCGGGGGATGGTAGTTTACAGATTGACGGTTTACAAGGGGCGATGGAAATTAACACGCTCAATCAACAAAATTCTTTAGTTGCGGAGTCAGTGACTTTGGCTGGGCCAATCGATAACGTTTATCTGCAAGCCTCGAATCGTTTATTGGCCAAAGTGCACGGTGAAGTCAAGCTGCAAATCGATACAGCACATGCGGCCTCTGCCGTCTTATGGAACCCGGGTCCAGAGACCGTGAAAAACTTTGCGGATGTCGATCATGCGAAATGGGCAGAGTTTGTTTGCATCGAAAACGGCAATGTGCGCAGCGATCAGGTCACGGTACCAGCACGCGGCATTCATCGCTTGCAAGTTGTCATCAGTCGTCCATAAAACGTATCCCGCGCCAGTATGAGTGCAAGCGAGCATGAAAAATTGGCTCTTGAACATGCCGCCGCTAAGCTGTTTATGCGTCGTTACGAGAAACAGTTTGGTGTTGAAATGCGTCATATTTGGCACAATGAGCCGCGCAAGCCAGACGTTAGTTGTTATTTAAATGGCCAGCGTTTGGATTTGGAAATTGCCCATTTGTATGGCAGTGTTGAAGAAGCAAAGCAGCTGTTGGGACGGAATTTGTGTCGTGCTACCCGCCAAGCGTTGGAGCACTTGCAGAAAACGCCGCCGGCGCATCGGTTGTTAGAGGCGTTAAATAATGTGCTGCGTGCTAAAGCACAAAAAAACTACGATTCACCACACGTTTGGTTGGTGATTCGTAATCTCAATCCTCGCTGGCAAACGTACGAGTTTGCCGAGCACCGCCATTTGATTCAAGCTCCTCAATCGCATCCCTTTGCGCAAATTTGGTTGCTGAGTCATCAGGACTCAGATGCGCAATGCAATTTGTTACGTCTTGATAATGGCCATTCCACTATCACTTCTTTTCCTTGAGTGTTTGAATCGCATAAGTCAGTTGCTGCAAGGCTTGATGTAAAGTGGCCTTGGAAACGGCAAGATTCATCCGCATAAACCCGGTTCCGGCTCGGCTCTCTCCGCCAAAGGTCTCTCCGTCATTTAATCCGAGTTTGGCTTGTTCTACGCACCATTTTTTGAGCTGAGTTTGGTCAGAAAATATCTGGCGAAAATCGAGCCAAACTAAGTAAGAGGCTTCTGGACGTACGACGTTTACTGCGGGTAAATGTTTGGCAAAGAAACCGATCAGCTCTTGGATATTTGAATCAAAATGTGCCAATAGCCTAGATCGCCATTGCTTACCTTGTTCCGTATAGGCCGCTTGTAACGCTACTTGGGCAAACAGATTCAGATCGTAAAGAGCATTGGCATGGCAATAGTCGCGGTATTTTTGGCGCAATTGGGGATGACGAATCAGGGCATAGCCGATTTGTAAGCCGCCAAGATTAAAAGTTTTGCCTGGGGAGTTTAGCGTGATGCATTGCTCCACGATTGGATGATTGAGCGCCGCGAGCGGCAGATGTTGTTTGGGCGGGAAGGTTAAATCCGCATGAATTTCATCAGAAATAAGGATGACTTGATAACGCACGCAGAGATCGGCAAGCTGCTCCAATTCTTCTTTAAGCCAAACCCGTCCAGAAGGGTTTTGTGGATGACAGAACAGCAGCAGTTTCACGTGAAACCGGCGAATTTTGTCTTCCAAGGCGGCAAAGTCGAGGTAATAACGATTGAGATGCCACTGAAGCGGCGCTTCGACCAAACGGCAGTGATGTCGTTGGACAGCAGCAAAAAAAGGGGGATAGACTGGCGGCATAATTAATACGGCGTCGCCGGGTTGGGTAAAGGCTCCGACGGCCATCATAAAACCGTTGGCAACGTTGTGAGTAAACACAATCTCGTCTGCCTGAACATTTAAGCCGTATTGGCTCTGCCAGTCAATAATCGATTGGTAGAGTGCGTCTGGGGTGTGTGGATAGCCAAGAATTGGGTGGTCGAGTCGCTGCTTGAGTGCCTCGATAATAAAAGGAGGGGTGGGGAGATCCATATCCGCCACCCACATGGGTAAGAGTTGATCGGTGCCGAAAAGGGTTTGCCTAAGCGCGTACTTTTCGGCATCGCTGTTTTCACGGTCAAGCGCTAGGTCGAAACCCAGCGCAGCGAACGATTCGCAACCTAGCGTTTTTTCCATAAGGTCACTTGGCTGACATTATGTTGGAATTTGCGTTGCGTTTCGCGAATCACAAACGGCAAGTCTTGTGGCGCTTGTACCAGAACAAAGTCTTTATCTAGCAGTTCGTGCAGAGTCTGTAGAGTGCGTACATTCTCTCCACTGCTGCCATCTTTGTAACCGCCCAACCAATTGGCTTTTTGGGTGAACTGCTCATCCCAACTGTAAGGAGAGCCTAAAAGCAGTAGGCCGCCGGCGTTGAGGCGATGTGCAATGTCGGTTAAAAACTTCTTCGGTTCGTAGAGGCGGTCAAGAATGTTCACGGCCACCATCAGATCGTAACCACGGAAGATGGGTTTGAGATTATTGGCATCTTGCTGCAAAAATTCGCATTTGCTGGCGGTCTTCTCTAGACCGAGGGCCTGCAACGATTGCTCCTTAAACTCCATAATGTCGCCTTCAAGCGGAATGGTATAGAGCACGCTTCCGCTGGCTTGCAGTTGATTGGCAATCCGGATAAAACGGGCGGAAAAATCCAAGCCGGTGATTTCATTAAAATGCTTGGCCATCTCAAAGCTTGCGCGTCCAACGGAGCAACCGACTTCTAAAACTTTTAAGTCGTGGCGTTTTGCTAAATCGGAATCTTGTGCGACCGCCGTTACCGCCATTTGAGCATAGGCTTGTTGGAAATTGGGTACATTAAAATAGGGTTCGCCATAATGAAATTCGCAATATTGTGCCACTGAAACATCGGTTTCATAGGTTGAAAACTCGGTTTTCACCGCGGCGTCTGATTCAATGTAGCGGAACCCTGCATGCTGGAAAAAATGACGTCGGAAAGCATAACGCGAGTGACCATTGATTTCATTGCCGGTTGAAATCCAACTGCCCCCCTTAAAGAGGTTATGTTGATTGTCAAAAGTCGGTGTAGTGAAATCGTCGTACAGTGGATGCACTTTAAAGCCGTCAAATGGGTAAATAGGCGTTTGTGTCCATTGCCAAACATTACCGATCACATCATAGAAGTTGCCGGCAGCACAGGCATCCACTGGGGTGGAGGAGGCAAATTTTTGCAAGTTCCAATTGGCGTCTTCTTGATAGTCCAGCGCCTGACTGAAATCGCGCAAGCGCAACCATTCGTCTTCACTCGGTAGGCGAATGGGCTGGCCGGTTTGTTCGGCTTTCCAGCGACAAAAAGCACTGGCTTCATGAAAGTTTACTTCTGCCGGCCAGCTCCAAGGCATGGCAATCTCTTCAGTCATGCAACGCAGATACCAAGCATTGTCTTTTTGCAACCAAAAGCTGGGGTGCTTGACCGGAGAGAAGGTTCGCCAACGGTTGCCTTCTTCATCCCAATAGGCTGGGTTGTGGTAGCCATCTGCCTCAACAAACGCCAAAAACTCTTGATTACTGACTAAAAATTGACTGGCTTTGAACGCCGGAATATAGGCTTGATGCTGTCCGTATTCATTATCCCAGCCGTAAAATTCGGCGGGATCTTGATGCTGAATCACCACATCACCGGCGGTCACGTCCAGAAGAACATTCTCGGGTGCATCACCCTCTTGTTCTGGGCAAATTGGAAACAGTGGGCTGGGTTGGACAAATTCAATGGGCAGTTGTCGAATCAAGACCGATGAGGTTTCTAAATGGATGCGTTCATGTTCAATGCCCATCATCACCGGCCAAAGCGGGCTATTCCAGTCAATCGGCATACTAAACGATACCGTCTCAATTAAATGATTCACTGCGGCCCGTACTTGATTTCGGTATTCACGCACTTCCGATACGCTTGGCCAATCATAGTGGGCTTCATTGAGGTCGTCCCAAGACATTTCATCGACGCCAATGGCGCACATGGATTCAATTTTTGGGTGAATTCGTTGTGGTAACAGTTTAGCTAATACCAATTTATTGGTAAAAAAAGTCGCGGTATGGCCAAAATAAAAGATGAGGGGGTGGCGCAAGCTGCAAGGACGCAAATAGTAGGCTTCATCATTGGCGAGCGTTGTGAACAGCGCTTCATACAGGTCAAAGGTTTGATTGAAGTAAGCCTTGATTTCCGCCCGTTTGCTTTCCACATCACCACGATTCAACACAATATTGTGAGTAATCAAATGGGGTTGCTGCGGGATGGGTTGTGCCTTATCAAGGGAAGTGACTGAGAATCCGGTTTCCATGATCTATCCTGTGTAATAACGTCAGTTGATGATTGAAATAGCCGACCATTCTGCCATGATCTGCACCATACTGTATAAGGTTTGTATAGATATTGCAAAGGTTAGTTGTGCAATTTACGGATCCGCTCGTTTAAAGGCACCGAACAAAAACGAAAAACCCGCACAAGGCGGGTGGAAAGTGCTTAGGCTAAGAGCTGATTTTTGAGCTTGTTCAGCGCTTGTTTTTCGACTTGACGGATACGCTCCATCGACACACCATAAGCCTCAGACAATTCTTTGAGCCCAATTTTATTGTCATCAAGCCAGCGTTTTTGCAGGATATCTCGACTGCGTTGATCCAAGCTCGCCAGTGCTTTCTGCATTCGTTCTAACTCGTAAGCGGCTTGGTCTTGCTGCTCTAGTATTTGGGCTGGGTCGGCTTCCTGACTGACCAAAACGGGAAAAGTGGTATTTTGATTGTCTTCGTCATCAGGGATGTCCACCGATAAATCTTTACCGTATAGCCGACTTTCCATTTCAAAAACGTCTTTACGGGTAACACCGAGTTCGTCTGCCAATGCTTGCGCATCTTTATCACCAAACCATTCCAACGTTTTTTTGCTGCTGCGTAGTTTAAAAAACAGCTTACGCTGTGCCTTAGTGGTAGCGGTTTTGACAATTCGCCAGTTGCGGATGACGAACTCATTAATTTCGGCGCGAATCCAATGTATGGCAAACGTCATCAAACGCACGCCTTCTTGTGGGTTAAAGCGTTTTACGGCCTTCATCAAACCAATGTTGCCTTCCTGAATTAAATCACCAAGCGGTAAGCCATAACCATTATAGGAACGGGCGACAGGCACCACATAGCGCAGTGAGGAAAGAATCAACTGACGGGCGGCTTCTAAATCTTGGTGGTAATACAGACGTTCTGCCAATTGTCGTTCTTCGACAGCCGTTAAGGGTTGCAGGCTTTGAATAGTGCGTAAATATGACTCTAAGTTTTGGCCAGGGGTCAAATCCAAGACGGCAACTCTTGCCGCGGGAAGCGATTTTTTAGAGGCCATAACTGGGGTGAGCGAGAAGGTCTCAGACATACCGTGCGACTCCTAAGTAAACAGAATTACGACAATATACTGATTTTTAGCAGTCATTGCAAGAGAGTGCTAAACGCCTTCCACGATTCGGTCATTGTCAAAAATCGTACTGGGAAAACAACGGTTTAGAAGGTGTTGAGTGGGCGGATGCAACGACGGTTGCCTCCGCTAAAAATAGGAGCTGAATCTGTACGTTAAGCGCTCATTGCATTCAAGCGTTCTAAGGAAACTTGCCAAGCCTGATGAATTTCGCTGAGCATCTGCACGGCGGCCTCTAACTCTTGAGTACCATTTTCAAAAACCGCTTTTTGTAGGCATTTATCAATGTAAGCGTAGAGCGTTTCTAAATCATAGGCAATTTTATAGCCAAAATTTAACCGATCGCGCAGTGCATCAATAATTGAGGTCATTCGCCCAAGATGAAACCCTTTCTCGGTCAACGAACGGCTTTTGTGGCAGGCAATCGCCAAATGTCCCTTATCAATTGCGGCTTGTACCAGCAACATCACGGTTTCTTCCGGACTCATGCCTAAAGCCTTATCTTGGCCATTTGATCGGGTGTAATCGTTTAGAAGAGCCGAAGGCTCATTGGTAAAATCCGTGGCATTCATAATCAATTCCCTTGTGTGTTTAGCGATCTTAAAGATGGCCTTATGATTGGCAAACACGCGAAGCGTCTTTGCGTTAGAAAAGAGAAAGCAGAATGTGTGCCACTAAGCGGTAAATTGCGATGAAGGTGGTGGATTTCCCGCTCCAGTTCATTACCCATAACCGAAGCGGGGATTGTCCTGTTATCCGAGGGACTAGAATTGGACGTTAACGGCCGCTGCGGCGCGTTTGGCTTTGGCAATAGCCTTTTCGATGGTCTCATCACGAGCGAGAGCAACGCCCATGCGTCGGCGGCCGGCGATTTCCGGTTTACCAAATAAACGTAGGTCGGTGTCTGCTTCGGACAAGGCTTGTTCCAAGTTGGTAAAAGCCGTTTGGGTGGAATGGCCGGTGGGAAGAATTACCGACGATGCGCTGGGGCCATATTGGCGAATGGCGGGGATGGGGAGTTCAAGGATGGCTCTAACGTGAAGAGCAAATTCGGATAGATTTTGTGAAATTAGGGTGACTAAACCGGTGTCGTGCGGTCGAGGGGAGACTTCACTAAAGTAAACGGTGTCGCCCTTAATAAAAAGCTCAACCCCAAAAATCCCGCGACCATGATCCCCGCAAAGGGCTTCGGTGACTTTGCGAGCCATCGTTTGTGCTTGTTCTAACGCAACAGGGCTCATAGGATGCGGCTGCCAAGATTGACGATAATCGCCTTCTTCTTGGTAGTGACCGATGGGCTCACAAAAGCTGATACCGTCTTTGTGGCGGACAGTCAACAGGGTAATTTCGTAGTCAAAATCCACAAAACCTTCGATAATCACACGCCCTTTTCCAGCGCGTCCGCCTTGTTGTGCGTATTCCCATGCTGTTTCGATATCGTGTGCCTGTTTGATCACACTTTGCCCCTTTCCTGAGGAGCTCATGATCGGTTTGACGACGCAAGGCATTCCGATGCGTTGGATTGCGGCTTGAAAGTCGGTCAAGTTATCAGCGAATTCGTAGGGTGAGGTGCTCAACGCTAGGGTTTCTGCAGCAAGACGACGAATGCCTTCTCGGTTCATCGTTAACTGAGTGGCCCGCGCGTTCGGAATTACGCGGAGGCCTTCTTGTTCCATTTCGGCGAGGGTATCAGTGGCGATGGCTTCAATTTCTGGGATGACAAAATGGGGCTTTTCTTGTTCAATCACGGCTCTGAGTGCGGCACCATCCAGCATATCCAATACATGACTGCGGTCGGCAACCTGCATAGCGGGGGCGTTGGGGTAACGATCTACCGCAATCACTTCAACACCGAGGCGTTGCAGTTCAATGGTCACTTCTTTGCCAAGCTCGCCTGAGCCGCAAAGGAGTGCGCGTACGGCGCTGGCGGAAAAAGGGGTTCCAATGGTTGACATGACAAACTCCGAAACAATCAGTAAGAAGGCGCTGAATTAGCGGTTGGTTACGTATTATAGGAGACGTCGAGGGCGTTTGGCGAAAGATAGACGGTGAAATAAGAGAGATGAAACCGGCGTCAAACCCATGGAAGCCCAATGGGTTGGCGCCCGGCCGAGCGATTTAGTTGATTTCAGCCATCAATGAAAAGCTTTTGATAAAAGGGCCGGCCATGGATGGGTTTTTAATCATCGCGCCAAAATCGCCCTTATTGAATTTGAGTTTACCTGTGGCAACCGCCATGCCCATTGAGGTCATCCCTAGGGGTTTTTGCATCCATTTTTGCCAGTTGTCGGCATCGGCACGCATATCCCAGTCGGCAGTTTCGCCATTCCAGCTACCGGCGCGAACGCATTCGCCGTTTTCAACCACAAACACGCCGATTGGATTTTCATCCCCTTTGAATCCACATGCAATGGTCGAACAGAATTGGATTTCAGCCAGTTTGTTTTTGACTTCTGGATCGTTGTTCCACGCGTCTTTAAGTTTGTTCATCCACTCGTCTGAAAAAAGTGCCATTGTTTGTTACCTCTATTTATCTATTTTTGGTGTGAAAGACGGTTCAGAATTGAAGCGATCTTTTTCGCAGCAAAATCTTACGGATTTATTAAGACTTTGAAAAATAGTTTTTGTTTATCTATTGCTAATATTTTTATATAAGAAAATGTGCTTATTTATTTTCTGAGGGCGCAAGGACAGGGAATCAAGAAAGAGTTATGTCACTTTTCAGGGATTTTAACAATAACAATTATCATTTATAATCCTTTTGATTTTTCGATTGAGTCCGGTTAGACTTTAGCGGTCTTTTTACCTGCCATCTTACGAGGGAATGCCATGAGTAAAGCAACACAAACCTTGTTCAAAATCCTGCTAATTGGAGCGGCTTCGCTGTTGCCCCTCAGTGCGGCCCAGGCGGTTGAAGAAGTGAATGTCTATTCTGCTCGACAGGCACAATTAATTAAGCCGTTGCTGGATGAGTTTACTCAGCAAACCAATATTCAGGTGAATTTGATTACCAGCAAAGCAGATGAATTGCTGAAACGCCTTGAATCGGAAGGGCGACGCTCACCTGCCGATGTGTTGATTACCACCGATGCTGGCCGTTTGCATCGTGCGAAAGAAGCGGGAGTGTTGCAAGCGGCGATTTCAGCTGAATTACTGTCGCAAGTTTCGCCGAGTTTGCAGGATAAAGAGGGTTACTGGTTGGGGTTGACAACGCGTGCGCGAGTTTTGGTGTATGCCAAAGACAGCGTTAAACCCGAGGCACTTTCGACCTATGAAGACTTGGCCGATCCAAAATGGAGTGGCAGAATTTGTGTGCGTTCGTCCAATAATATCTATAACCAATCTTTGGTCGCATCGATGATTGCGCATCAAGGTGCTGAAAAAACCGAACTTTGGGCAAAGGGATTTGTGAAGAATTTTGCGCGCAATCCAAAAGGTGGTGATCGTGATCAGGTGATGGCGGTTGCGGCAGGCATGTGTGATGTAGCCTTGGTGAATACTTATTATTTGGCGCAGATGTTAAATGGCAATGATCCGGCGCAGCGTGATGCGGCCAACCAAGTTGCGGTGTTCTGGCCAAACCAAGAAGATCGCGGTACCCATGTTAATGTCAGTGGCATCGCCATTACTCAATCGGCCAAAAATGTCGAAAATGCGAATAAGTTGATTGCTTTTATGCTGTCAAAAACCGCACAAAACTGGTATGCCGAAACAAATAATGAGTATCCGGTTGTGGAGGGCACGCCAATCAGTGCCACCTTGCAGTCTTGGGGCGAGTTCAAAAGTGATCGTTTAAATTTATCCAAACTGGGTGAACTCAATCCACAAGCGGTCAAAATAATGGACCGAGCCGATTGGCGATAAGGTAAAGTGTTGCGCCATTTATTAAGGGAGCGCTTGACGAAAAACGGATGAGTAAAACGCCGAAGCTTTGGCTCTGGCTGTCGATTGTGATTGCGTTGCTGATGACCACACCCATCTGGGTGCTGGTCTCTTTTGTTTTTACACCGGGCAATGAAAATTGGCAGCATTTGCTGAATACTCTGTTACCGGAGTATGTTCTAAACTCCATCTGGTTAATGCTGGGGGTGGGCTTTGGCACCCTGTTGCTTGGGGTTTCAACTGCTTGGTTGGTCACGCATTATCGGTTTTATGGCAGTCGCTGGCTGCATTGGGCTTTGCTTCTGCCGCTGGCGATGCCAGCCTATATCAGTGCTTACACCTATACAGGACTGCTGGAATTTGAAGGGCCCGTTCAAACGGCGTTTCGCGAATTGACGGGGCAGACTACCTTAGGCTGGTTTCCAGAGATTCGCTCGATCGGTGGAGCCATTTTGTTGTTTTCGCTGGTGCTCTATCCGTACGTTTATTTATTGAGCCGTAGTGCGTTTAGTGCCAGTGGTCATCACGCCTTGGAAGTCAGTCGCACCTTGGGGGTCGGTCCTTGGAAACGCTTCTTTTATATTGCGTTACCCATGGCGCGGCCTGCCATTATTGCCGGTGTGACCTTAGCGCTGATGGAGACCCTTGCTGATTTTGGTGCCGTGCAGCATTTTGGGGTGGATACCTTTACCACCGGCATCTATCGAACCTGGTCTGGTTTGGGCGATACTCATACTGCGGCACAGCTTTCGCTGGTGTTGTTAGCATTTGTGGCGCTTTTAATTGGTGTGGAACGTTGGACACGCAAGCAACAGCGCTATTTTGAACAAAGTACACCGAGCACAGAAACTGAATTAACCCAGCTCAAGGGTGTGCGCGGTTGGAGCCTCTTTGCGATCTGTTTTCTGCCGTTGTTACTGGGATTTTTAGTGCCGAGCGCACAATTGTTTTATTGGAGTTTCACCACAGCCGATACCCAGTGGAATCGCGAATTCTTTGAGTTGGCTTGGAACAGTTTTTCGTTGGCGTTAATTAGTGCTCTGGTGGTGGTCGGTTTGGCGGTGATTTTGGCCTATGCGAAGCGCCTAAGTCGGCAAAAGTCGGTTAGCCGCTTGGTGACCGTGACACACTTAGGCTATGCCGTACCGGGAACCGTTTTGGCAATTGCAGTACTGATTCCATTGGCTTGGTTGGATAAGGTGATAGACGACTTTGCCTATAATCATTACGAAGTGTCCACTGGGTTGATTTTCTCTGGAACCTTATTTGCCTTGGTTTTGGCCTACAGTGTGCGTTTTATGTCGGTGGCCTTGCAGTCAGTTGAGGCAGGTTTGCAGCGAATTAAACCGAATATGGATGATTCCGCGCGGACACTTGGCTTAGCCTCCGGTACCATTCTTCGTAAAGTTCATCTGCCTTTACTGCAAACCAGCTTGCTCACGGCGTTGATTTTAGTGTTTGTTGAGGTGTTAAAAGAGTTGCCAACAACGCTGATTTTGCGCCCTTTTAATTTTGATACGCTCTCAATCCGCGCTTATGAAATGGCTGCCGACGAGCGCCTGGCTGATGCCGGTTTGCCTGCGCTGTTGATTGTGTTAACGGGGCTGATTCCAGTCATTCTTTTAAGTCAGTTAATGGATAAGAAACGTGCCTGAACTGCGATTACATCAAGTTAAAGCAATGCATCAAGAGCATATTGCCGTTAATCAAGTCAATCTTTGGCTTAAAGCTGGCGAGGTAGGTTGTCTGCTTGGCCCCAGCGGCTGTGGCAAAACCACCTTGTTGCGAACCATTGCGGGTTTGCATGCCTTGGCCGAGGGCGAAATTCAAATTGATCAGCAGGTGGTTTCTTCGGCTAAGAAGATGGTGCCTACAGAACAGCGCGAGGTTGGTATGGTGTTTCAAGATTATGCCCTTTATCCTCATTTAAACGTTGAACAGAATATTGCCTTCGGTTTGCATCGCCACAGCCGTGCGCAAAAAGAAGCGCGGGTTGCGCAACTGCTGGAGTTGGTGGGGCTGCCGGCCATGGCGAAGCGCTTTCCTCATCAGCTTTCGGGTGGACAGCAGCAGCGAATTGCTTTGGCGCGGGCGCTGGCTCCCAAGCCCAAGATTTTGTTGATGGACGAACCCTTCTCGGGCTTAGATGTGGAGCTGCGTGAGTCTTTGGCACGTGAAGTGCGTGGCATCCTTAAAGCCGAAGGCATGAGTGCCTTAATGGTGACGCATAACCAAAATGAAGCTTTTGCGATGGCCGATTCGGTGGGGGTGCTTAAAGAGGGGCGTTTGTTGCAATGGGATACTCCCTACAATCTTTACCACCAGCCAGCGCATCCGTTTATTGCGGATTTTATTGGTCAAGGCTCCTTGATTACCGGTAGTGTTTGCGATTGTCGAGCGGTGCATACCGAGCTGGGTTTGCTGAAAACGCAACTGCCACTTGGCACTCAGGCCGGCGAAGCGGTTTCGGTTTTGGTGCGTCCGGACGATATTCTTCACGATGACCGCAGTGATTGGAAACTCGAAGTGGTGAACCGTGCCTTTCGAGGATCACATTTTTTGTTTACCCTCAAGCTACCCAGTGGCGAAAAAGTTATGTGCATGAGCCAATCACACCATGATCACCCTGTGGGTTCAAAAATTGGCATTAAGTTGGAAATGGATCATGCCGTTGTGTTTACAAAAGAGGCTACGCTCTCTCAAACGCTATAAAACCACTCCCCTCGGTTCACGCTTTCCTATCGGTACTTCATCTTTTGCACGGCGTTTCTAAAAGTCTTCTTAAAAGGGGATAAAGCGCCGTAAAGGATTTATCTGTCAGATTGACGGAAAGTTTTCATCAAAAGTTTATTTGAACTTAAGCTCTGCGATTTCTGTTACGCCTAAAATGCTTTTTGTCTGTGGTTTCCTACTTTATTGAATAGGGATGAAACCCAGTTATAAAGTCAGAGTTTTGTCAGGTTTTAAACGCTTTCGGCGCAGTAAGATTTAATTAGATTAATTTATGTGGGTATAAAAATTATGAGTGAGCAATCGCAACGGCTAGCTAATTTTCCTGCCAGTTTCTTTGGAATGATTATGGGCATTACCGGTCTGAGTATCGCCTTTTTACACTTAAGTAAACCTTTTCCAGATTTGACGTGGGTCGCCTATCTGAACTTAGGGTTGGCTGTGGTTCTGATGATGATTCTGAGTCTGGTCTACCTCCTTAAACTCATCCGTCATTTTCCGGCAGTCAAAGCGGAAATGAAGCACCCAGTTAAAATGAACTTTGTGCCTGCCATCAGCATTAGTATGTTGCTGCTAAGCATTGCCTTTTACGCCATCGAGCAAACCCAGTTCTCCTATTGGCTCTGGACAGTGGGGGCGGCATTGCAGATTTCGCTTACCTATTGGGTACTCTATAACTGGGTGCATCATGACCACTTCACGCCTGATCATTCCAATCCAGCTTGGTTTATTCCGATTGTCGGTAATATTATTGTGCCGATTGCAGGGGTTCATCATGCGCCGCTGGAGTTAAACTGGTTTTTCTTTTCGGTTGGTTTGGTGTTTTGGATTGTGGTCAAGTCGATTTTGGTTAACCGGATTATCTTCCATGCACCAATGCCGGCTCGTTTGATTCCAACCTTGTTTATCTTTATTGCGCCTCCTGCGGTCGGTTTTATCTCTTACTTAGCACTTAACGACCATCAGGTAAACCAATTTGCGATGATTCTTTATTTCTTCGCGATTGCGGTAACGCTCTTAATGTTGGTTTCGGTGCCTAAGTTTGTTCAGCTGGATTTCGCACTTTCTTGGTGGGCTTTCACCTTCCCTGTAGCAGCGATGGTCATTGCCAGTTATCAGATGAGCACTTACAGCGGACAAATGTTTTATCAATGGATTGGTTACGGTTTACACGCTCTTTTAACGCTATTTATTGTTTATCTCGGTTACAAAACAGCAGTGGCAGTCATGCATAAAAAAGTCTGTGTCGATCATTAAGACAGACAGTGAGTGGGTTTTGGTGACGATCAAGAAAAAAACCAATGTGCCTCCATCCTTTGCATTGCAGACGATGCCGTGCATGGAGGCGCGAGATCACGAATGCGATATTCAGGGTGTGGTCAACAACGCCCACTACCAGCACTATTTTGAACATGCACGCCATCGCTTTTTAAAAAAACACGGTATCGATTTTGCCGTGCTCGCCAAAGAAGGGATTAATTTGATGGTGCAAAAAATCGAGATTGAGTATTTTGTACCATTGCAAGCCCATCAACCTTTCCAAATCGACGTGGCGGTTAAACCACTGACGCCGCTGCGTTTTGAATTTCAACAGCAACTGTTTCGACAAAGTGATCATCGTCTTATGAGCCAAGCGCGGACGTTGATTGTCACCACGGATCGAAATTTTCGTCCTGTGCGCGTTTCGCCGCTGCAAATCTTTTCTCCAACATAAGGCATTGAATTGACATAAATTTGTCTTCAAATTGCCATTTTCCTTTCAAGAAACCGTCATTTTCCTACCGTAAGATAAAAATTTTATTCGGGAAGGGATAATGACTATGCGTTTGCTAAAAAAGCCGCTTTTAGCGGCACTCTTGAGCAGTTCTGTTTTATTGGTTGGAGGCTGTGAACTCAGCGATGAGGGTACCGATGGTCTTAACGGACGCGATGGTCTAGATGGCCGCAATGCGACCAGCCAAGCCATTAGTTTGCAGCCTATTGCTACTTTTTCCTCAGGCATCTACGATGAATCGGCGGCAGAAATTGTGGCTTATGACGCGGTGAATCGTCAAACCTTTGTCGTCAATGCCAACCGTAAAACGGTGGATGTTTTAGACAACCAGAATTTAGCAAATCCCGTTTTAAAAGCGTCCTTGAACTTAGTCAGTGACTTCAGCAGCGCGCAGATTGCAGGCGTGGTGGGTGATGCCAACTCCGTGGCGTTAAAAGACGGCCTACTCGCTGTGGCCGTGGCCGCGAATAATAAAACCGATAATGGCTGGGTGGCTTTTTACCGTGCGGCAGATTTAGGGTTTTTAAAAGCAGTACAAGTGGGTGCTTTGCCGGATATGTTGACCTTTAGCGGCAATCAGCTTTTAGTCGCGATTGAAGGTGAGCCAAGCACGGATTATCAAGTAGATCCTGAAGGACAGGTTGCCTTGATTGGCGTGCAGTGGGATGGCACAAACTTAACCACCGATTTGACCACCTTGCATTTTACGGATTTTAATCTTGGCGGCCCACAGCATAGTGAGTTGCCATTGGACAAGATGGTATTAGACGGCTATAGCGCGACCAATCCCGACGCAAAAGCCAGCGTGGCACAAAGTCTCGAACCAGAATATATTGCGGTGAATGCCGTTGGCAGCAAAGCCTATGTGACCTTGCAAGAGAATAATGCGGTTGCCGTCATTGATTTGGTCGATAAGCGCATTGAACAGATTCTGGGTCTCGGGTTTAAAGACCACTCGATTCCAGGCAATGAGTTGGATGCCAGCCAAAAGGATGGGGTTAATATCCGCAATTGGCCAGTAAAAGGGATTTATATGCCCGATACCATTGCCAGCATGGAATATCAAGGTAAGAGCTATTTCTTAACCGCCAACGAGGGGGATGACCGTCAAGATTGGTTGGAAAATGTCACCGACCAGGCAGGATGTGAAGCTGCTGGTTATTATTTTGATGCAAAAGATAATTGTGTTGATGCCTTTTCCGCCAAAGACTACTATGCAGCCGATAACGTCACCTTGAATTCCGGCTTGGTAACCAATGGTGGTTTTGGTAAAGATAATGAATTAAATCGGTTGAAGTTTTCGTACCACACCACGGTTGTCAAAAATGGCGGAACCAACTTTGACCACCTTTATGCTTATGGCGGGCGCTCTTTCTCGATTTATGAGGCGCAAACCGGTCAACAGGTGTTTGATTCGGGTAGCGATTTTGAGGTGATCACCGCCAACCGTTATGGCGCGGACTTTAATAATGATAATGCTGAAAATGCTGGCGATGATCGTTCGGATAATAAGGGCCCAGAGCCAGAGGCCCTCACCCTTGGCAAAATTGATGGTCGCACCTATGCCTTTATTGGTTTAGAGCGTATGGGCGGGATTATGGTTTACGATGTCTCCAACCCAAACGCCCCTCAATTTATTGAATATTTCAATAATCGCAACCTGCAGAAAGACCCTGAAACCGAATTGGCTCAAGCCGGAGATTTAGGACCTGAAGGTATGCAGTTTGTTCCGGCTGAACAAAGTCCTAATGGTAAGCCATTGTTGGTGGTTGGCAACGAAGTGAGTGGTACGACCACCTACTACGAGCTTGTGGTGACTCGCTTCGAATAAAACCTAGGCTTCGTCACAGTTTCAAAAGCCTTAGCGCAGAATTTGTGCTAAGGCTTTTTCGTTGTTTAGGCGAGCAAAGGCCGAATCGACGCTTTACTTTAAATCACTCCCATGGCATCCATTGCGTTGCAAACGCGCAAAAAGCCGGCAATGTTTGCGCCCATCACATAATCTCCTGGACAGCCATAAGCCTCAGCGGTTTCAAAACAGGTTTTATGGATATTCACCATAATTTCTTCTAAACGCTGTTCCGTGTACTCGTGCGACCAAGAATCCCGCGACGCATTTTGCTGCATTTCTAAGGCTGAAGTGGCTACACCTCCGGCATTCGCGGCCTTGCCCGGAGCATAAGCTACCTTGGCATTTTGTAAAATCCGGACGGCCTCCGGCGTGCAGGGCATATTGGCGCCTTCGACCACCGCAATGCAACCATTTTTGACCAGTTGTTCGGCATCTTTGGCATTGAGCTCATTTTGCGTAGCGCAGGGCAAGGCAAGATCGCAGGGCACCGACCAAATCG
This sequence comes from Thiotrichales bacterium, assembly GCA_016936535.1. Classification (GTDB taxonomy): domain Bacteria; phylum Pseudomonadota; class Gammaproteobacteria; order Thiomicrospirales; family Thiomicrospiraceae; genus Thiomicrorhabdus. Next base: position 1,363 of record JAFGXP010000027.1, on the reverse strand, counting down.
AGCCGGCTGCAATAAATTTAGCGTGTTTTACCTCTTCGGCATACTGGCTAATCCGGCCATATTCTACTTCTTTAATCCGTTTTATCCGCGCCAAGTCAAGACCTTGCTCATCGACAAGGTAACCGCTGGAATCTGAACAGGCGATCACTTTTCCACCAAAAAGCATCGCTTTCTCGATTGCGTAAATTGCCACATTGCCCGAGCCTGAAACCACCACCGTTTTGCCTTCCAAGCAATCGCCGCGTGCTTTGAGCATCTCACGGGCAAAAAAGACCGCGCCGTACCCTGTTGCTTCTTTACGTGCCAAAGAGCCACCCCAGGTTACGCCTTTGCCCGTAAAAACGCCGGATTCATATCGGTTTGTAATCCGCTTATATTGACCAAACATATACCCAATTTCACGCGCACTAACACCAATATCGCCGGCGGGAACATCCGTATGCTCGCCAATATGGCGATAGAGTTCTGTCATAAAGCTTTGGCAGAAGCGCATGATTTCATTATCAGAACGGCCTTTTGGATTAAAGTCACTGCCGCCTTTTCCTCCGCCGATGGGCATTCCCGTCAGCGCGTTTTTAAAAATTTGTTCAAACCCTAAAAATTTAATCACGCTTAAATTCACCGAGGGATGAAAGCGAATGCCGCCTTTATAGGGACCAAGCGCGCTGTTAAATTCCACACGAAACCCGCGATTTACTTGCACTTCGCCCTGATCGTCAATCCATGGCACACGAAAAATAATCTGCCGTTCTGGTTCGCAGATCCGTTGCAGAATTTTCTTTTTGGCAATTTCAGGGTGTTTGGCCATCACTGAGTTTAAGCTTTCAAAAACCTCTAACATCGCTTGCTGAAATTCGGGTTCATTTGGATTACGACGTAAAACGTCTTGATAAATTAACTGTAAATTTTCGTTGAGTTGACTCATAAGACCTTCAAAGTAAAGAGACAAGCCCAAGAGATAAAAAGGCTCGTCAATGGGGGGTTAGGATAAGGTTGTAGCAAACAATCCGCGCCTGATGAAATTTGCTAGACGCAAGAGTTCATGCAAATTATACGTAGTGATATTAAAAATGCGCCCAAGGTAAATTTATCGGCCGAGGGCGCAATTTTGGGTTCGATAAAAAGAAAATGAAAATTTTAAAAATAGTGTTTGACAGGGGCAAAAGCACTCTATAGAATGCGCCCATCAAGTTCATGGCCACATAGCTCAGTTGGTAGAGCAAGGGATTGAAAATCCCTGTGTCCCTGGTTCGATTCCAGGTGTGGCCACCATTTATTGCGAGCGTGGCGGAATTGGTAGACGCACCAGATTTAGGTTCTGGCGCCTTTGGTGTGAGAGTTCGAGTCTCTCCGCTCGCACCAT
>JAFGXP010000026.1 GCA_016936535.1 Thiotrichales bacterium | reverse complement strand
TACAGGGCGTATTCTCAATATCCTCTATTTGGTGTTATCCGAATTACTCGATTTGCCGATTCTCTATCTCAGCCGCTACATCACCACCCACAAAGCCGATTACTACCGCTTGCTGCAAAGTGTCCGCACTGAGCAAACTTGGGAAGAATGGATTTTGTTTATGCTCGAAGGCGTCGAACAAACCGCGAATCAAACGATTCAGCTGATTCACCAAATTGATGCGCTGATGCAACAAACCGCCGCCGAGATACAAGCCTTCTCTGGCAAACTCTACTCAAAAGACCTAGTAGAAGCGCTGTTTGTGCATCCTTACACCAAAATTGAGTTTATCGAGCAGCGACTGGTGGTTTCCAGACAAACCGCTTCAAAGTATTTAAAACAACTCGAAGCCTTAGGGATGTTGCACAGCACACAGCTCGGCAATAGCAAATACTTCATCAATCACCGTTTTTACGAACTATTGAGCCACCCGCAAGGCTAGGCCATGTTAAAAAAACGGTAAAAAAGTCACATACCGCCAATCTGTGTTAAAAAAACTGAAAATATTTAACATAGACTGGCCGGAATGTTAAAAAATAGCACAAAAGTTAACTTTGGTAGGATTCCAATGACCCAGCAAACCGACTTACAGCCCATCAACGGCGAAAGCCTGAACCTGACCGAACACAATATCGAACAGCTTAAACAGCTATTTCCGAGTGTGTTTTCTGAGGGCAAGATTGATTTTGACGCCTTGAAGTGAGAGCTAGGCAATGCGGTTGAAGAGAGCAATGAGCGCTACCAATTCACTTGGGCGGGCAAAGAGCAAGCCAAACGCATCGCCACCACGCCCAGCCTCGGCACACTGCGCCCCGCGCCAGATGAATCAGTCAACTGGGATACCACCGAAAACCTCTATATCGAAGGCGATAACCTCGAAGTCTTAAAGCTATTGCAAAAGTCATACTTTGGCAAAGTCAAAATGATCTACATTGACCCGCCTTATAACAGCGACAAAGACTTTGTGTATAAGGACGACTTTAAAGACAACCTAGCCAACTACCAGCGTTTAACAGGGCAAAAAGACGAAGAAGGCAATCCGCTTTTCACCAATTCAGATTCGACCGGCCGGTATCACTCCAACTGGCTCAATATGATGTACCCACGCCTCAAACTCGCTCGTAATCTACTCAAAGACGATGGCGTGATTTTTATTCACATTTCTAAGCAGGAAATTTCAAATGTAACAAAAATTTGTGATGAGATTTTTGGCGAAGCTAATTCTTTAGGCGTTGCTATTTGGGATAAAGGGAATCCGAAAGGTGATTCAAACTCATTGGCCTATCAGCATGAACATATCGTCATATACGCCAAAAACTACGAAAGATTTAAAGAGTCCAATAGTTTTGTAAGAAAAAAGAAAAATGCTAAAAAGATGCTGAGTAAGGCAAAGGTATTGTTTAAAAATGTCGGAAAAAAAATTGCCAGAAGTGAAGTTAAACAGTGCATTAAGAAGCTTGAGTTAGATATTAACCCAAATTCATACTCTCTTGAATATACGCTGGATGACGCTAATAATGATTACCAGGCCTGGTTAAAATCTCAGAATTTTTCAAATGGAGAAAAGGCATATTGCTTTATTGATGAAGATGGTGAGGTTTTTCAGCCGGTATCAATGTCTTGGCCTAATAAGAAAAAAGCACCTGCAGAGTATTTTATTCCTTTAATTCACCCATTAACTAAAAAAGAGTGTCCGGTTCCAGAAAAGGGTTGGAGAAATCCACCAGAAACGATGAAAAAATTATTGGAGTTGAATCTTATAATTTTCGGTGAGGACGAGTTAAAGCAGCCTCGAAGAAAGTATTTACTTCGCGAAAATATGGATGAGAATATTCCATCAATTCTTTACTTTGGCGGTAGCGATGATAATCTATTCAGTGAATGGTCGTTTGATTTTGAAAATCCAAAACCATATTTGTTTGCGAAAGATTTAATCGATTCAGCGTCTTATGACGGTGATATTGTCTTAGACTTCTTCTCCGGCTCCGCCACCACGGCTCATGCGTTGATGCAACTCAATGCCGAAGACGGCGGCAATCGCAAATTTATTCTGGTGCAAATCCCCGAACCGACACCGGAAAACTCAGAAGCCCGCAAAGCCGGCTACGCCACCATTGCCGAAATCGGCAAAGAACGCATCCGCCGTGCGGCAAAGAAAATTAAAGAAGAACATCCTGATACCCAAGCCGACCTCGGCTTTAAAGTCTTAAAACTCGATACCTCCAATATCAAAAAATGGAACCCGAACCTCGACACCCTCGAAGCCGATCTACTCGATGCCGTCGATAACATTCTGCCTGACCGCACGCCCGAAGACCTGCTTTACGAAGTGCTAATCAAATACGGCTTGCCACTCACCTTGCCCATTGAAAAAATCCAAGTCGGCAACCACCAAGCCTTTAATGTCGCTTTCGGCTCACTTATCGCCTGCTTTGACGAAAACATCACACTCGAAACCGTCCAAGCCATCTGCGACCTCAGCACACCCGAAAACCCCGTGCTCAGAGTCGTCTTCCGCGACACCAGCTTCACCGACGACATCACCAAAACCAACGCCATCCAACGCCTAAAACAAGCCGGCATTGAAGATGTAATGAGTATCTAAAGTTTAAGGAGTTGGTTTTATGAAAGTTGAACTTTTAAATCTAGAAAAAATCAAAAAAACGATACAAGACTGCAACTTAAATTTACTAATAGGTTCTGGTCTATCTTCTCCATATTTGAGTACCCTTGGAAATATTGAGATTTTCTTAACTGAGTTAGAAGCTTCTGACCTTGATGAGGATAAAAAAGTTGTCATCAGGGCATCTGTTTATAAAAGGTTTTTTGATGATGTTATTAAAAATAATTTGAACTTCTTAGACACCGTTACGGATAAAGAAGCTGAAAAATTGCTAAAAAACTATTCTGAATTTTTAAAAACAATTAATCATATCCTTTTATCTCGAAAGACGACTTTACTCTCTAAGCAGGCTAATTTATTCACGACTAATATAGATATTTGTTTAGAGAAGGCACTTGAGAATTCAAGATTAGAATTCAATGACGGGTTTGCTGGTCGTTTTTCTCCTGTTTTCAATTTGTCTAACTTTAAGAAAACAGTTTATAAAACAACTCAACACTTTGAGAATAAGTCGGAAATTCCTATTTTTAATGTCCTGAAAATGCACGGGTCATTGACCTGGAAGATAGAAGAGGAGCAATTACTTCTTTCAGATTTGAGTGAAATTAATCGAGTTGAGAGTTTGAACTTTAATCCTGCGGTAGAAATTACTGACGAAAGTACATTTGAAGAAATTTCTACATTACCAATACCTGAACTTGTTTTTGATAAAGATCAAACTATAGAAAATGCAAAAAGTTTTGCTGGCGGTTACGCAAGATTTGCCATAGTGAACCCAAATAAAGACAAGTTCCGAGATACGGTTCTGAATGAAAATTATTATGAAATTCTAAGGATGTATTCAAATGAGCTAGAGAAAGAAAATACGGTATTGTTTGTATTAGGCTTCTCTTTTGCTGATGAACACATTCGGAACTTAAGACTTAGAGTTGCCAACTCAAACCCTACACTCAACATATTTATTATTTGTCGTACTAAAAGATCAAGTGAAAAATTTGAAGCTGTGTTTCAAAACTCCGTTATTAAAAATAATAATATTTCATGCATTGTTCCTCCTCAGATTAAGTGCGAAGACGATGAAGAGTGTGAATATAAAGATGAATACTCCCTTGATTTAACTGGCGTTCATCAGCATTTATTTTCCAAAATAATGGATGCAAAATAATGAATACCGAGATTTTGTCAAAAGAGTCAATATTTAGAATTGGTAAGGTGATCTCTGTTGATGGCCGTAAAGTAAAAGTGGCGGTTAACAGTGATAAAAACCTGTCACATATTCAATATAAGGGTGAGCTGGTCAAGAATATTTCTGTTGGGAGTTATATCAAGATCCTAAAAGGTTTTTCGAGTCTTGTCGGTAAAGTAGACGGTGAATTTGTTAATGAAGAAAACTCCTTCTCTATTAAAGAATACGCAAATGACAGAGATAAAATTAAGCGTATTTTGATTGTCAATCTGCTTGGTTACTTTGAGGGAGAATTTAAACGAGGGATAAAAGAACTTCCTTTGATTGATAATGAATGTTTCATCCTGGAAGCAGACGAGTTTAATAGGGTTCATGACTTCATTAGAGATGAAGATATTCCTTTAAAAATAGGTGAACTTTCTTTGGAAAGTGGCGTTGACATTTCTCTAGGTGCAAATTCCCTCTTCGCTAGCCACATTGGTATATTCGGAAATACAGGGAGTGGTAAGTCATACACATTGGCTAAGATTTATGCCGCTTTGTTTAGTGAATTCGAAAATAAGCCTAATTTCCATCAAAATGCTAAATTTTATCTTTTTGATTTTAATGGTGAGTACATCACTAAAGATGAAAACGACATAGGGGTTATTGTGGATAGAGCTCACAGTAGTTCTTATGATTTGACAACTCGCACTGATTCAAGCAAGAAATTTCCCATCAAGCAAGATGCAATTGATGACATTAATTTTTGGTCCATCTATCTTGGAGCTACTGAGAAAACACAGACACCGTTCTTAAAGCGAGCATTAAAAAACGATTTTTACTTTAATCTTTTCAATGATGAGCAGAGTTTTAAAAAAGCTCTTATTTATTTGATAAACCTTCTTGTCGAAAACAAAGTTGAAAAAAGTGATGTTCTAAGCTTTTTAAGAGAGGTTGTACATTCTTCTCAAGATAATTTAGCCTCGTTATCGATTTTAATCAACGACTATCAATCGAATTTATACTGGCATAGCACTAATGAAGTTTTTTATTATACAGGTGTGACTCCCACAACTTATAGTAATGCTGCGGGGTTTTACGATGCTGTAATCGCTAGTAAAGTCAATTCTCTTTCTTTTTCTATCGCAGCTATTAGCTATATTGAAAAAATTCGTCTAAGAATTGTGTTTCAGTATTTTGATGAAATGGCACGATACGATTTAAATACTGAGCATATTTCTCCTCTTCTTAAACGACTAAAGAGAATCGAAGATCTGGATAAAGTCATTGAGGTATCTGAGGAAAAGCAAGAAAAAACATTCAATGTAATCTCATTGAAAAACGTGAATACAGAGATGAAGAAAGTCTTGCCCCTTCTTGTCAGTAAACAGTTATATGAATCTCATAAAAGTTTGAACGATAAAACTAAATATTTGAATATCATTATTGATGAAGCACATAACATCCTTTCTTATAATTCAGAGAGAGAAAGCGTTACTTGGAAGGACTATCGCCTTGAGACTTTTGAAGAAATTATTAAAGAGGGACGTAAATTTGGCGTTTTTTTGACTGTTGCAAGTCAAAGGCCATCAGATATATCACCCACAATTATTTCTCAGCTTCATAACTACTTTTTACATCGTTTGATTAACAATAATGATATTTATGCTGTTGAGAAAACGATTTCTTATCTTGATAAGGTTTCGTTTGAATCCCTTCCAATTATCCCTACAGGTTCATGTATCTTCGCTGGTTTGGCTGCTCAAGTTCCTGTCATGATAGATATTGGAAAGATAAAAGATGGTTTTGAACCTAGAAGCACCACTATTAAATTGACAGACCATTGGATATAAATTTATTCATGAGGTTTGATGAAAAGAAGACAACGTTATGATTTCCATTAGAGCTTAACTTTAGATATGAGATTCCTGTTTAATCAAAACCTTCTGCATCAAAAAGTAGGGTGGGAAGCCATTGTTGGCTTGTTTGAAGGGCAAGAGAGTTTTTCGTTACCATTTACTATACCGCTAATGGGCGCAACGTCCTCAGCAAAATATTGAGTATTTGACATGACCTATCAACCGCCATTCACCCTTACCGCGAAAACACTGAATCTTATCGCATCCATTAGCGAGCAGTTGGGGCGTTTGTCGGCTTTGCAAGAGCCGGCGCAGGCGTTGCGTTTGCGGCGGGTGAATCAAATTCGCACGATTCAAGGCTCGTTAGCGATTGAGGGTAATACGTTATCTGTGGAGCAGATTACCGCTGTTTTAGACGGCAAGCCGGTGATTGCGCCGCCAAAAGAGGTGCAAGAAGTTAAAAACGCTTTGGCGGTGTATGAGCGTTTTGACGAGTGGAATCCGTTGAGCGAGACGGATATGTTAGCCGCGCATCGGATTTTGATGCTGGCTTTGGTGGATCAGTTGGGCGTTTATCGTTCGGGCGGCGTGGGTGTGATGAGTGGTTCGCAAGTGGTGCATATGGCGCCGCCGGCGAATCAAGTAGCGCGTTTAATGCGTGATTTGTTTAACTGGTTGCAAAACACAGACCATCATCCGTTAATTGCCAGCGCGGTGTTTCATTATGAGTTTGAATTTATTCACCCGTTTGCCGATGGTAACGGGCGCATGGGGCGTTTGTGGCACAGTTTGATATTGGCGAAGTGGAATCCGTTGTTTGCCAATTTGCCGATTGAAAGTTTGGTTTTTAGTCATCGGTCGGATTATTACCATGCGATTGGGCAAAGTACCGCGAAAGCTGATTGTGCGCCGTTTATTGAGTTTATGCTGGCGATGATTGAGCAAACCCTGCGTGAACAATTATCCTTGACCCCGCAAGACAGCCAGCAAGTTACCCCGCAAGTTGATAATCAAGTCGTGGCAGATATTTTGCACAAGCAACCAGGCTTGGTGGATTATTGTCAAACGCCAAGAACGCGGGCGGAATTGCAGGCGTTTTGCGGTTTGCATGATCGTGAACACTTTAGAAAAAGCGTGTTAAAGCCGTTATTGGATGCGGGTTGGTTGCAGAGGACGTTGCCGGACAAACCTAATAGCCCAAACCAACGGTATTTTTTGAAAAAGGAGGGTAACCCGTGACGGATAAAACGAATACGGCGATGATTCGGTCTTCTGCCGCTGAGTATTTGACTTTTATTGCCGCAAATGGCGAGAGCGGTGTTGAAACGGTGTATGCGGATGAAGATATTTGGCTGACGCAGAAGATGATGGCGGCGCTGTATGACGTGGAAACCCAGACGATTAATTACCATTTGAAGAAGGTCTTTAGCGATAGTGAACTGGAGGAGGATGCAGTTATTCGAAATTTTCGAATAACTGCCGCATAGCGCTCGATGGATAAGAAGGAAACGACACATGTCTGATACAAAATTTATGGCGATGGAGCCTTCGAATGCCAGTTTTGATGGGCTGATTGGTAATGGTGTGCGTTATCTGATTCCGCCGTTTCAGCGTGATTATTCGTGGGATATTGAGCAGTGGGAAGAACTTTGGGCGGATATAAAAGGTTTGCCGGAAGAAAAGTTTCATTACATGGGCTATGTGGTTTTACAGCGCAAGCCGGAAGACAATACTTTTGAAGTGATTGATGGACAGCAACGGTTGATTACCTTGTCGTTGATTGTGTTGGCGGCGTTAAGAAAAATAGCCGATTTGGTGCAGTCGGGTCAGGATATCGAAGCCAATCAAGAGTACATTCGAGTAAATCGGGATAAATACATTGGTTTTAAACATCCGGTCACCTTAGCGGTAAAAAATAAGTTGACGTTAAATCGCAATAATGCAGCTTATTTCAAAAACCTATGTGCGCAGTTGGAGCCGGCCAATGATCGGTTTATGTCAAAAACCAATAAATTATTGCGCGAAGCCTTTCGCTATTTTTTGGCTCAGGATATGGGCGAAACCGGAGAAGCGATTGCGCAAACGCTTTACGATATTGCGCGTGGCATGATGTTCACCAAAATCGTGGTGGAAGATGATGTGAACGCTTATAAAGTGTTTGAAACCCTTAGTGCGCGTGGGGTTCAATTGTCAACACCGGATTTGCTGAAAAACTTTATTTTTTCGATGGTAGCGAAAAACGATTCCGTTTTGCCGGAGCAATTGGATGAGTTGAATGAGCGTTGGTCGGCGATTGTGACGAATTTGGGGGAGTCGAGTTTTACCGATTTTGTGCGTTATCACCATAACGTGCAATACCCTCTTTTAACGAAAAAGAAATTGTTTAGCACGATTAAAAAGCAGATTCATACCTCCGAGAAGGCGATGGCTTATTTGGATTCGCTTTCCGATATGGCGCCTGTGTATTCGGCATTGTTAAAACCGATGGAGGAAAAAGCTTGGTGGGTGAATCAGGCATCGGATTACGTTCTGGCCTTGCGTTATTTAGAGGCGTTAGCCTTATTTAATATTCGTCAGCCCTTGGTCGTGTTGCTGGCCGCATTCAAGCGTTTTGAGGTGAATGAGTTTGTGAAGCTGGCTCAGTATCTTTATGTGCTTTCCATACGTTATAACGTGGTTTGTCATTTATCACCGAATGAGCAGGAAACGGTCTATAACCAAATGGCAATGAAACTGTTTAATGGTGAATATCAGCGAGCCAGTCATGTAAAAAATGATTCGGATGGGTTTAGACGTTTATATCCGAAGGATGAGGTGTTTAAAACGGCATTTGAGTTTCACCGTATGCCAAGTCGTCAAACGCCAAAAAAAATCCGGTTTTTGCTGGCTGAGATTGAAAAACACTTGGGGCATCATGTGGATGATGAAAAAACAACACTTGAACATATTTGTCCTTTTAACCCGGAGCAAGGTTGGCACGAATACTTTGGTGAGGGCGCGACGGATGTTCACGACCGATTGGGGAATATGGTGCTTCTTTCAAAGGACGAGCTGAAGCGTGCTGATTTTGCGACTAAAAAAGCAGAATACCTTACTTCTGGATTTGCGCTTGCCAAGATGGCGGCGAGTTACGAAGAGTGGAATTTAGCCAGCGTGAATCACTTTCAAAAGTGGATGGCAGAACAAGCGGCTCAGACATGGAGAGTAGATAAGTGAAATTTCAGTTTAGCCAAAACCTACCTCACCAAAAAGCCGGCTGGGAGGCTGTCGTCGGGCTATTTGACGGTCAAGAAAGCTGTGCCGTGCCCTTTACCATGCCCCAACTGCATCTGCCGGTGAAGTCAGGTCTTGAGCAACAAAGCGGTTTGTCTTTTGAGGAGGATGCCCGCTTAGGCGCCGCCAATCGCTTGGTGCTCTCAGAAGAGGAGCTGCTCGATAATTTGCGCCGCGTGCAGCTCAAGCATGGCTTGAAGCCGGCCAAAACGCTGGATAAAGATGATTTGCATTACACAGTGGAGATGGAAACCGGCACGGGCAAGACCTATGTGTATTTGCGCTCGATTTATGAGCTCAACCAAGCCTATGGCATGAGCAAATTCATTATCGTCGTACCCTCCATTGCGATTAAAGAAGGCGTGAAAAAGTCGATTGAAATCACGCGTGAGCACCTTTCGCAGATTTACAAGGGCGTGAATGCGGAGGCTTTTGTGTATGACTCAGGCAACTTGGAGCAGGTGCGCAACTTTGCCGAATCCAGCCATATTCAAATCATGGTCATCAATATCGATGCCTTCCGCAAAAGCTTTACCGACCCATCCAAAGAAACCTCAGCCAATATCATCCACCGCGCCAATGACCGACTGGAAGGCATGCGCCCGATTGAGTTGATTGCCAAAACCCATCCCGTGGTGATTATTGATGAACCTCAGTCAGTCGATACCACGGCCAAATCAGCCGAAGCGATTAAGTCACTCCATCCTCTGTTCACTTTGCGCTATTCGGCAACGCACCGCGAGAAGCACCAGCCGATTTATAAATTGGATGCGGTGGATGCCTACAATCAAAAGCTGGTAAAGCAGATTGCTGTGTTGCCTGTCTTGCCCGAAGACGACCATAACAATGCTTATTTGAAGCTTGTGGAAGTGCGCAATAAAAAGGGCGTCTGCGAAGCACGACTTGAATTTGATGCCTTGACGCGCTTGGGTAAGATTTCCCGCGAATCCAAGTGGCTCAAACAGGGCGCTGACCTACATGAGCTCACGCATCGGGATGTGTATGAAGGCTATATCATCAAAGATATTTCAGCCATTCCCGGCCATCAGTGGGTGGACTTCACTTCGGTGGACACGCTTCTTGCGCTAGGTGAGTCTGTGGGTGGTGTGGATGATTTGGCCTTAAAGCGTCTGCAAATCAATAAAACCATCGAAAAGCATTTGGAGCGGGAATTGGTGCTCAATCCCAAGGGCATAAAAGTCCTGAGTTTGTTTTTTATCGACAAGGTGGCCAATTACCGTGTGTATGACGAAGAGGGTCGGTCTGGCTTGGGCGTCTATGGCCGCATGTTTGAAGAAGAATTCCTGCGCTTGGCTAAGCATCCCAAATACAAATCGTTATTCGGTGAAATTAATTTAGATAGAGCGATCGCAGATGCTCATGATGGCTATTTTGCCATGGACAAAAAAAAAGACTCCTCTGGTAGAGGAATGATAAAAGACTCCTCTGGAAATACACAAGCAGATGATTCAGCTTACAACTTGATAATGACAGCAAAAGAGCGGTTATTAGATTTAAAAGAGCCGCTGCGGTTTATCTTTTCACATTCCGCTTTGCGCGAAGGCTGGGATAACCCGAATGTTTTCCAGATTTGCACACTCAATGAAACGGCTTCGACCATCAAAAAACGCCAAGAAATTGGCCGTGGATTGCGCTTGGCAGTAGATAGCACCGGTAATCGTGTAGTGGATAGTGGGTTTTCGGTGAATACGCTGACAGTCATTGCCAACGAGTCGTATCACGATTTTACCGCCGCCTTACAAAAAGAAATTGAAGAAGAGGATGGCATTAAGTTTGGTGTGGTGGAAGATCATGCGTTTGCCAATATTGTGGTGCAACATGACGGTAACGATGTGACCTTTTTGGGCGCGGAAGATTCTGAAAAACTGTGGCAGTATTTGAAATCGCAGGATTTGATTGATAAAAACGGCAAGGTGCAAGATAGCCTTAAAGTCGCGTTAAAAACCGATACCTTAGTTTTGCCGGAAACCTATCAACCGATTAAGGCCGATATTCAGTATTTGTTAAAGAAAATAGCCGGCGGCTTGGATGTGAAAGATGCCAGCAAAACCTTTAGCGCCACGCCGAAAAAAGAGGTGATTTTAGGGGCGGATTTTCAAGCTTTATGGGAGCGGATTAAATACAAAACCGTGTATCAGGTGAACTTTGATTTGGAAAAGTTGATTTTTGATTGTATTCACGCGATTAAGCATCAAATGGTGATTGCAAAACCGAAATTTAAAACCGGTTTGGCGAATGTCACTATTGATCGCAGTGGAGTTGGTGTGGTCGATGTGAAAGAATCGACCTTGGTTTACGATGCAAACTATGCGCATTTGCCGGACGTGCTGATCTATTTGCAAAACAAAACCCAACTCACCCGTAAAACCTTGGCGCGGATATTGATTGAAAGCGGACGGTTAAATGATTTGAAAAAGAATCCGCAAAAGTTTGTTGAGTTGACCTTGGAGAGGATTCAACGCCAAAAAATGCACGCTTTGGTGGATGGCATTAAATACGAAAAAATCGGCGACCAGGCGTGCTATGCGCAAGAATTGTTTTTAGAAGAGGAATTAAAGGGCTATCTTGAGCAAAACATGATGGCGGTAGGTAAGAGTGTTTACAGTCATATCGTGTACGATTCCAATATTGAATCGGCGTTTGCCAAAGGCTTAGAAGAAAACGAGGCGGTGAAGCTTTATACCAAATTGCCCGGTTGGTTTAAGATTGAAACCCCGCTGGGTAATTACAACCCGGATTGGGCGGTATTGGTGGAGCAGGAAGGGTCTGAGCGTTTGTATTTTGTGGTGGAAACCAAAAGCAGTTTGTTTGTTGAGGATTTGCGCCAAACTGAAAGCGATAAGATCAAATGCGGCATCGCACATTTTGCGGCACTCAACAACGATGTTCAATTCATCAAAGCCCCATCAATTGGCGATGTGATGGATAGGGTTGGCTGAGGTGTTGATTTCTGTATGTAAACTTTATGTTGATATAGGGCTTGTTTTGTTAAGTGAGAAAGGGCTGGAATCAAACTAAACCAGACTTAGGTAAGAAGGCCGTATGCACGCAGTTAATATGTTTGAGGCGTAATCTTAACTTCCCGTTTGATTGAGACGATTTAAAGCAAACAATAAAGCGTGGGCACCTTCAGAAAGCCGGTTGTTTGACCGGCTTTTTTCGTTTTGGGGTTTCGACCGAAGGATAACCTTCTTAGAGAGAATCGAAATGACTGGGGTGATTGGCAAAGCGTTAATGGTGTTGATGCGCTTTTTGGTTCAAAAAAGCGATCTTGAAATAGAGGTTTTTCTGCGATGATAAGTCGAAAGCAATCGACAAAGGAGTCTATAGGATGACAGAAGAACAAGAATCTCGCTTAGAAGATGCACAGACCGAACCCAAGGCGGTGAAATGCCCGGTTTGGCTGGTAACGGATCAAGTGCTCTTGACCGATGAAATTAAATCAATTCAAGCTTATTGCACCGAACAAGGATTCCCTTGGGGCGGTGTTTTGAACTATCACGATGGTTTATCGGGGACTTTTCAAGCCGAAGTTCTTTACCTGCTGCATTTAGACGATTCTCATCTAAAAAGCCTGCTGCCAAAGTTGGGTGCGGTCCAAATTGGGCTTCTACCGCATCCACAAGCTCCTTTAGCCAATCGGCGCTTTCAGATTCCGGCGCAACAATTAGCGGCTTTGGAGAGCGTCTTGAGCTGTTCTACGCCAACGGTCATCGATCACCTTTATTGCAATGAACAATTGGTTTTTTCATCGGTTTTGATCGGTGAGCGTGAAGTGATGCAGCCGGCGATTCAAGCCAAACAGCGCGCGCTTTGGCGGTGGGTGTATTTGTGGCATCTGTTACTGAGGATGTTGGCAGCACGGCTGTTTTCGATCAGTCTAAAAACGGAAAAAGGTTCGTCTTTGCAGACCGTGGCTTTAGGGGTTTCAGTAGTTTACCAGCCAAGAGATAACCTCCTGACCGAGCGTTTAGTTGTCAACGAACACGATGAACCGAATATGCATCTTCTGGTCTTCTCCCCGCGATCTATTTCTGAAATTCTGCACTTTATTGTCCGGCGTCTGCTGCCCCTGCGTCCAAAAAGCAAAACATTGGAGAGCTATATCGGTTATGTCAAGAGTCAGGGGGTGCAGTTAAGTTTGCCTAAGCCAACGAATGTTCTGATTGATGGAGTGGCTCATGAGTTGGAGCAGATTGCGGTTCAGGTTTTGGCGGCTGAGACGCTTCTGTGGCATCCGCAGATGAGTCAAGACAGACTGAAACCGAGTAAAGAAGCGTTTCGAGTTAGCCATTTGCCCAGTGGTAAGTTGTGCACCGAGCTTTTATCCCGTTCTTTGCCTTGGATTTATCACCGAGATTCCGAAGAAGTGAAGGAGACTTTTATCGCTTTAAAAGAGAGTGCTCAATTCAACCAAGCTTATGTGGTGTTGATGGCATTATCCTCGCTTTTGGCCGCAGTTGGACTCTATGCAAATTCGGCTCCCGTGATCATTGGGGCGATGATTCTGGCTCCTTTAATGGCTCCGATTATTTCTTTGTCAATGGGGCTTCTACGTCAAGAGCGTGATCTGACCTTTACCAGTGGTCGTACCCTCCTTTATGGCGCTTTGCTGGCTTTACTGGGTTCGATGTTATTAAGTTGGATGTTACCCCTACAGGCCCTGAATTCAGAAATCAGTGCTCGCTTAAGTCCGACCTTATTGGATTTAGCTGTGGCCATTATTTCTGGGATTGCCGGCGCTTATGCCAGCGCCAAATCTGAAGTTGCTAAGAGTTTGGCGGGGGTGGCAATTGCCGTGGCTTTAGTGCCTCCTTTGGTGGTGTCGGGCATTGGGATTGGCTGGTGGGATTGGTCCGTCTTCTCAGGGGCGTTTTTGCTGTTTATTACCAACCTCTTTGGAATTGTTCTGGCGGCAGCCTTAACCTTTTTGGTACTGGGGTTTAGTTCTTTTCATCTGGCAAAGCGCGGTTTGTTTGCTTCATTAGTGGTCGTGGCTTTAGTGAGTATTCCCTTGAGTTTCTCGTTCTATTCGATGGTGCAAGAGCAGCGGATGCTTAAGCAAATTCAGCAATTGGATGTTAGACCATTGGGATTTTTGGTTGAGGTGCGGGAGGTGAAGATTCGCCGTGGCCAGCCGCTTGAAATTGCGATTGAGTTGGCGGCGGAACGGCCTTTAGAAACCGCGCAACTGGATTGGATTAAAACGCAATTGCAGCAGCGCTTGGAGCGGCCGATTGTTTTGGAAGTTAGTGTTGCCATAAGGCGCTGAGGGGATAGGCGGCGCATTTAAAAGCCGAATGCGCCTCCTTGTGTTTTACTCAATAAATGTGAGGAATTGCAGTTGCCAAAGATCAAAGAGTAATGCTTGTACGCTGGGTTGATCTAGCCAAGGTTCCAGCATTTCTTGCGTTAAAAAGCTCTGGTTGGCGAGCAGCTCAATAAAGCCCGCCGGTACGCCAAAATCAGCCCACTGACTGCCATTAATAAAGAGGGTAACTTGGTGGTCAATGCGTGCAAAAGCAAATCGACAAACACTGTCGCGAATCAGGCCGACCTCAGCATAAAGGGCATCAATAAAGGCATCTAGGCTGGGCGTCTCTTCTTCGGTAAGGGGTTCCGGCAGCATTTGTGATGCCGTCTGATCAAGCTGGGTGGCAAAACGGGCAAACCAGGCGTGTAGAGTCGCTTCTTGTTGCAGTTTTTGCTCAAACAGGGCTTTCGCTTGCTGTGCGGCTGCAAGGGTGACTTCTCCGGGCGCCAAGCCAGCGTTAAGCTCAGGATCTAAGTAAAGTGTTTTGAATTCAGCATTTTCCGAGAGATGGTCGCCAAAGCTGTCCCATAGTTCTTGTCCTCGATAGCTACGGTATCCAATCGAGAAGGTCATGCATTGATCGTCGAGTGCTATGCCGTGATGACCAACTTTCGGCGGTAAATAGAGAATGTCGCCCGGATTTAGCACCATTTCATCTTCTACAACGAACTTCTCCATCAGGCGCAAATCTACCCCTTGGATGTAATTGTCTTCATGGCAGTCTTGATGGGTGAGTAACCAGCGACGTTGACCACTGGCTTGCATCAAAAAAACATCATAATGGTCAAAATGCGGGCCAACATTCCCCCCTTCGGTTGCATAGCTAATCATAATGTCATCAATGCGCCAGCGGGGTAAAAAGTCAAAGTCGTTGAGCAGGTCGGCGACTTCCGGAACAAGGCGATCGCATCCCTGAACCAACAATGTCCAGTTTTTTTCGGGCAGTGCCGCGTAATCCGCTTCGGTAAAGGGGCCGCGTCGTAACTGGTAATCCTGCGCGCCATGTTGCAGAACAATTCGGCTTTCGACTTCTTCCTCAAGAGAGAGACCGGCTAGTTCTTCAGGACTCAGTGGGGTTTGAAAATCTGGCAGGGCATTGCGAAATAAAATAGGCTTTTTCTGCCAATACTCGGCTAAAAAAGTAGGCAAACTAATGGGGGCGAATTCAATCATCGAGTTCTCAAAGGTTAAGGGTTTAAGGTGCAACAATCATACTCAATTGTTGGCATGCGGGCGAAACAAAAAAAGCCATTCCTTTTAAAAACGAATGGCTTTTTGTTGCCGGAGAATCGCGCAAGGGGAAAGGGCGGCTAGCGTCCTTTGAGTAGGGTTAATGCGAGTTCAATTTGTGCAGCTTGCTGCGCTGCATTACCGATGTAGGTTGCGGGGGTCATTTCTCGCAGACGTTGCTTGGCATCGGCAGGAAGTCCCTCAAGCGAATCGACAAAATCTTGCATGATCTGTTGATTAACACGTTGACCGCGCGTGAGATCTTTGAGTTTTTCGTAAGGTTTTTCAAAGCCGTAACGACGCATAACGGTTTGAATTGCTTCGGCGAGAACCTCCCAGTTGCGATCCAGATCAGCGGCCATTGCAATCGGATCCACTTCGAGTTTACTCAGCCCCTTTAGGGTGGCTTGTAAGGAAATCATGGTATGCGCGATTCCTACCCCGAGGTTACGTAATACGGTGGAATCGGTTAAATCGCGCTGCCAGCGTGAAATCGGCAGTTTTTGGCTTAGATGATCGAAAATCGCATTCGCTAGCCCCAAGTTTCCTTCGGAGTTTTCAAAATCAATCGGATTGACCTTATGTGGCATAGCCGAAGAACCGATTTCCCCGGCAACCGTTTTTTGACGGAAAAACCCGTTAGAAATGTAGCCCCATACATCTCGGTCAAAATCAATCAAGATGGTGTTGAAGCGCTGCATGACATGGAAGTACTCGGCAATATAATCGTGGGGTTCAATCTGGATGGTGTAGGGGTTCCACATGAGTCCGAGGCTGTTAACAAATTGTTCAGAAAGCTCGTACCAATTGACTTCAGGATAAGCTGCAAGATGGGCATTGTAGTTCCCTGTGGCACCATTGATTTTGCCAAGAATTCGTACATCCATGAGCTGCTTACTTTGACGTTGCAGGCGATAAGCCACATTGGCGAACTCTTTACCGGCGGTAGTAGGAGAGGCCGGCTGGCCATGGGTACGAGATAGCATGGGAATTTCTGCCATATCGGTCGCCATTTGCGTAATTTTGGTGATCACCTCGTTCATGCCGGGGATAATCACAAATTCGCGAGCGTCTTTGAGCATTAAGGCATAAGCCAAGTTATTAATGTCTTCTGAGGTGCAGGCAAAATGGACAAATTCGCTGACCGCCATCAGTTCATCGTGACCCGCAAAATGCTCTTTAATTAAGTACTCAACCGCTTTGACATCGTGATTGGTGGTTTTTTCAATTTCCTTAACCCGCTGCGCCATTTCTAAGCTGAACGCTTCCACCAATTTCATCAGGTGCAGTTGTGCTTCGTTGCTTAAGGCGGGTACTTCGAGAATTTGCGGGTGATTGGCGAGCATTCGCAGCCACAAAACTTCGACTTTGACACGGTTTTTGATTAATCCGTACTCACTGAAAATTTCTTTTAAATTGCCAAGACGCGCGCCATAACGACCATCGATTGGCGAGATTGCAGTTAATTCCGACAGTAGCATTCTACAAGCCCTTTTTTGATAACAAAACATGAAAAAAATTGGGCAATAGTATAGCTCAGTCCGTAGCGGAGGTTCTTGTAAAATCCAAAGTCGGTAGTTCAAGGGAGGAATTCAGCGGAAAATAGGTCATTTGGACGCACTCTTTTTGCGCTTTCTGAAGGGGGTAAGTATTTCTGTAAAAAGGGGCCAATTACCTTTTTAAGCTTAAATCCAATTCTTTTAACGAATCTTTACACTGAATTTGTCTTTGGTTGCATGAGTGGTTAGAATCTTTGGGCATGAGATTGATTTGAGTCAATCAAAAATCATCAAATAAAATAGAAATAGAATAGGTCTGTTATCGAAGCACCGATCTAAGACCAGTTATAACGAAGCGGTAAACAACATTTTTAACCGTTTTTCAGGCAGGCCAACAAGCCAGGATGGTTCTTGTTGCCTTCTTGATGGGATGCAGGAGAATACCGATGAAATCACTGAATCAACTATCACCGCGCTGGGCGCTTGTGCTTTTACCCGCGTTTGCTTTGGGCGCATTGCAAGGCTGTTCAACGCCAGAGAAGAAGCCAGAAGTAAAGAATAAAATTGAATTTTCTACCTTTTCAGGCTTACGTGAATATGGCGTTAAAGATGGCTTTGAGGTTCTAACGCCGGCTAAGCTGAAAAGTTGTATGGATATGCAAAGTGCTTTCCAGTTACAAAATGGGGCGCTGAAAGATATGCAAGCGGCGATTACCTTGCAAAAAGGGCAGATGGATCAAGCTAACCTCGAAGTGAATGCGTTGAAAGCAAAGCTCGATGCAATGAAAACCCCGGATCTTGCACAGCGTGAAAATTATGACCGTTATAATCAAACCGTTATTGAGTACAACCAAAAAGTCCAGACCGTGCGTGAGGCGTTGGTCGGCTACAACAAGTTGCTGGCCGATTATAATCGTTTAAGTTTGTCTTTTAATCAGGGGGTGGAAATGTTCAATACCGCTTGTGCCCTCGATAAGAAACTCTATCTGCAAGATCTGCAGAAAGTCGCCAGTAAGTAATGTTTGACCTTTAATCGTCCTAAATTCAGCTGAGCGAATAGGGTGCTTTTCGTTTAAGCAGAAGTAAATCCATGTGAGCCGATGTGAAAGCATCGGCTTTTTTATTGCCTGTTGCCGCGCTAATTGGGTCCTAGAGTGATTGGTTTGTGAACCAGAATTCGTGCCAAATTATGATAAAATTCGCCAACGATTGTTCAAACTTGGAGTAAAAGAGATGTTAGAAGCCTATCGCAAATTGGTTGCCGAACGTGCTGAGGAAGGCGTTCCTCCTCTGCCATTAGATGCCCAGCAAACCGCGCAATTAATTGAGTTAATTAAAAATCCACCTGCGGGCGAGTCTGAGTTTCTATTCTCTCTGTTGGTTGAAAGAGTACCGCCCGGTGTGGATGAAGCTGCTTATGTAAAAGCCAGTTTCTTAGCCGATGTTGCCACAGAAAAAACGCAAATTGATTTGATTTCGGCGCAGAAGGCTACGTTTCTTCTGGGTACCATGATGGGGGGGTATAACGTTCAACCCTTGATCGCGTGTTTAGATTCGGCGAATCCAGCTGTTGCCGAAGAAGCGGTGCGCGGTTTGGCCAAAACGCTCTTAGTGTATGAAGCGTTTCATGATGTGGAGGAAAAAGCTAAGGCCGGCAATCCGTATGCCCAACAAGTCATGCAATCTTGGGCCGATGCTCAATGGTTTGAAGCCAAGCCTAAAATGCCTGAACAGATTACGGTCACGGTTTTTAAGGTTGATGGTGAAACCAATACCGATGACCTTTCTCCGGCCACCGCTGCCTGGTCTCGTCCGGATATTCCTCTGCACGCAAAAACGATGTTGGCAGCCCGCATGGACAAGGTTGATCAAATCATTGCAGAACTTAAGGCTAAGGGACATCCTGTGGCCTATGTGGGAGACGTGGTCGGAACGGGTTCTTCGCGTAAGTCGGCAATGAACTCGGTTATGTGGTGGTTCGGTGAAGACATTCCTTATGTGCCGAACAAACGCCAAGGGGGCGTTGTGCTGGGTGGCAAAATTGCGCCGATTTTCTTTAATACGGCGGAAGATTCCGGTTCTTTGCCAATTGAATGCGACGTTTCTGCCATGAACATGGGAGATGTGATTACCATTCATCCTTATGCAGGCAAGATTACCAATGCAGCAGGAGAGGTCATCTCTACTTTTGAGTTGGCGCCGGATACTATGCCCGATGAAGTGCGGGCAGGTGGACGAGTGCCCTTGATTATCGGACGCGGTCTAACCGATAAAGCACGGCGTTCGATGGGCTTGCCGGCTTCCGATAAATTCATTCGCCCTCAAGATAAGTCGCAGGCCGATCATGGTTATACCTTAGCGCAGAAAATGGTCGGGAAAGCGTGTGGGATTGCTGGGGTTCGTCCTGGTATGTTTTGTGAGCCGCATATGGCAACGGTAGGTTCACAAGACACGACCGGTGCGATGACGCGTGACGAGATGAAAGAATTAGCCTGCTTGGGCTTTTCCGCTGATTTGGTCATGCAATCTTTTTGCCATACTGCAGCCTATCCAAAGCCAGTAGATATTAAGCTTCAGCACAGTTTGCCCGATTTTATGACCAGCCGAGGCGGCGTTGCCTTACGTCCTGGCGACGGAGTCATTCACTCATGGTTAAATCGTCTGCTGTTGCCCGATACGGTTGGTACCGGTGGCGATTCTCATACACGTTTCCCAATCGGCATCTCTTTTCCTGCCGGTTCAGGTTTGGTTGCCTTTGCTGCGGCTTTGGGGGTGATGCCGCTCAATATGCCGGAATCGGTATTAGTGCGTTTTAAAGGCGAAATGCAGCCGGGGATTACCCTGCGCGATCTGGTGAATGCGATTCCGTACGCGGCCATTCAAAAAGGCCTTCTTACTGTAGAAAAGAAAGGCAAGAAAAACGTGTTCAATGGTCGTGTTTTAGAAATTGAAGGCTTAGAACACCTAAAGGTTGAGCAAGCCTTTGAGCTGTCCGATGCATCTGCAGAACGCTCAGCCAATGGTTGCGTCGTCAAGTTGGGCAAAGCGCCAATCATCGAATACTTAAAGTCGAATATGGCGCTGATCGACTGGATGGTCGAAAATGGGTATAAAGACGTTAGAACCTTATTGCGTCGTCGTGATGCCATGCAAGCATGGATTGATAACCCAGAGTTGCTAGAGGCCGATGCGGATGCTCAGTACGCTGAGGTGATTGAAATTGACCTGAATGCCATCAAAGAACCAATTGTGGCTTGCCCGAACGATCCCGATGACGTCAAACTTTTATCGGCAGTGCAAGGCGATAAGATTGACGAGGTTTTCATTGGTTCATGCATGACGAATATTGGTCATTATCGTGCAGCGGGTAAAGTATTAGAAGGCATGAATAACGTCCCGACCCGTTTATGGATTGCGCCACCAACCAAAATGGATGAGCGTCAGTTAATTGAAGAGGGTTATTACAGTATTTATGGCCGCGTCGGTGCCCGTACCGAAATGCCTGGATGCTCTTTGTGTATGGGTAACCAAGCACGAGTGGCGGATGGGGCAACGGTCTTCTCAACCTCAACGCGTAACTTCCCAAATCGTTTGGGGAATGGTGCCAATGTGTATTTAGGTTCTGCGGAACTGGCAGCGGTTTGTGCGGCGACTGGTAAAATTCCGACCGTGGCCGAATATATGCAAGCCGTCGCGCGTTTAAATACTATGGCCGGCGATGTATATCGTTATTTGCAGTTTGACGAAATGGCCGACTACGAAGTGATTTCACCGAAAAAATTGGACGAAATTGCAGTTGCAGTAGCGTAAAGTACACAATAGGTAAGATGATTTGAGCGTCCGCGAATAACGGGGTTTTGCTCAAAATCCAAATAAAACCGTCTTTTGCACGATTCAAAAGACGGTTTTTTTATAGCCCTATTCCTTACCCCATCATACAATTACCCCAATTTTAATAAACAGCACGCCATGAAAGTAGCAATGCCCTAGAAAATGATGATGTAAATTTATCTATAAATGGGGATTGGCGTCATAAAACAGGTTTGTGTTGAAACGTTTTAGAAAGTTCCTCCAATCGGTTGCGTCTGGAACTTTACGTTCTGAACCTTGTTCGATAGGGGGGCGATTCTTTTATAACGAAGCTCGTCTTGTTCCAATGCTTTACGTTAAAATGGTGCGGTTTCATTTTTTAAGGAAGTTGTACAAATGCATGGGATGAAGTTGACCAGCTTAGCCATCCTTATCGGCGGTTTGATCGGGTGTGTGCCCATGGGACAGCAGGTAAGTGAGAATACGTCAGGCAACAACAGTATCAGTTCGCCAGCCGATATTGATTTGTTGATTGAAAAGGCTAAAGCGGAAGAGCGGCAGCGATTGCTGCAAGAGCAGGATAAGCAGAAGCAACAAGCAGAGGTTTTTGCTTTATTGAAACAGCAGCAAACTCAATCCGAACCCGTCGCGGTGAATGATGCTTCGATTGTTGGCAATATTGATGGCAAAGTCTTTAAAGCTTGTCGTGAAGAGCTCAAAACAGCGCCTAGATTTGAGATTATCAAAGAACGCGTTTTAGTTGAGCCTGAAGTCACTCAGCAAGAATTTACGCCGGCGGAGTTTAAATCCATTGAAAAGCGGATTGAAATCGAACCAGAGCAAAAGGTAGTCGATAAAGTCATTCCTGCCAAATATGAAACCGTGACTGAAGAAGTGGTGATTGCCCCAGCCCGGGAACGTTGGGTAGAGGTACCAGCCGAATATGAAGTTCGCGATGTACAGATAAAAGTACGAGACGGCTACGAAGAGATGCGGCCATGTTTCCGTACTTCGCCTGGTGCGAGCCTGATAGATGGCGAATACAAATGCTTGGTACAGGTTCCGGATGAGTTTAAAACGGTGCGTCAAAAACAACTTGTTAAGGCGAAATCGGTAAAAAAAGAGGTGATTCCGGCAGAGACAAAAACGATTACACGTAAAGTACTCGTCAAGCCAGAAGAGATTGTTTACAAAACGCTGCCCGCGAAATATAAAACCATTACCTCACAAGAGCAGGTTACCCAGGCCAAGAGCATGCAAGTCACATCCGCAGCCAAATACGAGACCATTGAAAAGCGTGTGCCCGTTGGCGATGCCGGCAAGGCAATGCGTAAGGTCGTTTGCAAGGAAGACCGTGATCCGGCTTTGGTTGAGCGCATCCAAGGTGTTTTGGCAGAAAAGGGTTACCTGAAGCCGAGCCCGCCTAATGACTTAGAAGTTGTCGATGGTATTTGGGGACCGAATACGGCCAACACCTTGTACCGCTATCAACGAGATAATGGTTTGGCTGAAGGCGCGATTAGCTTTGAAGTGCTGCACTATATGGGAATTATGAAATAGTTTTTTCGTGATGATTCGGCTTGATAAAAAAACCGCGAATAACGCGGTTTTTTTATACTCAGCATCCGAACTTGAATTAAGAACGGTGGAAGGCATCACCACTTTTAACGCCGAATTTGCGCAAGATTTTGACCATTGGACAAAAACCGGTAAGACCGGCAAAAAGTAGGTTTGCACCCACAAAGCCAGTAAGAAGTAGCCAAAGTGGATCAATATAAGCCGCAAGCAAGCTGCCGACGAGAACCATGGTGCCAGCAAGCATCAGAACAATTTTTTCAACAGTCATTCGGAAAAACCTCAAGATGAATTATCAACATAAACCGCTTTGGCGGGGAAGGGAGCCTGTGGCTGGGCATCTAAAAAAACGCGAAAAACCCAAGCCAGAACGAGCGATATTCTATCATTAATCTTCAGTCTTCCAATTTGCTAATTCGCTTTTTTGTCTTCTGTAGCGACTTGCCTTTGTCTGTTTTACTTTCACTTTAAGACTTAAGCCAGTATAATTTTCGCCTAATTTTTACGCTGATTGAGGTGTGGGGTTTTTAGGGCGCAGGCCTTTCAAACGCGGTTATCTCGGTTGGTTAATTTTGAACCCAAACGATTTTGAGAACGACAATGCAAGTAACTGTACAAAAGCCAGACCAAGGTCTTGAACACAAAATGACCGTCACCTTTACCACCGAAGGGATGGCTGAAAAGGTCGAAAAACGCCTGAATGAAATTCGTGGTCGCGTTCGTGTGGATGGTTTCCGCCCTGGAAAAGTGCCGATGAAAATGGTTAAGCAACGCCATGGCGCTGAAGTTCGTCAAGAGTTGATGGGCGAAGCTTTGCAAAAAGCTTTTTACGATGCGGTTGAGCAAGAATCGTTACAGGTTGCCGGCTACCCAATGTTTGAGGCTTTAAATGACACCGAAAGCGAAGTTACCTTTACGGCTCGTTTTGAAGTTTACCCAGAAATTACCTTGCCAGAATTCAACTCAGTTGAGATTGAAACCATTGCTTCCGAAGTGACGGATGCGGACGTTGAGACGATGATTAATCGTTTACGCGAACAGCGTATGGCTTGGTTACCCTCTAAAAGTGCCGCCAAAAAAGCGAAAGAGGGCGAGCAGGTAATTATTGATTTTATCGGCAAAATTGACGGTGAAGTCTTTAATGGCGGCTCTGCAGAAAATGTGCCATTGGTCTTAGGTTCAGGTCGAATGATTCCTGGGTTTGAAGACGGTATTATCGGCATGACCAAAGGTGAGACCAAAACGATCGAAGTCACTTTCCCAGAAGATTATCATGCTGAAAATTTAAAAGGTAAAACGGCGACCTTTGACATTACGGTACATTCGGTTTCCACAAAGCAATTGCCTGAAATCGATGCTGAGTTTGTGCAGTCTTTTGGTGTTGAAGAAGGTACGGAAGACGCCTTGCGAAAAGAAATTAAAGACAGCATGAGCAAAGAGCTTAAGCGTGCGGTAGAAGCGCACAATCGTACCGCTATCCTCGAAGCGGTCCAGCAGGTGGTAGATGTCCAGTTGCCAAAATCGCTTGTGCAGCAAGAAGCCAATAGTTTGATGGAGCGTGCTGCTCAAAATATGCAACAGCAGGGCATGAGTGCCGACAGCATTAAGCTCGATATCACCATGTTTGAAGCCGATGCACAAAAACGCGTCAAGCTGGGTCTGATTTTGGGTGACATTATTAAAGCCAATCAACTAACCGCATCCGATGAAGAAGTAGAAGCGCTAATTGCAGAGCAGGCCTCATCTTATGAAGACCCACAGGAAGTAATTGGCTGGTATGCGCAAAACCCCGGCGCACGTTTTGAGATTCGCTCGATCTTGGTTGAGAACAAGGTTGCAGAGATGATTAAAGCTCAAGCGAAAATCACCGAAGTTAGCAAAGGGTTTGAAGAAGTTTTAAACCGCAAATTTGCTGGGTAACAATCGGCGTCAATCGCTCAGGCGGATGACGAGCATCGCCATTTGCCTGAATCAAAACTTAATCTTAATGACAGAATCTTTGATTTGTCGTTGGGGTTAAGTTTTTTTTTATGCCTAAAAGGGCTAAGATAGCGGTCAACTTAGGCCGAGCGGGCCGAGCCGATTGCGCTATAGGTCCGCTAAGCCAACTATTTGAACGCAAAAAGGATATCGTAAAATTTATGGATACATCGATTCAAAACGCCTTGGTTCCAATGGTCGTAGAACAGACCAGTCGTGGTGAGCGTGCTTTCGACATCTACTCGCGTTTATTGAAAGAACGGGTAATTTTTATGGTTGGGCCGGTCGAAGACCATATGGCTAATTTGATAGTGGCGCAGCTACTGTTTCTCGAATCCGAAAATCCGGATAAAGACATTAGCTTGTACATTAACTCCCCGGGTGGCAGTGTAACGGCCGGTATGGCCATTTACGATACGATGCGTTTTATCAAGCCGGATGTCAGCACTATGTGCATTGGCCAAGCGGCCAGTATGGGGGCATTTTTATTGTCCGCTGGTGCTAAGGGCAAACGGTTTGCTTTGCCAAACTCACGGGTAATGATTCACCAGCCGTTAGGTGGTTTTCAAGGGCAAGCAAGCGACATTCAGATTCATGCAAAAGAAATTCTGCACATTAAAGAACGCTTGAACCAAGCTTTGGCAGAACATACAGGGCAAGATTTACAGACCATTGAACGTGATACAGATCGCGATAATTTCTTGAGTGCGCAAGCGGCGTGCGACTATGGTCTAATTGATAAGGTGCTTAGCCAGCGCTAAGAGGGGGAAAATGATGAGTCATGAAGAATTGTGTTGTTCTTTTTGCGGTAAGGGACAGCAGGAAGTAAGAAAGTTGATCGCCGGCCCCTCGGTCTATATTTGCGATGAATGCGTTGAGCTTTGCAATGATATCTTAGAAGAAGAGTTTGGGCAGGGCGATTTTGCCGAATTGGATTTGAAAAATCTGCCGACCCCGCACGAAATCAAACAGACACTGGATCAATACGTTATTGGTCAAGAACAAGCCAAAAAAGTGCTCTCGGTTGCGGTTTATAACCATTACAAGCGTCTTCGAACTTCGCATGTCAAAGACGATGTCGAGTTGACCAAAAGTAATATTTTATTGATTGGTCCGACCGGTTCTGGCAAAACGTTGCTGGCACAAACTCTAGCGCGTTTGCTGGATGTTCCCTTTGCTATGGCCGATGCCACCACGCTGACCGAAGCCGGTTATGTGGGTGAGGATGTGGAAAGCATCTTGCTGAAATTGCTACAGCGTTGTGATAACGATCCAGAGAAGGCTGAGCGAGGAATTATCTATATTGATGAAATTGATAAGATTACCCGTAAATCTGAAAACCCTTCAATTACCCGTGATGTTTCTGGCGAGGGCGTTCAACAAGCGCTTTTGAAACTGATTGAAGGAACAGTTGCTTCAGTACCGCCTCACGGTGGGCGTAAACATCCGAATCAAGAGCTGATTCAAGTCGATACTTCAAAGATTTTGTTTATTGTCGGTGGTGCCTTTGAAGGTTTGGATAAGATTGTTGAGCAGCGCACCGAAACCGATACCGGTATTGGTTTTGCTGCCCAAGTTCGTTCAAGCCATGAAAAAGCCTCCCTGAGCGAGCGCTTTAAGAAAATTGAACCAGAGGATTTGGTTAAGTTTGGTTTGATTCCAGAGTTTGTCGGTCGCTTACCCATGATTGCCTCTCTTGAAGAGTTAGACGTTAAGGCGTTGGTACAGATTTTGACCGAGCCAAAAAATGCCCTGGTTAAGCAGTTCCAAAAAATGTTCGAGTTGGAAGAGGTTGAGCTGCAATTCCGTAAGGATGCGATTGAAGAAATTGCGGCCATGGCGATTAAACGAAAAACCGGTGCGCGTGGATTGCGCTCTATTCTGGAACAAATTCTATTAGAAACCATGTTCGATCTGCCCAGTTTGCAAGATGTTGAAAAAGTCATGGTGAATAAAGCGGTTGTACAAGGCAAAAAAGCACCGATGCTTGTGTATAAAGAGTCAAAAAATCAAGCCGCTAGCCAATAACGTCTTTTGATTTTAGAGTGTAAATCTAGAAAAACAGATCAAACCCAGCTCCGGCTGGGTTTTTTGTTCAATAAGTGCCTGACAAGGTGAGAAGCCTTTTTTTCCCTGTTCCGTATTCGGTATAGTGAGCTTGGAGCATGACTTTTCCTTGAAGGGCCTGTGTCCATGACTTGAATTAAGCGGACATTGGCTATAAGAATGGCTTAACAAACGCAGAATAAGTCCAAATGGCTTGGGCGTTTCTTGAAAAATACAAAAAACAAAATAGCAATAAAAAATGAATAAGAAAGGAGAGGCGCAATGGATATGGAGCAAATAAGCATGAAGATGAATGTACTGGTTTTACCACTGCGCGATGTGGTTGTGTTTCCTGGGAATGTCATGCCATTGTTCGTAGGGCGTGAAAAATCCATTCAGGCATTGAATGAAGCCATGCAGGGTGAGAAAAAAATCTTTTTAATTGCCCAGAAAAAAGCGGATTTAGATGTGCCTACTCTTGAAGATCTCTATGCTGTTGGCACTATGGCTAATATTTTGCAGCTGATTAAATTGCCAGATGGTACGGTTAAGGTGCTGGTTGAAGGGGTGCAACGTTTTCGCTTAACGGCTTTGCACCATGAAGAGAGTGTTTTATTGGCAGACATTGAGGCGATAAAAGCAGAGTCTGGCGATAATTTGGATATCCAAGTTTTGGTTAAAGCCTTAAAAGAGCGTTTTACCCTTTATGCCGAATTGAAAAAGAAAGTGGCTTCCGAGGTGAAGCGCTCGGTTCAAAACGAAAGCGATCCGATACGTCTAGTGGATTTAATCTCGGCCAATATCAGCTTGGATTTACCGACTAAGCAGTCATTGCTGGAAATGGTCACCTTGAGTCAGCGTTTAGAAAAAATTCTGGCAATCATTGAAACAGAACTGGAAATTCTGGAATCTGAAAAACGAATTACTTCGCGCGTGAAAAAGCAAATGGATAAAACTCAGCGCGAGTACTATTTGAATGAAAAAATCAAAGCCATTCATTATGAGCTCTCTGGAGAAGAGAGTGAACTCAGTGAAGCAGACCAGTACGCGCAAAAAATCGAGCAAGCTGGTTTGCCAGAAGAAGCGCAGAAAAAAGCCAAAGTTGAGCTAAAGAAGTTACGCATGATGTCTTCGCACTCATCCGAAGCAACGGTCGTTCGCAATTATTTAGACTGGTTGTTGGATGTGCCTTGGCATAAGCGAACCCGTGTTTCAAAAGACCTGAATCGTGCGCAATCCATTTTAGATGCCCAACATTATGGACTGGAAAAAGTTAAAGAGCGCATTGTCGAGTATTTGGCGGTGCAAAAGCGTATGCGCAAAATGAAAGGCCCTATCTTATGCTTGGTTGGACCGCCTGGAGTGGGCAAAACTTCCCTGGCACAGTCGATTGCCGAAGCAACCAATCGTAAATATGTGCGCATGGCACTCGGTGGGGTTCGAGATGAAGCGGAGATTCGCGGTCACCGTAAGACTTATATTGGGGCCTTGCCCGGTAAGGTCATTCAAAAGATGCATGCAGCAGGCACGCGTAACCCCTTGTTTCTGTTGGATGAAATCGACAAGATGAGCAGCGATATGCGCGGTGATCCGGCTTCGGCCTTGCTGGAGGTGTTAGATCCTGAGCAAAACCATACCTTTAATGATCATTATCTGGAAGTGGACTATGATCTTTCGGATGTGTTGTTTATTGCCACTTCAAACTCGATGGACATTCCAGAGGCATTGTTAGACCGAATGGAAGTGATTCATTTGGCAGGCTACACGGAAGCCGAAAAACGCAACATTGCTTTGCAGCATTTGCTGCCAAAGGCGATTAAAGATAATGGATTGAAAGCCTCCGAAATTGAGGTAACAACCGAAGCGATTCAAACGATTATTCAGACCTACACGCGCGAAGCCGGTGTGCGCTTACTGGCCCGCGAACTGGCAAAATTATGCCGCAAAGTCGTGAAACAACTGGATACGGGCGATATTAAAGCCCCGGTTAAAATTGGCGCTTCTGATTTGGAAACCTATTTAGGGGTGGCGAAATATCGGTTTGGATTAGCCGACAACGAAAATCGCGTTGGGCAGGTAGCAGGCCTGGCCTGGACCAAAGTAGGTGGCGATTTGCTACGGATTGAAGCAACCGCAATGCCAGGCAAAGGAAAGTTAGTCAGCACCGGACAGTTAGGTTCAGTCATGCAAGAATCGGTACAAGCGGCTATGAGTGTGATTCGCTCTCGATCTGCAGGCCTAGGGCTTGAGCCAAGTTTTTATGAAACGGTCGATTTGCATCTGCATTTTCCCGAGGGTGCGATTAAAAAAGATGGCCCAAGTGCGGGTATTGCAATTTGTACGGCGATTACGTCCGTGCTTACCAATACGCCGGTGCGTGCTGATGTGGCAATGACCGGAGAGATTACCCTGCGTGGTGAAGTGTTGCCAATCGGGGGGCTTAAAGAGAAGCTGTTGGCCGCATTGCGTGGTGGCATTAAAACGGTTTTGATTCCAAAAGACAATGTCCGAGATTTGGCTGAGGTGCCGGGTGAAATCAAAAATGCGCTCAATATTTGTCCAGTGCAATGGGTTGATGAGGTCCTTAAGTTGGCGCTGACGGAAATGCCAAAGCCGATTCTGTCAAATGGGGAGCCTGTTGTCGCGGCGGAAGAGTTCTCTGAAAGCGAGCGCCAGGCCGCGCTAGAAAAGGCCTCTGCGCACCATTAATTGGCGTTTTTACCTGTTTTTCCTTGACACTGTAGAGAGTTGGTTGCTATAAATGCTGAAGCTTTTTAGCTGGAAAATAAGATAACGAAACTCATGGAGATAACGATGAATAAATCTGAACTAATCGGCGCGATTGCGGAAGGTTCTGGCTTAACCAAAGCCGATGCGGGCAAAGCGCTGGACGCAACCGTTACAGCCATTACCGAAGCGTTGAGCAAAGGCGATTCAGTTGCGGTTCTTGGCTTTGGTACTTTCGCGGTTGGTGAGCGTGCAGCGCGTACAGGTCGCAATCCTCAAACCGGTAAAGAGATGGAAATTCCAGCGGCTAAGGTTCCAAAATTCAAACCCGGAAAATCCCTTAAGGATGCGGTGAATTAATACGGCAATAAAAAGCATAAAAGGCCTAAAAAAGGTTTGACATGCTCTTCGAACTGCCTATAATACGCCACATCAATTAAGGCGGTGCTTTTAGAAGTACAAAGCCTAATGAATTGGGTGGTTAGCTCAGCTGGGAGAGCATCGCCCTTACAAGGCGAGGGTCACAGGTTCGAACCCTGTACCACCCACCACGGAGCG
>JAFGXP010000025.1 GCA_016936535.1 Thiotrichales bacterium | reverse complement strand
TCCTGATTGGTTGTTAGCCACCCTGAATGGCACTAAATACTTCAATTTGATCGCCCTCGTGTAACGCCTGCGTGGAGTATTGCGATTGAGCAATAAACTCCTGATTTATCATGATCGCAAACGGTGCTTTGGCGGCAAATTGCTGCAAAACTTCTAACAAGGTAAGGTTATCGGCATAGTCAAATTCTTGACCATTAATCCACAGTTTCATCCAACACGCTCCTTGGCCAAAGGCTCCGGCTCGACCAGCAACAAACTTGGCATAGCGGCGAGATAGCGACCGTCAATCGGCTGTTGCAATAAAAAACTGCGACACAAATCGACCATAACCGGTGAAAGCAGATAACCGTGTCTAAATAAACCATTCAAACTGATTACTCGCCCTTTAACCCGCATCTGCGGATGATTATTTCGATAAGCTGGACGCAGACCGGAACGGATTTCCAAGATTTCCGCTTCGGCAAAACCACTGTGAACGGAAAAACAGGCGGAAAGCAATTCCAGTGCAGAACGCACGGTCGGTGCTCGACGGTCTTCGCTTTCAATTTGTGTCGCCCCAATCACAAAGGTGTGTTCGGGTTTCGGCGCAATATAAAGCGGATAGCGCGGATGAACGAGGCGTACAGGTCGATTTAGGTTTACTGCCGGCGCTCGGACTCGAATGACTTCACCGCGTACTCCGCGTAAATCGGCTTGAGTTTCTTTGGCCCCGATTCCGCGACAATCAATTACCCAATCGTGTTCCAGTACTGGCTCGCCATTCACCAGCAACTGCTGATCTTCAAGTTGAGCATAGGCCGAAGTGTGCCACTGCACTTGCGAACGACTGCGTAAGGCCCCCGCCAGAACGCGTAGCAGTTGACGATTATCCAACTGCCCCTCATTCGGCAAAAAAAGCCCATGGGCAAAACGCGCATTTAATTCAGGCTCAAGCTTTAGAATCGCGGCAGCATCCAGAGTCTGGTAGTCCTCTGGTGCATTCCCTTTTAACTGGCCACGCAAGGTATCAAAATGGCTTCGATCAGCGGCAAACGCCAAGACTAAAGAACCGTTTTGCTGAAAAAACACGGGCTCCGGCAAGCCCGCCAAAAGCTTAGGCCATAAACGCAAGGCCAGTTGACCTAAATGCATAATGCCTCGGCCGCTTTCAGCAGATTCGGCCATGGGGGCCAACATAGCGGCCGCTAAAAAAGCAGCACTCTCATCGGCATTGCCCAAATCCTGATCATAGAGATCGATATGTGCATGCTCATGCAGTTGCCATGCCAGCAATCTTCCCAACAGACCCGCGCCCAGAATCGCAATTTTGCGTTTCGGTTGACTGGACATTAGGCTTCTTTTTGGCGCGTTTCAGGTTGATAAATTTCGCTGCCAGCTTGGATGAATTCGGCCGACTTCTGTTTCATGCCTTGCTTGATCTCTTCCAGCGTGATTTCGGTGATCTGCCCGGCCGCTTGCGCGGCGGCTTCCTGTTCGGCGGCGTAATCGCGAACTTCCTGCGAAATTTTCATCGAGCAGAATTTCGGCCCGCACATGGAGCAGAAGTGCGCCACCTTGCCCGATTCCTGCGGAATGGTTTCGTCGTGGTATTCGCGCGCGCGCTCCGGATCCAGACCCAGATTGAACTGATCGACCCAACGGAACTCAAAACGCGCTTTGGACAAGGCGTTGTCGCGGATTTGCGCGCCCGGATGGCCTTTGGCCAAGTCGCCGGCGTGGGCGGCGATTTTGTAGGCCATTAAGCCTTCTTTTACGTCGTCTTTGTTTGGCAATCCCAAGTGTTCCTTCGGCGTTACGTAACAGAGCATGGCGCAACCGTACCAACCGATATTGGCCGCCCCGATGCCGGAGGTGATGTGGTCGTAACCCGGCGCGATGTCAGTGGTCAGCGGCCCCAAGGTATAGAAAGGCGCTTCGCCGCACACTTCCAGCTGCTTTTCGACGTTCTCTTTAATCATGTGCAGCGGAATATGCCCCGGCCCTTCGATAATCACTTGCACATCATGTTTCCAAGCGATTTGGGTCAACTCGCCTAAGGTCTCCAACTCCGCAAATTGCGCCGCATCGTTGGCGTCGGCAATCGCGCCCGGACGCAGGCCGTCGCCCAGCGAGAAGCTGACATCATAAGCTTTCATGATTTGGCAGATTTCCTCGAAATGGGTGTAGAGGAAGTTCTCCTGATGGTGCGCCAGACACCATTTGGCCATGATAGAGCCGCCGCGCGACACAATCCCGGTAACGCGTTTGGCGGTCATCGGGATATAACGCAGCAATACGCCGGCGTGGATGGTGAAGTAGTCAACCCCTTGCTCGGCTTGCTCGATTAGCGTATCGCGGAAGATTTCCCAGGTCAGGTCTTCGGCGATGCCGTTGACCTTTTCCAGCGCCTGATAAATCGGTACCGTGCCGATCGGCACCGGTGAGTTGCGCATAATCCATTCGCGGGTTTCGTGGATATTGCGGCCGGTGGACAGATCCATCACCGTGTCCGCACCCCATTTGGTGGCCCACACCAGTTTTTCGACCTCTTCGGCAATCGACGAGCCAACCGAAGAGTTACCGATATTGGCATTTACTTTAATCAGAAAGTTGCGGCCGATAATCATCGGCTCGGATTCCGGGTG
Source organism: Thiotrichales bacterium (assembly GCA_016936535.1). Lineage (GTDB taxonomy): Bacteria > Pseudomonadota > Gammaproteobacteria > Thiomicrospirales > Thiomicrospiraceae > Thiomicrorhabdus. The sequence goes on along the minus strand of JAFGXP010000025.1, from coordinate 37,111 downwards.
GTTGATATTGCACGGAATCACCGCGCGGCCGCGCGCCACTTCGTCACGCACGAATTCAGGGGTGATGTCTTTAGGGATGCTGGCGCCAAACGACATCCCCGGATGTTGCTGTTTGATCATCTCGCTGCGCACTTCGGCGCGTTTCATGTTTTCGCGGATGGCGATGTATTCCATCTCGGGGGTGATAATGCCCTGACGCGCATAGTGCATCTGAGTGACGTTTTGTCCGGCTTTGGCGCGGCGCACCGGCGGCAGGTTCTCGAAACGGATGTGATCCAAGCCTTCATTTGCCAGACGTTCCTGAGTGAATTTTGAGGTGACCGAGTTCAGCACTTCAGTGTCGCCGCGCGCTTCGATCCAAGCGGTGCGCAGTGTGGGCAGGCCTTTGTAAACGTCGATTTCAACATTCGGGTCGGTGTAAGGGCCGGAGGTGTCATACACGCAGACCGGTTCATTGTGTTCCATCACCGGATTGTCTTCAGGGCCGGAAACGTAGGTGTCGCTCAGGGTGATTTCGCGCATGCCGACTTTGATTGGGTGAATCGCGCCGTCAACGTACACTTTTTGCGAATTGGGGAAAGATTGTCCGGAGACGTTCTGAATAAACGCTTCGGCTTCGGCGCGGCGTTCGCGGCGGTTCAGGGATTTCGATTGGGTATTCATTCTCTTGCCTATTTCATTGATTAAAAATCATCAGGCGAAGAGCTCGTTAGACATCTTGTAAGAGAGAAAAAGAGTGGTGACGACGCAAAAACCTAAAAAATGACACGGTCAAAAGCGATTCAACAACACTCAATCTGACGCTTGTTCCCTTCGCTGGTACTAACCAGATCAGGTTCTACGGATCCCGCTTGCGCGATCTCAGCCTATGTCTAAAGGCACTCCGACAAATTTGTTGCTTAGTATAACCAAAAATGATGCCATGAGAACCCAGATTTTTTTACTTGGCAAAACCTCACCCATTCCAATCTGTTCCAACCAGGCTAAATTGAGTGTTGGCGCTAAATTCGTTATATTAGCCGCTCTTATCTCACTCACCGATTCACGCTTAAAAAATAACGAAGACTTTATGAAAAACTTCAGCCCAAAAGATACCCTTCCAAGTCCGGCTTTACGCGTAGCTCAAGGCTTAAGCTTTGGTTTGCTTCTCGCCAGCGCGCCCTTATACGCTTTTAACCCTAACGCTTGCCTGAACAGCTTTCAGGGCGAAGCACTTAAAGTATGCAAACTCGCGATTAACGGCGATCCCAAAGCGCGTTATCAGTTGGCACGGGTTTATGGCGATGCCGTGAACTCACGCCAAGTTGATTATCAGCAATCCTTTCATTGGCATCGTGAGTTGGCGCGTCAGGCGATGCGTGACAACCTATTAGAGCCGATTTACACCCTAACCATGTATAACACCGGCGTGATGTATGCCGATGGCGTTGGCGTAGCTCAGAATGCTAAAAATGCCCTTTTCTGGTTTGAGAAAGCGGCTGAACGTGGCGAAGCCTTAGCCATGACACGCCTTGGAATGTTATACGAAACCGGCGGTACTGGCGTTACCGCCAATTTTGCTGAAGCGCAGAGCTGGATGGAAAAAGCCGTACAAAAAGAAAATGCCCAAGCCAAAGTCATCTTGTCGAAATGGATTTTAGAGGGCAAGGTCCCTGCTGAGCGCACCAAAGCCATTCAGTTGCTGGAATCGGCCAGCGCACAAAAATCACCACAAGGTGCGTTTGCCTTAGGCAATATGTACGTTACAGGTTTTGAGAATCTAGTTCGTCAAGATTTAATTCAAGCCAAAAATCTCTACAGCGTTGCCTGTGGTCAATATGTCCTTGAGGCCTGCAAACGCTATCATGATTTAGACACAACCGGAAAACTGGCGGGCGCACCGAATTAAGATTTGAATTTCAAGATTTCATTAACCGTTTAATGAATGATGGTCTGGGGATTCGAGAATCCCCGCTCGGTGTGGCTTTCGCTGAAATCAAGTCAGCCCAAAATGCCAGTCGGTTTTCCTTACTCACTTCGTTTCTCGGAGTGGCTGCACTGCCTATTTTATAGCCCATAAAAGCCTTTTCTTTCAAAAGGTTAACAGACCAATCCCAAAACCACCTACATTTATAAGCACAAACCCAACCTTTACGCTATAGGAGCAATCACGATGTTTTATTTGGAAGAGATAGAACCTGAGGTTTATCGACGTAAATCTCGTAATGTCACTTTATTGATGCTTGCGGTATTTATGGTAATTGGCTTTATTTTTGCCCGCTTAAGCCTGTATTATCTTGGACCTTACAGCAACAGCCCAATGGTTTTGAACTTTATGGGCGCATTTGTTGGGCTTCTGATTACCGCTTTTATTTTTAAACAATTTTTATCGACCAAGCCTTTTATGTATGAGGCGATGTACGGCTTCCGTTTAAAACGCAATTTAATGCACATTACCAATCGTTTAAGACCGATTCAGCAAGCGGTAGAACAGCAAGACCCCAAAGCGATGAAAATTTTGCGTTTCTATCATCTTGGTTTAACGCAAATGCATCAATTTGAACAAAACAGCAGCGCCCTTCTGGATTTGCAAGCAGAAAAGCGTCAATTAGAACAGCAGATGGAGGCGCTTGGTCTTGAACTCAATCAATGGGGATTTGATCCCGAATCGGTTCAAGCCTATCCCTTAAATCCAGATGAATAATGCTGGACGCCTCTTGAAAAGCTTAGAAAACAAAAAAAGCCAGCAATAAGCTGGCTTTTTTCAGACGGGTGCTTCTAGGCGAGATAATGCGCTTAGAACGGCCCAGTCAAATTAGAACATTTGTTTTACACCGATAGCAACACCGTCACGGTCTGCAACAGCAGCCGCATCATAATCTGTGTTGGTGTAAAGTGCATGCACGGTGGTTTTTGGCAATACATTGTAGAAAATACCCGCAGTGATATTGTCACCAGAAGCATTTAGACCAGAAGTACCAATACCATCTTCAACTTTACCGTAGCTTGCAGCCGCAGTTAGCGCAGAAGACATTTTGAAAGTTGCGTTAACGTTCATCAATGTTGCATCATCGCCACCAGCCGTTTTTTCAAGCATTTCGTAAGACGCATTCACACCGAACGCACCCATTTTCATGCCAGCATAAACGCGAGTTGCGCTGTCTAGACCATCAGAACCGGCAACGGTTGCAGAAGTTGCAGTGTCGTCAATCATCATATGGTTAACACCAGCAGTGAAACCACCTGCTTTGTATTGAATCCCTGCCGCATAAGCGTGATTGTCTTCTGCTGAGTCATCAATCGATGCACTCGCATTGAAGCTCAAACCGCCGAAGCTTGGTGAATAGTAAGCGAAAGAGTTATCGGTAAAGCCGTTGATTAGACTTGAGTAACCGTAGTTAGAACCGGCATTTCCTGCACCTGCAGAGGTATCATAGAAAGGGTCTTGTGCAACACCAGTCATTTTGTATGGAGTAGACATACGACCATAAATCAATTTACCCATTGAACCTTCTAGACCAGCAAAGTAGAAACGAGCAGTCAGTGCATCACCGTTGCTATCGTTGTTTGCGCCCATTTCTAGGTGGTAAATAGCTTTTAGGCCGTCGTTACCTTGAGAACCTTTTAGACCGAAACGTGAAGCGTTGTTTTCGATTTTAGCGTTGTTGTCGGCACCGTTTAGGTCGCCAGTGTTCAAAGAAGCGCGGAAATCGCCGTAAAGGGTATTGTTAGCCATTGAAGGTGTCGCAAATAGCGTAGCCAAGCTTGCAACAAGTAGCGTCTTTTTCATTAAGAGTCTCCATGAATCGATTTTTGTTTTTTGTAAAGATTGGATCCCAGTCTGTAAATATTCTTTACGGTCTAGAATCTTTACCGGAGGCCACTGTATCACTCTCATTTGGCAATTTACTACAAAAAAAATATATGTCTCAATAGAAATAAATTATTAAAGAAACTGATGATTTTCTGAAATAAATACTTAAAGCATTGTTTTTTAAAGATATTTAATTTCAGATAAGGCAAGAATCTCTTAAAAGTCTCCAAAACCTTATTGAAAAATTACCATATAAAAGAAATGGTAAATGCATTTTTGCAACAGACTTCAAGGGCCTTTTTGAGATTCACAATGTCAAGTAAATGCGGTTTAGCCATGACAAGCGCACAAAAATACCCGTAAATAAGAATTTTAAAAACCATTTTGTTGTAAAAAAACAACAAATCAGTTGCCTCAGAAACCCCCTAAGGCAAACTCGGTGATTAAGCTGCGTATCAAGCGCAATTCCAGCGATTCCAGCGCGATGACGATGAGTTGCAAAGCCAGCCTAGAATGTAATGCTGAATTGACCTTGCTGTGGGCAATCGCAATCGGTTCTGCACTTTCTTCAATTCGTAACGCCCATCTTGGGATTACGCCTTTCTGTCTGCTCTATGCTGATTTGCTCTACTCTACTTTACTCTTGCTCTACACTTACGCTTCTTCACGGCTGCGAGTTTGATAAGCCACAAAAAAACCGTACAAAACCAAAACGCTTAAGAATGCCCATAAGGCAGTTGAAGAAGCGGAAAACAAATTGGAAACAAACACCCAGAGAATGGCGAGCGGAGCAACCCAACGCAAATCCCAAAGCAACAGGGTTTGCCATATCCCTTCTAAGCGTAACTCCGCCTGACGACGCGGTCTGGCCATCACCCAAGCCAGATAAAGACAAATCAGTAAACCACCAGCCGGCAAGAGTATATTGGCTGTCAGAAAATCCAGCAGCGCAAACACGGTTTTATCGCCGATTAACGTCAGTTCACTCCACTGGTTGAACGATAAAACCGTTCCAATACCGATTAACCAGACGAGGCCGCCTAATCCAAGCGCGCCTTTCATCCGCCCAATGCCCCGATTGTGTTCTAACCAGCTGAGAGTCGGTTCTAATAATGAAATGGCGGAACTCAGTGCGGCAAAAAAGACCAGCGCAAAAAACAAGGTACCAAAAAACCAGCCGCCCCACATTTGCCCAAATGCCATCGGCAATGTTTGAAACAGCAACCCTGGGCCAGAACTTGGCGGTAACTGGTTGGCAAACACAATCGAAAAAATGACTAAACCGGCCAACAAGGCAATCAGGGTGTCTGCCACCGCAATCACCAAACTGGCTTTAACGATTGAGGTCCGCTGATCTAAATAGGCTCCATAGACCATCATTGCCGCCATACCAATGCTCAGCGTAAAGAAGGCGTGCCCCATCGCTACTAAAACGCCCTGCCAACTGAGTTTTGAGAAGTCAGGTGTAAATAAAAAAGCAAAACTTTCTGCAAAAGCGCCGGTGCCGACCGCATAAATCAATAACACCATTAAAATCAACAATAATCCCGGCAGCATAATGTTGATGGCTTTCTCAATGCCACTGCGTAAGCCACGGGCAACGATGGATGTAGTGATGATCATTACCAGCGTATGCCAAAACAGCAATTGCCAAGGGCTTGCCAAGAGCGCTGCAAAGTGCTGCTCGGCTTGAGCTGGCGGTATCTGCAAAAAATCACCTTGCAGACTGTCAAAAAAGTAGGCCAAACTCCAACCGGTAATCACCGAATAAAACGAAAGAATCAAAATCCCAGCCAACATGCCGTTTACACCGAGTCCAACCCACAATTTATTGGCGCGATCTTGTTGAGTATGCTGATGCATGGCTTGAATGGGATTGGCACGCGCACTGCGCCCTAATGTCAGCTCGGCAATTAGTACGGGAACGCCAATCAGTAAAATACACGCTAAATAGACCAGTACAAAAGCCCCGCCTCCGTTTTCGCCGGCCACATAAGGAAACTTCCATAAATTTCCTAATCCAACAGCGGAACCAATCGCTGCCAGTAAGAAAACGGTGCGTGAAGACCAAGTTGGCATGGAAAGTTTTTGCTGGGCCATAGAGTTTCCTTTTTAGATTCCTTTATAATGGAGCCAATTTCATCCGGCAAATTTTGCCCATTATACACAAGCCCCAGACCTCATCCTTATGCACATCCAAGCTAACTACTCGCTGCTCAACCACAATAGTTTTCATGTGGATATTAAGAGCCATTATTACGTCGAAGTGAATAAACAGAGTGATATTCTGACTTTACGCACCGATTTTAAGCTGGCGTCCTTGCCGTGGCGCGTTATTGGGGATGGCAGCAATCTGTTGTTTACCAAAGATTTTCCCGGCCTCACCCTACGTTGTACCTTTAATAAAATTCGTTTGGTGAAAGAGGATGATGAAAATGTGTGGCTAACCGTGGGCGCAGGAGTGAAATGGCATGACCTGGTCTTATACACGGTGCGGCAAAATTGGTGGGGGTTAGAAAATTTGGCGCTGATTCCAGGATCGGTGGGTGCGGCTCCTGTGCAAAACATTGGCGCTTATGGCGCAGAGGCTCAAGATGTTATTACTCGAGTGCAGACCTTGAATTTGTTTGACGGTCAGCATCGAGAATTTCGTAATTCCGAGTGTTTGTTTGGCTATCGCACCAGCATTTTTAAGCAGCAGTATGTCAACCGTCTGTTGGTTTATCGAGTCACTATTCGCTTACGCAAATTGGCACACGGGCAAGCCAACTTATCTTACGAGCCTTTAAAAGAGGCTTTAAAAGGCATCGAGAAAGATAAGATTACGCCAATGATGGTGTTTGAGCAGGTCATTCGCATCCGTCAAAGTCGGATTCCAGATCCCTGCAAACAGGGGAATGCGGGCAGTTTCTTTAAGAATCCGATTGTAAGCGCAGAATATTTTCAAACGTTGCATGAAGAATATCCCGGCCTGCCGCATCATAAGATGCTGGATGGCAGCTACAAGATTCCTGCTGCTTGGCTAATTGAACAATGCGGCTTGAAAGGCTTATCGCAAGGCTATGCCGGTGTTTCTGAGCAACACGCTCTGGTTCTGGTCAACTTGGGTGGCGCCACTGGCAGCGAACTGGCCGAACTATCGCAAATGGTGCAAGAAACGGTCAATCATCAGTTCGGCATCTACCTCGAACCGGAAGTCATTATTCTTTAAGTCGTTTGAGCATCGCTCTTTGATTAAACGCGATGCCGCTCTCTCTCAGTCTATTTTCTTTAGGTATTCAAACGCAGGCATCCGCTGCAGTGCTTCCGCTTGGGAATCGTACTTGTTTTCCCACCCTTCTTGCCGGCAAACACATTAATAGTTTCTTATATATTTCAGATATGGCTTGGATTATAATCAAATCATGTTTTTCTTATATAAGGATTTCGCTATGCGTTTATTCCCTTCTTTGAATGTCTTAGCCTTATCTTTTTTATCTTTAGGGCTTAGTTTTCAGCCTGCTCTTGCTTGGCAGGAGCAAACGACAGTCGATCATCAAGAGGTTCGGGTTTGGACCAAAAAACTCGAGCACACTAATTTCCGTGCTTTCCGCGGTGAAGTGTTGATTGCCGTGCCGATTCAACAGGTATTCGATTTTATTGCTGACACGCCAAAAGCCAAAGATTGGTATTTCAATACACTTGAAGCCAAACAGCTTAAACGTCTGGATGAAAAACGTTTTTTAATTTACAGCGTGACCGATGCCCCCTGGCCGGTAAGTGACCGTGACAGTGTGACTCAAGTCAGCATAGATGACCGTAATCCAGAAAAAATTATCATCCAATTACAAGCACAGCCGAATGCGCTGCCAGAAAATCCTAATCGAGTTCGAATTCAGACCTTAAACGGTTTTTGGCAGTTAGAAAAAGTTTCTCAAGCACAAACCAAGGTCACTTTTGAAGTGGCTGCGGAACCCGGTGGGATGCTCCCAAGCTGTTTGGCGAACAGCATGGCTGTGGACATGCCCTATCAGTCATTAAAAAATCTAAAGGCGCAATTAGAACAGCAAGCGCATCTGCAACGCAGCAGTGCTTCGACTCTCGACGCGCGCTAGGGGCCTTTTTAACCTGACGTTGAACCCTAAAACAGACAAAAACGCCGGATTTAATGGTTTTTTATTAAAACCGATTTTCTGTCTATCGCCTCATTCACGCTGTGCTTCGCTGGACTGGGGGTTTGAAAGTGCTTTACTCTCTTCAATCGTGCCGGGTTGGCCGCCAAATGGATGGCTGCCCTCAAACATAAGTGTTCGGGTAGGAAATGCCACTTCCGCGCCCTGTTGCAGAATAATGTTTAAGACTCTCAACAACACATCCTGCTTGATCTCATGAAACAAGACCCAATTGGTGGTTTTGGTAAAGGTGTAGATAAAGAAATCCAATGAAGACGGGCCAAAGTTATTGAAATTGACAATGAGTGTGCGGCTGCTGTCGATGTCTGGATGATTAATTAACATGGAACGCACCTCGTCAATAATGACTTTGACTTTGTGCGCATCGGCATAGCGTAAACCGATGGTTTCATGGATACGTCGATTGGTCATTCGCGAGGGGTTTTCAATCGAAATATTGGCAAAAATACCGTTCGGAATGTACAAGGGACGCATATCAAATGTGCGCACCCGAGTCATGCGCCAGCCAATATGTTCCACCGTGCCTTCAATTTGTTTGTCTGGTGAGCGAATCCACTCACCCACGGTAAACGGTTTATCGATGTACAGCATCAATCCGCCTAATACATTGCCTAATAAGTCTTTGGCCGCAAAACCAACCGCAATCCCGCCAATCCCACCAAATGCTAACAAGCCGGTTAAACTCACGCCAAATGCATTGAGGAAAAACAAGCCCGTTAAGACAAACGCGAGTAATTTGATGATTTTGGCAAGTGCTTCAACCATCACCTGATCAAAGCGATCATCCTCTTCAGCGCGATCCTTTAGGTAGCTTTCCAAACGTTGCACCAGGCGAATCACAAACCAGCCAACCGATAAGGTCAGAATGGTCGATTTAAAGTCATTAATATGCTTAATTAAATCAACATAAATACCGAGCTTAAGAATCAAGGTGTTTAGGGCCAGTACCGTGCCGGTTACCCAAATAAAAAAAGAGGCAGGCGCGCGGGCCGCATCGACAAAACTGTCAAATACTCGCTTGTTATGTTTTTGTAAATATCGGTGTAAAGCAGTCAACACCCGTCGTTGCAATAAGTCTGCTAAAGCCGTCACCGTTAGAATCACCGTGACCATCAATAACCAGACATGCCCACCAAACAAAATCACCAGTTGATGCCAGCTTTCGGCCAAAAAACCCGAATTTAAAAAAATACTGAAATCCATCTTTGTTCTCGGCTTAACTCATCTTTATCTTAAAAAATCTATCGCGGCAAAGCGCCGGCAATCGGCTCAGAAACGGCTGTGCTGCTCCGCCCAAGCATTTAAATGATCAAGGGCACTGATGGCGGCTTGCCATTGCGGCGAGTAGTGTCGCTTCGACCAAGGGATACGGCTTTGCCCATGCAATCGAATAAGGCGTGCATGACTCAATAAATTGTCTTCAAACGGCAGTTCCGCCAACACCTGTTGCGCTGCAGCAGGATCGTTGCAAACCAAGACCAAATCACAGCCGGCTTGCAAGGCGCGGGCAACGCGTTGCGGAGCCTCGCCAAAAACGGCGGCGGCTTGCATCGATAAATCGTCACTGACAATCACACCCTCAAAGTGACACTGTTGGCGTAAAACGCGCGTCAGCCAAAAGGGCGAAAAACCGGCGGGTAAGGCATCAACTTGCGGATAGATAACGTGTGCTGGCATCACCGCATCCAATCCCTGCTCAATCAACCGCAAGAAGGGTTGAATGTCGTGTTGCCAAACTTGTGCTAAAGGACGCGGATCCATCGCAATTTCGGTATGGGTATCGGCCTCAATAAAACCGTGACCGGGGAAATGCTTACCAACGGCTGCCATGCCCGCTTGGTGCATCCCTTTCATTAAGGCTAAAGCCAAATCGCTTACTTGCTCGGCATTTGCTCCAAACGAGCGGTCGCCAATCACCTTTGAGCCTCCATAGTCCAAATCCAACACCGGCGCAAAGCTAAAATCTACCCCCACACTCAACAGCTCACTGGCCATTAACCATCCAATTTTTTGCGCCGTGTCTCGTGCACCTTGCGGATCGACTTTCTGCAGCATTCCGAGCAAGCGCATGGGTGGTAAACGGCTAAATCCATGACGAAAGCGCTGCACGCGGCCCCCCTCATGATCCACCCCAATCAACAAACGCGGATGACGCAGCGCGTGGATTTCTTCGGTTAAGGCTTGCAATTGCTCGGCTGATTCAAAATTACGACTAAACAGGATCACGCCGGCCACCTTAGGGTCAAACAGTTGTTCGCGCTCAATGGCGCTCAAACTCAAGCCCTGTACATCGAGCATGATTGAACCTAGTGACATTGCCTTTCCCGGTTTACTCGCCATTTTGTTTTCCTTGATACTTTTTTTATCTTCGTTCTTTTATGGGATTTTGAAAGCTATTTGGTGCGATTTTGGCTGCGCAGACGCACATCCAAATGATCACGCCATTGATCGCCCAGTAAGTTTACCGCCAAGACTAACAGCATGAGCGCCAGTCCAGGCGCTAAGACCAAATGCGGTGCAACCAGCAGATAGCGAGTTCCCTCTTTAATCATGTTGCCCCAAGACGCGTCTGGCGCCTGCACCCCTAACCCTAAAAAGGATAGGCCGGCTTCGGCGATGACCGCTCCTGCAATACCAAAAGTTGCCTCAACCCCCAAGGGTGCCAAAATCAGCGGCAACAGATGACGGCTTAAAATGCGATGGTGCGGCACGCCGAGCGCTTTGGCCGCCAAAATATGTTCGCGATGACGCAAACTGAGGGTCTGCGCCCGTGCTAAACGGGCAAAGCCGACCCATCCCACCACTACCAACGCAAAAATAACGTTTTCAATGCCAGGACCCAAAACCGCTGCCAAAGCAATCGCGAGCAACAACCCTGGAAAAGCTAAAAACACCTCAATCACTTTCGTCAGCAGGCGGTCAACCCATCCTCCGTAATAGGCACTGGCCAAACCAATAAAGGTGCCAATCATCGCCGAAAATCCGACCACGCTTAGAGCCACAATCAACGAAGTTTGCGCGCCTAAAAGCAAGCGTTCAAGCAAGGGACGACCTAGCTCATCGGTTCCTAACCACGCTTCCATGCTGGGCGGTTGCAGCAATCGCTCTAAATGAACCCGGTTTGCCTCATCGCCAATACTGAAGGCGGCCAATGCCATTAGCAGCCAAAGAATTAACAGCAAACGACTGAATTTTCCTATCATATGGCGCGTTTCTCAGAAAGGGTTAAAAATAGACACTTGGCCATTGCAGACGAAAATACACCTTTTTTAGCCAATTAAGATGGCAGACGAATACGTGGGTCAAGCCAAGCGTAGGTCAACTCGGTGAGAGCATTAACCGTAATGTAGGCCACACTGATGACCAGAATACAGGCTTGAACGACGGGGTAATCGCGGCGCTGAATGGACTCCACGAGTAAATTTCCAAGTCCGGGCCAGTCAAAGACCACTTCGGTAATCACCGCACCACCCAGTAAGGTTCCAAGCTGCAAACCGAGCAGCGTCACCACCGGCAAAAGCGCATTGCGCAAAGCGTGCTGACCATAAACCTGCCAACCGGCTAAGCCCTTGGCACGAGCGGTGCGAATGTAGTCTTCAAACATCACTTCTAACAAAGAAGCCCGCAACATTCGCGCTAAGATGGCCGCTAAAGCCGTTCCTAAGGTTAAGGTCGGTAAAATCCAAGATCCGGACTGTTCAGCACCACTCACCGGCAGCCACCCTAGCCCCAAAGAAAATAGCAAAATCAGCATGGGGCCAAACCAAAAGTTCGGAATCGAAACCCCAAGCAGAGAAATCCCCATCGACAACCGATCCGGCCACTGCCCCGCGCGCATTGCGGCCCAAAATCCCAATGGAAAGGCAATCAACACCGCCAATAACAGCGACATGACCGCCAAATGCGCGGTCATTGGAAAACGCTCGGCAATCAACTGTGTTACTGGTTGCTGATAGAACAAAGACTGGCCCATATCCCCTTGCATCAAGGCAAACAGATAGTTCCAATACTGTTGCCAAATCGGTAAGTCCAATCCTAATTGCGCCCGCAAGACAGCTTCATCGGCTGGTGATGCCCAATCCCCTAGCATCACCGCGACCGGATCTCCCGGAACCAGATGCAATAATAAAAAAACCAAACTCCCGACCACCCAGGAAACCAAGAGCACCGAGCCGATCAAACGAACCAAAAACGCGATCATGGGCAAATCTCCACAGCCGTGCCCCAGCGCACCCAATCAAAGAGCATTAACAAATCTTGGTTGCGCAGCCGAATGCAGCCATGCGACAAAGGCACGCCCATTGGTTCAGAATCTGGTGTGCCATGAAGATAAATGTAACGTTGCATCGTATCCACCTGTCCCATCCGATTGTGGCCCAACTCACAGCCACATAACCATAAGATGCGGGTTAAAATCCAATCGCGTTGCGGAAACTGTTTAGCCAACGCCTCTGAGTAAATTTCTCCCGTAAAACGGCGACCAACGAAGACCCCGTTTACCGGCACACCGGCTCCAATTTTGGCACGAATATAATGCCGACCTAATGGCGTCTGTCCGGAATTTTTTTGATTACCACTGCCCGCTTTGGCGCTGCTGATGAAAAAACGTTTTTTACAAACGGCATCCTGCCAAACCTCTAAGGTTTGGGACGACAGATAAATCATGACTTGTACACACATACCTTTTACGAGGCCCGTTTTTGTACCTTAAGCAAGCCATCAAAGCGCCCATCGGTAAAGAGTGGATAAGGTGAAAGCCGCTGCGTTTGCACTGCATAGTTGTCTTCATACCACAAGGGCAAACTGGCCAGTTGCGAATGTAAGCGCCGCTGCAATTGCCGATAAAGCATCGCCTGCTCAGCCAGGTCTGGGCTATGGAGTGCTTGGGCAATCAATGCATCACTTTCGGCATCCATAAAACGACCACGATTTGCGCCTTTGGGTGGAATGGCATTGGATGCAAACGCGTATTGAAAAATATCAGGACTTTTCACGCCAACCCAAGCCAAGCTAAACAGCTGAAAACGCCCTTGCTTAATATCGTTGTAAAAGGTGCCCCAGTCATAACTTTGAATCTTTAATTCAATGCCTAAAGGTCTGAGTTGTGATTGATAAATGGTCGCCAAACGGATTCGTGTAGGATCATTAGATGTTTTATAACTTAACTTAATAACCCTTTGATTTTTATTATTTAACGTTAAATGCTCAGCTGGTACCTGTACAGATTTCAGCAGCTGTTTTGCTTTTTCAGGATTATATTCGTAGTCAGGTAGATCGCTTAGACCACACCAATGTTCAGGCACCAGCAAGCCTTGCGCTAAACGAGCTTGGCCTTGAAAAATGGCGGCAATAACCGCTTGTCGATCAATCCCATGCGCCAAGGCTTGCCGTAAGGCAGTTTGCTGTAACAGCGGGTCAGCAAAATTAAAACCAATGTAACCAAAATTGGTGCCGGAACGAAACTGCACCTGCAACGAATTTTGCTGGCGACAATAAGCCACCAGTTCCGGTGAAAGATCATTTTGCAGCAGATCAATTTCGCCTTTGAGCAGTTTCAACACACGAACCGTTGCTTCTTTGACAGGCACAAACTCTAATAGCACCTGGTCATTTAGGCGTTGGAGTTTTAACCACTGCTCGGACATGGCAACAAATCGACAAGGACCCGAACCGACCGGTTGCAAATGAAAGGGATGCTCATTTTCGATTAAATCGGCAGGTAAAATCCCAATCACTAAGCGCCCTACAAACAAAGCATCGACCTCTTTTAGCGTAAAGTCGATGGTATGTGTATCTACAACGGTGATTTCTTCGATGTTTTTTAAGGCACCGCGATGCGCAGAACCAAGTTTTGGATCGAGAACGCTTTGGTAAGTGGCGGCAATATCTTTTGCTTCTAAGGCCCCACCATGATGAAAGGTACTGCTTTCACGCAACCGAAATCGATAATGGGTGGGACTGACTTGCTGCCAATCGGCCAGATCCGGAACCGGTTCAAAATGGGCATTAAAATCGACTAACGAACGGTATAGCAAACGATTGATACGGCTGGAGAGCGCATCGGTCGCTCGTCTTGGGTCAAGCATTTGTGGACGGGTGTTGACCGCCATTCGAATAGTCTCATCCGATTGAGTCGATGAACAGCCGCCCAAGAAATTAGCACCTGCTAAAGGGGCAAGAACCGAGAGGCTGCGTACCAAAGTACGACGCGTAAAAAGCCGCTTAGAAAAACTCAAACCTTCAGTCCGAACTTTATCAATTTCGTTAAGAGGCATTTTCAGGCGACGAGGTGAGAAGTGTGTCAAACACCTGCAAGTCTTCTGGCGTAAGATCGCCTAATACCGATTCTAATCTGAGTCGGTTAAGCACTTGATTATGCTGAGCTTCCAAAAGATTTTTCATCGCATCGACTTGATTGGCACGGGCGCTAAAAACTTCTAGCAAATCGCGTAACCCAACCTTATAGCCCTCTTCGGCCGCTTCTAAAAAAGCATTATTCGATTTAACCGCTTCACGCAGCGCAGCAATCAATGACTCGCCCCGTTCGATATTACGAACCTGCGAGCGCGCATCCAGACGGGCTTGATTTTTTGCAGCACGAAGGGCTTCTAAACTTTTTTGATTTTGCGCCCGAGCGGCATTGATACTGGCTTGGGTTGTTCCACCGGTATAGAGTGGCAAGGTAACATTTAAGCCAAGCGTTGCCCCAGAATAATCTTCAAAAGTATTTTGATCATAACGCGTGTCATTAAAGCGTGCTTGGGCGGCAACCACCGGCATATCGCCTGACTTCTGTACCTCAATCTCTTGTCGAGCAATTTCGGCCTGCGCCTGTGATGCAATCACCGTCAAATTTTGTTGCTGGGCCTGTTGCTCCAATCCGGTTAAATCGAGCACAGAACTGGGTAACTCGACTTTCAATGGCAAGGCTTTCAAGCTACCAAAGGGTTGTCCGGTAATTTTTAATAACGCCTCTTCGGCAAGATCAAGACTGTTTTCGGCATTAATTCGATTGGATTTAGAAAGGTCGTAACTGGATTGCGCCTGCAACACATCAACTTGGCTGGATAATCCCACCTCTGCCGATGCCTTAGCACTCTCCAGTTGGAGAAGATCAGCCTCTTCTCTCGATTTAAACAACGCCAGCGTCTGCTTAGCTAAAAGCACGGCGAAATATGCCTCGGTCACTTGCAAAATCAACGCTTGCTCAGCAGTTTGTAATGCCACCTCTGACGCAATAACTGCCGACTTGGACTGATCAATTCTCGCCCAAAGTTGATTTTGATAAAGCGCTTGATTGACCGTTACCGTTAAATCACTGCTGCCAACGTCTCGGCTTTGCGTAGAAGCCTCGGTTTTCGAAAGATTCCAGCCGGCATTAATCTGCGGATAGAGTCCCCCTTCTAAGGCTTTGAGTTGTTGTTGATCCGCGGCAAACTGGGCTTTGGCCTGCGATAAAACTGGATCATAATCCACCGCCATTCGATAGATATCCAATAGACCGCTCGTAGCGGCTTGCGCTCCGACACTGCTGCCAAGAAGCGTGCTCATCAGAAGCAAACGAGTAAGTTTTTTAATGGGACTTTGCATGAACATTCTCACTGTTATAACGGCTTAATGACCGAGTTTTTCGGCTTCGCTCCAGCTCTGGAACGGATATTCTGAAAGACTAATATTATAGTAGCGAGCTTGGTGCGTCACCTCGTTACCCACCCAATCAGGAAGCCGCACCGCTTCATGCTCGTGCGCCAACTCAACCTCGGCTACCACCAACCCTTGGTTATCGCCAAAGAACTCGTCAATTTCCCAAAGGTGGGTGCCATCGCGTACAAAATAACGTACTTTTTCAACTACTGGCCCAACCGCCAGCTTGGCTAACATCTGCTGAGCATCCGCCAAAGCAATCGGATATTCATACTCATCACGGCTTAGACCAATTTCTAAACTTTTAATATTCAAATTAGCCGTCTGACCTTCAATTCGGACTCGCACCGAACTTTTTGCCCCAGCATGCAGTGGCGTAAGGTAACCCTGAGCAAAGTGGGTGTGTTGATGTGCTAAAGCTTTCCAATCGGTGCCTTGTACTAAAAATTTGCGTTCTATTTCACGTGCCATACCGGTTTATACCACTCCTTGATTAAACACACCGGTAGAAAGATAACGGTCGCCGCGATCGCATACAATCGTCACCACCACCGAATTTTCTACTTCGGCCGCAACCTGCAAAGCCGCCGCCATCGCCCCGCCAGAAGAGACGCCAGCAAAAATACCTTCTTGTTTGGCCATGGCTCGCATGGTGTCTTCGGCACGCTGCTGACTCATGTCAATAATTCGATCCACACGAGTTTGCTGATAAATTTTGGGCATATAGGCCTCAGGCCAGCGACGAATCCCCGGAATCGCCGCACCCTCTTCCGGTTGAACGCCAACAATCTGAATCTGCGGATTTTGTTCCTTAAGATACATGGAAGTCCCCATAATCGTGCCGGTCGTCCCCATTGCGCTGACGAAATGCGTCACCTTATGGGAGGTGTCACGCCAAATTTCAGGGCCAGTTGAATGGTAGTGCGCTAAAGGATTGTCAGGATTCGAAAACTGATCTAGCATGACCCCATCTCCGGCCTGTACCATGCGCTCAGCCAAGTCACGAGCGCCTTCCATTCCCTCTGCTTTGGTCACGGAAATCAGTTCTGCACCATAAGCCGCCATGGAGGCTTTGCGTTCCATGCTCATGTTATCCGGCATAATCAATTTCATTTTATAGCCCAACAAGGCCGCGGCCATGGCCAGCGCAATCCCGGTATTACCGCTGGTGGCTTCAATTAAAGTATCACCGGGTTGAATTTCGCCGCGTTTTTGCGCCTGAAGTATCATATTTAAGGCAGGGCGATCTTTTACCGAGCCCGCAGGGTTATTTCCCTCTAACTTAGCCAGTACCACGCTGTTATTGATAGGGTTATGCAGACGTTGCACACGCACTAAAGGCGTATTTCCAACAAAATCCGTCAGGGTGGCAAACATGGCAAACTCCTTAAATACCTTTATCAAACAGATCGAAACTTGACCAAGACAAGAGCAAGGCCAGAAGCAAGGGCAAAATGACGTTTATTATGACATTCAGCGCTAAAATCGGGGCAAGATTTATGGTTTTTGGCTGCCTAAAATAGAGCGCAAGACGCCAGGCAATCCACCCAGCAGGTATCAATACGAGAGCACTGAGACTCAGCAGCGGTTTTTGCAAAACACCGCTCAAAGCGATGAGCAACAAGACACTGAGCAATGCACTCGCCACAAACAACCGCCAACCGAAAACTACACCTTGCGTCATCCAAAGATTGCGTCGTCCTACTTGTGCATCGGCAGTCAAATCCGGCAGTTGGTTTACTAAAAGCAGATTATTGACCCATAAAAACACCACGGCTGCCACTAAAAAAGCACTCAGCGTGATAGAACCGTAAAAAACCCAAAAACTTCCTAAAAACAGAATGGGGCCAAAACCGAGACCCGCAGCCAACCAATAGAGCGTGGAATGTCGAGTGCAATAAGACGTATAAAAGCGGATTAATCCCAAGCCGACCACGCCCATAAGCAGGATCCACCAAGAAACAGACCATGCGAGATAGGTTCCGATAAAAACCAGTAAAATCAATTGACTATAGAAAACAAATCGTACAGGTTGTAAATTTTTTTCAAAAGGAAAAAGCGCACCGCTGCCCCCGCTAAAAGCAGTACGCTGAGTCAGGCGATCCAAACCGGATTCGGTGTCTTCAATTTCGTTATGCAAATTGACTGCGGCGTGGGCTAACAGGGCGCTAACACTCACCAATAAAAAATCAGACGCAGAGGGTATCTGGCCGAGCGAATAGCTTAAGGCTGCAGCACATAAAGGTAAGACCAGCGCCAAAACCAAAAAACGCGGACGACTCGCGCGCAAAATGGCCCAAGGCAGGCCAGATAAAAATCGTTTAGATTGAGTAGAGCGGGACGCGTTCATAAGCGGGTGCAAAATGGAATTGGCCCTAATCATACCCTAGACACGAGAAATTGCGTATAAAAAAGCCGGCAGCTTGGCCGGCTTTCAGGTTTCTTCAAGCCAAAGGCTTATTTGCCATTAACCTTTTCCATCGCCATCGCACGGCGTTTTGGATAAACATCGTTCACCAATTGGGTGTATTGCGCTTCGGTCAAGGTGTTTTTAATGAATTGGTGGCATTTCATCTTGCCTTCAATCAGCTTGGCACGGGCTTCTGCGATTTGCGTGTGGCGGGCCTTAATCTCATCCAAGCTCGCTCCATTTAGAGCCAAATCGTGCGATTCTTGTTCCATTTTGTTAATTTTTTCGACCAGCTCTTTGCCCACAACCGCTTTTTCTTTGCGGAACTGGTTAAAAGCTTGACACTGCTCAGCACTCAATCCTAATTCCTTCTCGCTGTTTACGACCACTGGGATAAAGTTAGGTAAGTATTGAGCATGCAGGTTAGCACGAATGTTTTCCACGGTAGGTTTAACCATTTCACACACCCCTTTTTCCGCCATAACTTGGGGCGCCATTAAGACTGCCGTGGCACTGAATAGAGAAGAAAAAATCCACTTACGCATAAAAAGCTCCTTAAAACGCAATAATTAAAGTTAAAAATCCACTTAAGATTGGTGCCCATACTACCACTAGTATTTCTTATAGGTAAATAAATCTTATCAATCTTAAGCTTTACTCAAGCTTACTTGACAAGCCTACATTGCAAATTCTAAACTGTGCGCCCTCTCGATATAACCAAAAAGTAATATTGAGTTATTTTTATATCGATTGTCTTAATTTTCTACGCAACTCGATATGTACCAAAGTAAATATATAAAAAATAAATTTAAACACTAAAAGGAATCTCTCCTTGAAACTTGATGCATTCTCCCCTGCGTTTTGGCTAAGCGCGCTCACGCTTGGCAGCCTGGCCTTTCCAACATTCGCAAGCGACGCGAAGAGCCGATGGTTTGTCGACATTCGTGAGCGAGCCGAATACCAATTTCAGCTCAATGACAAATTTCTTGGCTCAGCGCCAAAATCGGGTCAAGCCGAGGATGGTTATCTTCTCAGCCGGTTGCGTGTTGGCCTAGAACACCGCTTTGATCAACATTTTTCCGCTAAGCTCAGCTTGCAAGACAGCCGCGTTTTTGGATGGGGCTTTCAAGACTCCGATTGGCGTTCCACCGAGTTTTCGGGAATTGAAGATAATCCGCAAAGCGATCCACTCGAGCTCGGCGAAACCTGGTTGGCCTATGAAGTTGGCCCCATCAAAACGCAAATTGGCCGTCAGGCGATTGCATACGGAAATAATCGCGTATTTGGACCCGGCGCATGGAAAAACTCCGGAAAGTGGGTCTGGGATGCCGCCAAACTTCGTTGGCAACATGAGAAGAACTGGCTGGAGGTGTTTGCGGGTAAAACCATGTTGCATGACCCCAATGCTTGGAGCTTAGGCCATCGGCATGGTTTTGATGGAATGGCACTCTATGGTCACTGGCAAGCAACACCTCATCTGCTGCTTGAACCCATGACGTTCCAAAAAAAGAATGATCAGAGCGCGGATTATCAAGAGAAAAATTTGGATTACCTTGGCGCGCGTTTGCTCTGGCAAAAACAGGGCTGGAAATTGGACACAACCGCCCTACTGCAAAAGGGTTCGGTTACCAAACTTGCCGGACTGGCGGTGGACTCGGACGCTTATGCTTATCACGTGGATCTCTCTTACCGATTTAATCCAAAATGGCAATTGGGATCTACCCTTGCTTTTGCCTCGGGCGATGATAAAAAAACCGCAATCAACGAACGTTTTGACGGCGCTTATGGTGCATCCGATAAGTATTACGGGCGGATGAACTTGATGGCTTGGTCCAACTTAAAACACTACGGTTTACTTGCCAATTATCGTCCACATCGTGATTGGCAGTTTGAACTGGAATTGCATCGTTTTTATGCCGACCAAATCCAAGATAGTTGGCGAGCATACAAAAATGGGCTCAATGCCAGCAGTCGCCACTATGGGGATGAAGTGGATTTGATTACGCATTATCAACTGAGCCGACAACTTGGATTTCAAGCCGGTGTTGGCCTGTTCTTGCCAGGCAAAGCCGTTCAACAAGCAACGGCGCAACAACAAGCTTTTATCGGTGACGACTCGGCTTATTCAGCCTTTTTTCAACTTGAATACCGCTTTGGCGGAACCTTTTAACGCATGAGAAACCCAACTATGAACCCTACTCGATCGACGCTATTATTTTTGAGTGTCTTTTTTTTCAGCCCTCTTCTTTGGGCAGAAGGTTTTACCCTTGTGGCCGGTGGCGGTTATAAAAAGCCGATGCAGGAAGTTATTCAAGCCTATCAAAAGCAAAGTGGTGTTCAGTTGCAGGCCAGTTACGGCAATATGCGGCAAATTCTGAGCCAAGCGCAGGCCTCGTCTCAAATCAAATTGGTCATTGGCGATCAAAAATTTCTTCAGCAAAGCACTGCATTTAAACAGTTTCATCGAATCGGCCAAGGCAAATTGGTGATTGCATGGGCACAAAATCGGCCTGAAATCCGCCTGCCCAAAGACTTTGCCAACCCTGAACTGAGTCGCGTTGCCATGCCAGATCCGCAAAAAGCCATCTACGGACGCGCCGCCAATGAGTGGATTAAGAGTCATGACTTGACGATAAGGCTTAAGCCCATCCTGCTTCAAGCCGCTACGGTTCCTCAGGTATCGGCCTATTTGGTCGCCCGTGAAATCGACGCCGGTTTTATTAACCTAACCGATGCCATCGGTCTTGGCGACCGCATTGGTGGCTATCAGATTTTGGAAAACGGTTATGATCCGATTCAAATTGTCGCAGCCCCAGTCAATGACGGCGAAAACCAGAGCGAAGTGAATGCCTTTTTAAACTTTTTACAAAGCGATCTAGGCAAAACAATTTTTGCTAAGTATGGCTTGTAACTAAGACGCCACCGCTTGTGTTATTCGTTAGTTGCGGTTTAGGTCCTCTGTGGATCAGTTTGTCGGTTATGCTTTGGAGCGGTTTGCTGTTGCTCTTGCTTGGCGTTCCCATCGCTTGGCTGCTCAGTTTGCCCGCATGGCGTGGACAAACATTATTGGAAATTTTGGTCACCTTGCCCTTGGTTTTCCCTCCGATTGCCATCGGTTTTTTTCTATTGTTGCTGCTTGGTCGGGATGGTTGGTTCAGTCAAATGGTTCCGGACACCTGGCAAATAGAGTTGATTTTTACCTTTGAGGCATTATTGATTGCGGCGGTCATTGCCGGACTGCCTTTAGTGGTTAAACCGATTCAAACGGCCTGGCAACAAGAAACTCGTCATTTGGTCGAAGCGGCATACTGTTTAGGAAAAACGCCACTACAAACTTTTTTTCATATTACCTTGCCTTCGATTTTACCAGCGCTCTTAGCCGGTTTAGCCTTAGGAATGGGACGAGGTTTAGGGGAGGTTGGCATGAGCTTATTGCTGGGCGGCAATCTGATTGGCCAAACCGACACCCTTTCCCTTGCCATTTACAACTCGGTTCTGGATGGTAATTTTGACTGCGCCATGGGTTACAGCGTTTTATTAGCCGCTGTGGCCATCACCCTGTTTTTAGTATTACGTTATTTGGCGCGTTCACCGGCCAGAAGTTAAAAAGGAAAAACGATGATTTTTTTTCAAACACATGAAATTGAAGCTTGGATTAATGAAGACGCGCCCCTGGTTGACCTAACGAGTCAACTGCTGGGCATTGCCGAACAACCAGCCTGTTTACGTATTACCTGCCGTCATCCAACCCGCTTGACTATGATGGAAGAAGCGTCTCGCATTTTTCAACTGCTCGGTGCGGAGGTTCGTCATTGCACACCTTCAGGATGCGATGTGGCTGCCGGAAGCGTGATTTTAGAAGTAATTGGTCGCAGTGATGCCCTGCACCGCGGCTGGAAAGTTGCGATGAATCTTTTGGAATATTTATGCGGAATCGCGACCCATACGGCTCAAATGGTGGCAAGAGTTGAAGCCATTAAACCAATTCCTTTATTGGTAACGCGCAAACATCTGCCAGGGATGAAAAAACCCATGATTAAAGCCATCTTAGATGGTGGTGCCCACCCGCATCGTTTGGGATTGTCTGAAACCATTTTAATCTTTGAAAACCATCTGAATGTCATCGGTGGACGTCCCGCTTTAACAGATAAGCTGCCTAAAATGCAAATGGCGGCCTGTGAGAAAAAAATCTCAGTAGAGTGCGACACCCTTGAGCAAGCACAGGCTGCAGCCCAAGCTGGTTGTGATTTGATTCAATTTGACAAGATTCCCGTTAACACCTTAACCCCATGGGTTAGTGAGCTTAAAGATCAATTTTCGCATTTAAAAGTGGTCATTGCCGGTGGAGTAAATCTTGAAAATATTCAAGACTATGCCCGCAGCGGCGTGGATGGGATTGTACTCAGTTCGGTATATCATGCTAAGCCCGCTGATATTGGGGTGACCATTCAACCTTTGGAAGCGACTCAGGAACATGGCTTCGCTTCACTTTGATTTAGAGGGGCAGCTTGTCTCTGCCGACGGTCCTCAGACAGTTCATTGGCAAGCCAGCCTGCAAAGCAAGCGTTTAACGGTATTAAGCGGCGAATCCGGCAGCGGTAAAACCAGCTTACTGCGTGCACTCTGCGGTTTGCCCTCACAATTCTCCGGTCACGTTCGCTTTGGCGAACAACTTTGGCAAGATGCAAACCGATGCTCGGTTCCAAGCTTTCAACGCCCAATCGGCATCGTGTGGCAGCAATATGCCTTATTTCCCAAACAAAGAGCGCTCCAACAATTGCTGTTTGCGCACGCCAATCCAGAGCGTGCTCACCAACTCTTAGCCATTATGGGATTGACGCCCTATGCGCAGCAGTATCCGCATCAACTTTCCGGTGGCCAGCAGCAGCGTCTCGCACTGGCACGAGCCCTGATGCGCCGACCGCCGATTTTGTTATTGGACGAACCCTTCAGCGCGCTTGACCGCCCCACTCGACAACGGCTTGCCGGATGGCTAGTTGAACACCATTTGGAACAAAAAAATACTTTACTGCTGATTAGCCATGATCCCGATGAATGGCAAGCTGCCGACCCGATTTATTGGCATATCGATGCGGCAAGGCATTTGCAAACTGACGCTTCATTCTAAACGACTGAGAATAAAAGAGAGGGCGCTTGAAAAAGTGATTTAGAAGAAAGGATGCCATAAAGACGAGACGAGGCGTGGCGTGGCGTGGCGTGGTTTATTGGTTTAAAAGTGCGTTCTAGTCCATCCTTAGACCTAGACATTAGGGCTGCGCATAGAGCGCGATTCGAGCTTGCCACCCCTTTAGCCAAGCGATTTCTCGTTGCGAATTGGGCGCCAAAGCGACTCGTTGTGCTAATACCGCCTGTCCTGCCTCAATAAAATCATTCAAAACTTGAGTGGACTGCAAAGAATGAACACGCTCTTCACCTGGCATTGGATTCGATAGAATTCGATTCGGCATCCGCTGCAAGACCTGCAAGAGCCCCCAACCTTCGCCTTGATAACGCTCGCGCGGATCATCGCCAAAGCCTTTAAAATTTGCATAATCAATTAACGCAAACAGCCCGGCTGGAAAGCGCATCATCTGTTGCAATTTCGTTTCCAGTTGCTCGCGTTCTTCTGCCGCGACCTTCGTAAATAGACGCGCCTGCCCTTCCCAAAACCGCTGTACGACAAACGCGGCTTGAATATCGACATTGTCTTCCAACCAACTTTGCAGCTCTTGCAATTCGCCGCTGGATTTCGCGAGCAAAAATGCCGTGCGATTTGGCCAAGGCGCAACGTTTGAATAAAGCAAATCGATTTGAGGAATCGGTACTTCAGGAAAATTGTGTCGAGAAAATAGCATGAGCTGCGGAAAGGTTTGTACAAACGGAACATCAAGCCCCTGCGGCAACCAAATAAAGTGGGCAATTCCGAGCGAAGGGAAAGGTTCTTTCTCACTCCAGAACAGTAAATTTTCTGGCTTAGATGCCCCTTCATTTTGGTAAATGCGCGCGCCAATTTTCTGTAAATCGGACGGAGTTAAGGCGAGGATTTGCCAAGCCAGAACAGTCTTTGACTCTTGTGGCGTGGTTGCCATCGAGAGATTGCTGGTCAAAACCAGCATCCCAAAAAGCAACGGCAGAAGAGGCAGGGAGCCAAAAGGATTCACGTGGGGTTTACCCACGTAAATGCGTTTGAGCATAATGGCCCTGCGCATCGACAATCACCTGTCGATAGCGCAATGGAAAGTCCTCAACCACCGATTGCTGAACGCTTGGTAGCTGCGCCAAACCCCTTGACCAATGCGCCAGTTTTGGTGTTTTTGCCAATAGATTCTGCCCACAAAATTGCTCAATCAGATCCAAACGCATAAGCAGCGGTGCGTAGCTCGCGTCAATTAATTGAAACGCCGACCCGTTAAAAAAGTCACCGCCGCTGTGTTGTGCCTCAAGCTGTTGCAACTTTGCTTCAATCTGCGTGGCTTTTTCAGCGCAAACCCCAGCCTCCTTGTGGGTTACCATCGTATGGGCCGCAAACAAAATCTCACTGCCAAAACTCATCCAAGCGCGATTTTTGGCTTTTATCAGCGGATCCGCTGGGTGCAAACGCGGTGGGGTAATCTCATCGACATACTCTTGAATCACCGCCGATTCAAACAACAACTCCTCACGGTCTTCTAAGCCGATTTTTAAAACCGGTACCTGGCCTAAAGGCGAAATAGACTGAAACCAGTCTGGCGGATTTTGTAAATCAATGTAGGTGATCGAAAAATCGATTTGTTTGTGTTTGAGTACGATAACGGCACGCTGCACAAACGGACATAACTTAAAACTGATGAGTTCTAATTTAACGTTCATTGACTCTCCTTAAGGGTGGAAGGCTCGACAGGCTGCGGACGTGGTTTAAAACGCATCCAATTCCCCGGCAAGCTTGGTCGCGCACTGATAAAAGACAAAATTAGCGCAGATAAATATGGCAGCGTCTGCACCATGAGAACCGAAATCCACAGGGTAATTTCTAAGGTTTCAAAGCCAAAATGATAATAAAGCGTTCCGGCACTGGCCAGTAACAGTAATGCAATCAGCAGCTCCTCATACGCATCCAGCACCGCTTGCCATAAATTATGGCTATCGGCCATTTTTGGTGTACGTAAAAATGGCATCTTTCGACCAATAAATAAGCCGGATAAAACCGCTCTAGCAATAGTATGCGATAAGGATAAGCCCGCAAGTGCGGCGGCTGCAGCGGTGGCAAAAGGTGCGCCAACATGTCCCATATACAAGGCCAACATTTTGACAATTTTAAAACCAAAGAAAATTAACGGAATCAAGGCAATTTTCCAATCTGGCGCATTAAATTGAATCGGATCATAAATCATTAACCAGGTCCAAAACACCGCCATCAAGGTAAAGAGATAATTGAAACCGTCGGCAATCCAAGGCAACCAGCCCGCAAAAAAGTGGTATCTCTGCCCCGATTTCAGCTTTGTTGGCCGCCAATGCAAAAAGGCGTCCGCGTGTTCCCGCAAAATTTGCATGGCACCGTATGCCCAACGATAACGCTGCTTTTTATAGTCAATGTAGGTATCCGGCATTAATCCTTGACCAAAACTCTGCTCACTGTAAACGGCTTCGTAACCTTCCTCAAAAATACGCAAGCCCAGCTCAGCATCTTCCGTGATTGTCGATTCACCCCAACCCCCTACCGCCTCTAAAACCGAGCGACGTACCATGGTCATGGTGCCGTGTTGAATAATCGCATTTCGTTCATTGCGCGTCACCATTCCAATGTGGAAAAACCCTTTATACTCGGCATAACACATGGCTTTAAACGCATTTTGTCGGTAATCGGAATAATCTTGGGGAGCCTGAGCAATCGCCACCTTCGGATCATTAAATTGACCGACCATGCGCTTCAGCCAATCAGGACGCACCACGTAATCGCTGTCAATTACGGCAATGACTTCGGCTTCGGGAGCTGTTCGCGCCAATGCATAATTCAACGCTCCGGCTTTAAATCCTGCTAAGGGGGCAACATGAAAAAATTTAAAAGGCGCACCGAGCTCTGCACAGTAGGCTTCAACAGGACGCCAAACGGCTTCGTCTTTGGTATTGTTATCAATCACCAAGACTTCAAAGTTCGGATAGTCCAACTGGCTAAGAGCATAAAGAGTTTGTTTCATCATTTCCGCCGGCTCGTTGTAGGCTGGAACATGAATCGAAACCATTGGAGCTGAGCCTTGCCCAATCGGGATTTCAATTAATGGCCGACGTCGCTGCCGATACCAGATCGCTTCAGCCCATTCATGCGCTTCAGCCAAAATCACAACAATCACCCCAACCACGCCAATGAGCAGCAGGACACCAACCAAAATACTGACCCAATTGTGATACTCCAACGTAAAGTCATACACCATCCATATGACCAAGCTGGAAATCGCAAATGCCAACAAACCTAAAAACGTATGGCCGCGTTTCCGTAAGGCACTGCTGTCAATCAAGAGCAACAACAACAGAATAATGGCTAAAAGCGCGGAAGCGGCCGCCAAGAAACGCCATTCTGGGTGGGCAATAATGGGTTGTTCTTGCTCAAACTTCAATTTACGTTCAACGTCATACAGACCCCAATGTCCACCAATACTGCCTTCTAAACGGTTTTTCCAAGGCTGGTCAAACGCCTCCATCATATAAAAGACGTATTTTTCTTCTTGCGCACGGCTCACAAAGCGACGCATAAAAATGGCCTGATTGGCTTGCGAGGCCTCGGCTTGCTTAATCGCACGTCCATTACTAGGCCAACCCACCTCGGTAATGACAATCGGTTTATCGGGAAAAGTCTGTTCCAATAAGTGCATTTTATCTACGATATAATCCACCGCCTGATCCAGCGCAATTCCTTCCCAAAACGGGAGCATATGCACGGCAATAAAATCGACTTCTTTAGCCAAATCAGGATGCTTAATCCATACGTGCCACGGCTCAGCGGTACTGACCGGAACCGAAACTTTAGAACGTACCCAACGTAACCAGTGCGTGAGTTCTTCTTCGCTCATATCTTTACGCAGCAACGCCTCGTTCCCGACAATCGCGCGCACAACATTGTATGGCGGCTCTTCGATCAGTTGGGTTAAACGACTCACCTCACTTGCATTATCCAATTGATTTGGCCCCAACCAAGCCCCTAAGGTCAGGTTGATATTGTGCGGATAGGCAAGTTTTGGAATTTCGCCAAACACACCGCCAACACTGTAAGTACGAATGGCGTGGGCTTTACCAGACAGGATTTCCAGATCACTGGCAATTTCTTGCGGCGTTGGAAAGGTGTTATCAAACGGACTTTGGCCCTTTTGGTAAGGGGAGAAGGCAAAACCCGGAATTTGGTTGGTCCAAGCCGGTTCAATCATGGGCTTGTTCATGTAAGCGTAACCGCCAAACAGTGCGGATGCCAGTAGCGCGATGACAAATATGAGATGCATTTCCCCTCCTTGGAGCCATTGCAAATTTTCAGCGAATTCTAGCACAAATCCATAGAGACAAACTGGCGCCGCAGGGGCTTTTACAGCAAATTTATGCGGAGATAGTTTTTAGTGTTGAATTGCCAATAAGCGAAGCAAAACCATGGGGGAAAAGCATCAGATGAGCGCGTAAAGTTGGGCTCTACGCGACACAAAGAAAAGACTATATTTTATTGTCATTAACCAATTGCACAAATTTTTGATACAAGGTTTCCTGCGATTCAATACGGTTTGGATCTTTGATAATGACATCAATTGGACAGACACTTAAGCAAGTCGGTTTATCATAGAAACCGACACACTCAGTGCAGAGGTCCGGATCAATTTCATAGACTTTCTCGCCCATAAAAATGGCCTTGTTCGGACACTCCGGCTCGCACATATCGCAGTTAATGCACCCTTCTAGGATTTTTAAAGCCATTTATTTTCCTATTTTGACCACAGGGGCATCCCGAGGTCCAAACTTTTAACCGACTTTTTTAGCCTGCGCAGCAGCACGGTTGGCTTCATCAAGCTTATCTTGCTGTAGCTTAGCCTGTTTTGCAGCCGCATCTCGCTTGACATCACCGCCCCAAGACTCGTTACGCATCACCAAACAAAACAACAAGGTCTCCTTATCTAAATCTTTGAAAGGATTAGGAATTCGTACTAGCCAACCAGAACCCTTGGCGCAATCGACCACCTCATCGTGATGGGTTTGCATATGATCAAGCACTAGAGAAACATTGCCGACCGGCGACATAATTTCAATCGAATCACCGACACAGAATTTATTTTTGACGTCGATTTCCAAGAAAGAACGTCCCTCACGCTCAACCACATCAACCACTTCACCGACAAAACGCTGGCGTTCGGATTTGGAGACGCCGTATTCGTAATTCTGGTATTCCGAATGCACATGGCGGCGCAGAAAACCTTCGGTATAACCGCGGCTGGCAAGGCTTTCGAGATCATCCAGCAAAGAGCGATCAAAGGGTTTACCTGCCAAAGCATCGTCAATCGCTTTCCGATACACCTGAGCCGTACGCGCTACATAGTAATGCGATTTGGTCCGCCCTTCGATTTTCAAAGAATGCACCCCTAAATCTACCAATTCAGGAATCAACTCAACCGCTCTCAGGTCTTTCGAGTTCATGATATAAGTACCGTGCTCGTCCTCAAACGCCGGCATCAACTCGCCCGGACGCCCCTCTTCTTCAAGCAGCATCATCTGATCGGTGGTTTCACCTTCACCCAATGTCGGGTTATAGACGTTTTGCTTTGGAGCAGAGCGTCCAGTGGTTCCGGTTAAATCGGTAATATTTTTGATTTGCACTTGGTTGATTGCCACGCCGACTACATCGCCAGACTCATCTTCCTTGGCTTCATAGGTGTTGTAGTTCCAACGGCAAGCATTGGTGCAAGTCCCTTGGTTGGCGTCACGTTTATTGATATAACCCGACAACAAGCAACGCCCAGAATAGGCGATACACAAGGCACCATGCACAAAAACTTCCAGCTCCATTTCCGGCACTTTTTCGCGGATTTCGCGGATTTCGGCAATCGACAACTCGCGCGACAACACCACGCGACGCACGCCATTTTTGTACCAGAATTTGACCGTCGCCCAGTTCACGGCATTGGATTGTACGGAAAGATGAATTTCCTGTTCGGGATAGGCTTCGTGCACCATCGCAATCAAGCCTGGATCAGACATAATCAACGCATCCGGTTTCATCGCAATGACCGCCGCGATGTCTTTCATGTAGGTATTGACCTTGGAATTGTGCGCCGCGATGTTCGATACCACATAGAACTTTTTACCCAGTTGATGCGCCCGCGCAATCCCTTTGGCTAAGTTCTCTTCGTTAAACTCATTATTACGAACCCGTAGGCTGTAACGCGGTTGACCGGCATAGACCGCATCCGCTCCATACGCAAAGGCATATTCCATATTCTTCAGCGTTCCCGCCGGTGACAGAAGTTCAGATATGACTTTGATTGAACTGTTTTGAGTCTCTGCTTGCAAGGCAAATCTCCTAGCTAAAAAGTGGTTGAAAATGAAAGGCTAGTATTTTACAGGAACGGACGGATTTTTTCTTCCCAAATCAATAATTTATCGCTAATTTTTAAGCGTGCATTGGCGGGACTGGTCGAAGGTAAAGTACACCAATGCAAGTGTTTTGGCAGAAATCCTTTAGCCACAACCTGCTGCTTAAACAGTTTTGCCGCGGATTGGCCGTTAAAAAAAATCGCTTCGATGCTTGGGTAGGATTGAAAACATGTCACAAAATCATTTGCTTGTGGTTGTTTGATGGCACTATCCAGACTTCCCGAGCGTTGACATGAAGCTAATACGTCCCAAACCATAATGCCAAGTAACTCGCATGCTTGGCGTTTATCACTCTCGTTGTTTAAGCTTAACCCACTTAGGTGGGCAATAATGGGCCAAAAGGCATTGCGAGGATGGGCGTAATAAAATTGGTTTTGCAAAGATTGAACGCTGGGCATGGTCCCCAAAATCAATACTTTAGGTCGGTCGCACAAAATAGGTGGGAAGCCACAAATAAACGATTTATTGAGCATAATAAAGATTTAAACCTGAATACAGACGTTGCCATACTTTCTTATCCTTTCGAACCGCTCGCGGTTTAATGAGCGCCGTTGGCTCCATTGGCAGATCATGATTGGGTAAAATCGGAAACGCTTTTTGAAGCAGGAATACGGGTGAATGAATCTTCTTTGCCATTGGCCGCTCTGTTTCAAACTTTAAATTCGCTTGAAGATGTGGCGCAATTTGCCGCTGATAAAGAAACTCAACATCCCCTAACTTAGCCACCTTCGCTAACAAGTCCTTTTGAATTTTCTGATTTTCAATCTGCTCAACGATGTGTTTTATCGCCCCCTGCGCACTCAGTTTAACCGTGGCCGTTTCCTTAAAAACCCATGAAAACTGCACTTCGGTTACGGGCGGGTAAAAACAACGAAAATCACGATACAGTTGCAACAGACTGATAGAGTGCGGATGAACCACTTGTTGCACCAAACTCAAATAAGGACTGCGTCCCAAGGTTTTCTTAGCAAACTGCATTCGTAATTTAAAATGCCGTTTCGCTGCATTAAGTTGCTCGATTTCACGCATGAAATTTTCCTCTACGCACACCACTCCTGGTAAGAGTGTTGTCTC
The DNA here is from genome assembly GCA_016936535.1 of Thiotrichales bacterium. Taxonomy (GTDB): domain Bacteria; phylum Pseudomonadota; class Gammaproteobacteria; order Thiomicrospirales; family Thiomicrospiraceae; genus Thiomicrorhabdus. The sequence goes on along the minus strand of JAFGXP010000025.1, from coordinate 6,420 downwards.
TTTAGCGTCTTGCCCAGGTTGAAAGACAACCGTGGTTAGATGTGCGCGCAGTTGTTCCAATGGACTTAATTTTGGATTACGCCAACCGCTGGGTATCCAAATAGACAATTCCCCTTCCGACAAGTCTGCTAAGCGTTGACCCAAAAAGGCAATTTGCTGCCTTAACTGAAATAACGCTTGGTGAATGGCTTCGGGCGTGATCTCGTCTTTAGAAAATTCCATCTTAATGTCTCTTTGTTTATTAAAAATTTTGCATATTTATTGGCAAAAACCTTCTTTATTTCTTTTTTGAAAATTGTATGATGGGGTAAGAAATGAAATCAAGAAAAAATTAAATCTCGATAAACGTTGCCAAGTCGGATAGAGATAAGCGCGACGGCCGCAATTGGTTAATTTCGGCTTCCTGGGCGGCGTAGCCCAGCGCCATGCCGCATACAAAATGGGGGGCATTTTCCGCTCCGATAAACTCACGCAAAATGTTTGGGTATTCTGCGAGAGACGCCTGAACACAGGTCGCCAAGCCCAACTCTTCCGCCATCAGCATAATCGACTGCAAAAACATACCGTAATCGAGATAAGATCCTGTTTGCAGTGACTCATCGATACTGAAAAGCAACATACAAGGCGCATCAAATGCCAGATAGTTTCGTGACCACTGGCTAAAACGAGCCCCTTGATCGTCACGCTTAATCTTCAGTAACCCAAACATGGCTTGAGCAAGCGCATCTCTTCTCTGCTTAAAAATCGGTTTCCACACCAAGGGATAGTATTGGTAATCCATTTGCGCCTTGCGTCCAGAGGCAAATTCTGCCAAAAGTTGTTTCGACAAACGTTGCTTTGCTGTGCCAGTTACAACGTAAATGCGCCAAGGCTGAAGGTTTACACCTGAAGGTGCCCATTTCGCGTGTTCAAGAATTTGTTCGATTTTTGTGCGTTCGACCGGACGCGTTTGAAACGCACGGGTGGAGCGTCGTTGTAGTAACGCTTGACTTACCTTCATTTTTTCCTCGTTCGACAGTGAAAAAGCCATAAAAAAAACCCGCAAAGGCGGGTTTTTAAAACAGGTTCAACCGGTGGTATGACCAACCAAGTCTCAACCCAATTCGATAAACGATGTGTCCGTGTCTTGAGCAAATTCACCAATCGGTTTTGCCCAAAGGTCATACTCATCTGCAGCGACGATTTCTACCTTTACAAACTGTCCCGGTTGCAGATGAAAGCCGTCTTCAATAAAGACCAGTCCGTCAATTTCGGGCGCATCGGCCATAGAGCGCGCAATGGCACCTTCATCGTCAATTTCATCGACCAACACCGTCATCACTTGCCCGACTTTAGCTTGCATTTTATTCGCAGAGATCGCTTGTTGCGTTTGCATAAAACGCTCCCAACGGTCTTGTTTTACTTCATCTGGAACAGGTGGAGCTAAATCGTTGGCCACCGCGCCATTCACCGGTGAATACTGGAAGCAACCGACTCGGTCTAACTGTGCTTCTTCTAAGAAATCGAGTAGATCTTGGAATTCTTCTTCCGTTTCACCTGGAAAGCCAACAATGAATGTTGAACGGATGGTCAGATTCGGCACCTGTTCGCGCCATTGTTTGATACGTTCAAGTGTTTTTTCGACATTTCCCGGACGTTTCATCGCTTTTAAAATGCGCGGATTGGCGTGTTGCAACGGCATATCCAGATAGGGCAAAATTTTGCCGTCGCGCATTAAGGGAATAACCTCTTCCACATTCGGGTAAGGGTAAACGTAATGCAAACGCACCCAAAAATTGTCGATCCCACCGAGTTCACCCAGGGCTTGTGCCAAACCAACCATTGACGTTTTAGTCGGACGACCATCGGCAAAATCGGTTTTATATTTAACATCTACCCCATAGGCCGCGGTATCTTGTGAGACCACTAGCAACTCTTTGACCCCTGCCGCCTGCAGTTTTTTCGCTTCGGTTAAGACGTCAGCAACCGGACGGCTAATGAGATCGCCCCGCATCGACGGAATAATGCAGAAAGTACAACGGTGGTTACAGCCTTCGGATATTTTTAGATAGGCATAATGTTTTGGCGTTAGTTTAATCCCCTGCGGCGGGACCAAATCGACAAACGGGTTATACGGCGGGGGCGCGATAACATTGTGGACTGCTGAGACGACTTCCGCGTACGCGGCAGGCCCAGAAACCGCGAGCACTTTGGGATGCACTTTTAAAATTTCTTCAGCGCGCGCGCCCAAGCAGCCCGTCACAATCACTTTGCCATTTTCGGCCAAGGCTTCGCCAATCGTATCCAAAGACTCTTGAACCGCGCTGTCGATAAACCCACAAGTATTGACAATAACGGTATCCGCATCTTCATAACTGTTGGTGAGTTGATAACCCTCGGTACGCAATTGCGTCAGAATGCGTTCGGTATCTACTGTCGCTTTAGGACACCCTAAGCTAATCACACCGACCGTTGGATTTTGTTTAGACATTTTGTTTACCACCGCTAAAAAAGTGGCGTTATTCTAGCCCAAAGCCGATTGGAACGATAGCGGATTTGGCCGAACCTGTATCACAAAAGATTCAGCAATAGCGATCGTGAGAAACAGCTTCTAAAAGCTTCTATGCCTGGGCCCTTGAGTGAGTTTGAGTGAACTCAACTCGATTTAAATTGGCACTGCTGTTGAAAAATGCAGCTGTAACAATTACGACCTTGGCAAGCACTTAAACAATATTGCCGTATTTGCACTTTTGCCCGAGGATGCAGCGGTCTTAGCTCGCTTGGATTAAGCCTTCCTTCTTGAATTAAACGTTCGAGTACTTGCGTTGGCAAAGCCACCGCCAATTCATTGGCAGCAATCTCGCTTTCCGTTAGCGCTTCGCGCGTGGCAATCGCGTAGTGTGAATGAGCCATGTTCTGCTCCTCAATGTATTTTAAAAATAGAAAACTTTTTAACAAAGCTTATGCGCGCCTATGCAAAACAAGCTTAGACGGGTATTTGCTTCTGTAAGCAAGCCCAAATAGGTTTCGCTTCAATCGGCATTTTGACGCTTTGGAAAAGATTTTGTCTTGACTTTTGCCAGACGGGCTCTATTATACTAAAAACAAATCATTCTCATTAATTTTATTTTTGAGAATGCGTTCATCTCAATTTGCTGCAAAAATTCATTTTATTGACGTATTCGTGCCATGAAAGGGTAATCATAAAAAGATAGGATGAACTTTGAGTGAATCGAGGCGCGTTTTTTTGTTTTAACCTCCTCTTATCCACGATATCGCGTCGTGCCTTAAGGCTAACTCTCCTAAAAGTTTGAGCGATAACGATGGTCAAGCCAAGCCTGTTTTACTGCAGCTTGGCTTTTTTTTGGGGACAAAAAAATCGCTTTCTTAGAAAGGCTTAATGACCACAAGAATCAAGATTGCAGTTGCCAACACCAATGGAATTTCATTTGCCCAACGGTAATAAACACCGCTGTGATTTAAATGCCCTTGTTTCATTTCCAACATCCGTTTTTTGGTCCAGAGGTGATACACCAAAAGCAGACCAACCACCACAATTTTAGCATGCAGCCAGCCCATGCCTTGTGCCAAAGGGAAATAGGCTAACCACAGCCAAATGCCCGTGCCAATCGCGAGCATCATCATAATGGTCATAAACTTGTAGAGTTTTTCGGCCATAATCGCCAAACGCGCCACGTCTTGTCCAGCCGCCTTCCCCTCAACAAAATGCACAAAGATTCGCGGTAAGTAAAAAATCCCCGCCATCCACGACATCATAAATAAAATGTGAAACATCTTAAGCCATAACATGCACGCTACTCCTTATTGTGAATAATGTTCTGATGATTTCTAAGCTTGCGCAGATGTGCTTTTCGGCACAAGTGACGGTATGATACTCGGTGAATTTCAATCAACCTACTAAACTTGGAAACTTATTTATGAATATTTGTAAAGATGTCGTCGGCCTATTTGAATACACACTTACTAATCAGGCAGGTGAAACCCTTGATGCTTCAAACGGCCAACCACTCGCTTATCTACACGGTTATGGCAACATCATTCCCGGTTTGGAAGTGCAGATGGAAGGAAAAACCGTTGGCGATAAATTTACGGCTAAGGTCGCTGCTGCCGATGCTTACGGTGAACGTGTTGAGCAGTTGGTACAAATTGTCCCAATGGAAATGTTCCAGGGTGTCGATCAAATTGAAGTGGGAATGCGGTTTGAAGCGCAATCCGAACATGGCATGCATTCGGTCGAAGTGACTCAGGTTGAAAACGGTCAAGTTACCGTAGATGGCAATCATCCATTGGCTGGAATGGACCTAACTTTTGAAATTGAAATTACCGGCGTTCGTGCGGCTACTGAAGACGAAATCGCTCATGGGCACGCGCATGGCGTTGGCGGTCACCACCACCATTAACACGACCTTGCTTAGCGTTCACTTTTCTTGTTTATGAACGTCATTGATTGAGCATCTTTTAAGGATGCTCAATGACATAATCTTCATAGTCGAGCGTTCCGGTATCCACGACCACCGGAATGGCCAATAGACCAATTCCGGCTTTGCGTAAGCTCTCTTTATCTTTTGAAATCAGTGGATGCCAATCTGGCAGCGACTGACCCCGATGCAGCATTCGGTAGGCACAAGTATCTGGCAACCAATCAAATTCTGCGACTCTCTGCCGAGTTAATTGAACGCATGCCGGTACATTGACTGAACGATTTGCATAATCCCGACATTGAGCCGTTTTCGGATCCGAATAGGGACAGACCACTCGGGTATAAACGACCTCATCCGTTTCCTCATCCTGTAACTTTGTTAAGCAACACAGGCCACAGCCATCACACAATGCCTCCCACTCTAGATCGTTCATCTGGGCTAGGGTTTTTCTTTCCCAAAATTTTTCGCTTAACATTTACGCTCCTTTCGACTCAAAAACCTGCCAAGGTGGGCCCCACTGTGCCAACTGACGATGCAAATTGGCCTGTTGAAACAAGCTACCTTCTCCTGGTGCTTGGCAAATCTCTATCCAATCCTTATGCCATAAAAATCGCAAACCATAAGCGTGCAGATAGCCACGGTCAAAATCGGCAGCCACTTCAGTTGCTTGATAACGCAAATCACCGATAATTGGGCTACCTAAACTTTTTAACGCAACCCTTAACTGATGCGTTTTGCCAGTATGAGGCTTTAATAAAAATAGACGCAACCCGGGCTCGAGTGAAGTCGAATGGAATTGGGTAATCGCTGGCTGCTCCAGACTCGGCAGCAGCTTATAGCTGCCGCGCCGCGCTGCGACCATGTCACCCTTAATCCAACCTTGTTTTTTCTTGGGCGTTTTATGACTCAATGCCAAGTAATATTTTGCCACCATACGATTTGCAAACAGGGCACCAAATTCTGCTGCTGCCTGAACATGGGTCGCTAAAATAAGCAAACCTGAGGTCATCGTGTCTAGACGGTGCACCGGCCAAAGCTTCTTATAACCAAAGGCTCTTGCCGCCAAATCGACCACGCCTTCACTAAAAAGGCCTGCTTCATCGGTCTGACCGTGAAACGACATACCTGCCGGTTTATTCACCACAATAAAATCGGCATGCTGATAGATTAGCTGCATCCACTCCCCTTTTTTTCTGGCGCTTATTTTACACGCCTTACCCCCAGATAAATACGCACCCATAAAAAAAGGCGCCGAACCGAGCGCCTTGGAAAGGGATAACATCCTTGTTATCCGATGCTTGCTTTATGCAATGTAAATCGACTTTTCATCTGTCATTAAAGTTAAATCAAACCGTTGTTATCAGACCCGCTGTTATTCAAAAGATTATTTGAACTTAGCAACACACTCTCGACCAGACTGTTGCCGGTATTGACAACGGTCTCAACCGTATTGCTAGCGGGGGCATTAAGCTCGGTAACCGTATCCCCGACCAAAGAATCCAATTGATTCATTACTTCATCTGCTTCGATACCGTCAATCATGAGTTCCGATGCATTCAAAGCTAAATCCGCGTCGACGAGAAGCGTGTTTTCTAATCCACTGGCATTAAGCTGGGTTTCGGTCTCTGCATCCACCGAGCTCGAACGCGCCAAGGCATTCAACCCTAAACCACCGAATAGACCACCGACAATTCCGCCCAACGCTGTCGTGACATCATTTACCGCATTGTCTAATTCCGTGGTATCTGTTCCGAGCAAACCATCTAAGGTATCGGTTAATCCGTCAACCAAATTATCTACCGCACCAGCTGTCCCCTGATTAGACTTGCCTCCCAGCAAACTCTCAGCGACCTCAGACAAAGTTTGTTCTCCAGTCAACAGCTCTTGAACATCGGTGGTCACTTCATTCAAGCCGGCATCCAAGTTTTCGGTATCGGTACCAACCAATCCATCAACCACATCGGTAACACCGTCCACAACGCGATCTACCGAACCTGCG
>JAFGXP010000024.1 GCA_016936535.1 Thiotrichales bacterium | reverse complement strand
AGCCAATCGGCTTTCATCCGACAGGCGCTTAGAGCACGCCTTTCTTTTTTAGAATCGATAAACGTTGATTCATTCTGCAGACGCCTTGACTTGAGTAGCCAATGAACAAATCTACCCCGCAAACGCCACCTGACCGTGATTTACCCTCAATGGGTTCCGCCAAAGAAATTCTGGGCAATGATGCCAAACGCCCTCGTCAAACGAGCCAAGCACCAAAAAACCCGCGCAAGCCCCGTGCTAAAAAACCCAATCCGAGCAAAAAACCAGGTGGCCGCCGTTGGTTAAAAGTGCTGGTCTGGTTTAATGTGCTGGGTGCATTCTTTGCTCTGCCAATGGTTGCGATCGCCTTTTACATGGTCACCATTTACCCTACGCTGCCTGAAGTCAGTGAGCTCAAACAAGTAACCTATCAAGTACCGCTGCGGGTGGTGACACAAGATGGCAAGCTCATCAGTGAAATTGGTACCCAAAAACGGGTACCTTTGGACTATCATCAAATTCCCGAACCTATGACTCAAGCGGTGATTGCTGCCGAAGACGAGGACTTTTACACACACAGTGGTGTCGATTTTAAAGGATTGGCGCGTGCGGTATTTGAACTGGTGACCACGGGTGAGAAAAAATCTGGGGGATCAACCATCACCATGCAGGTAGCCCGTAACTTTTACCTGAGCAGTGAGAAAACCTATCTGCGCAAACTCAACGAAATTGTGTTGGCTTTTAAAATCGAAAATGAGCTCAGCAAGCAAGAAATTATGGCGCTGTATCTCAATAAGATTTTCTTAGGCTATCGTTCTTATGGTGTCGCGGCAGCAGCACAAACCTACTATGGCAAACCCATTGATCAATTGAATTTAGATGAATTTGCCATGATTGCCGGCCTGCCTAAAGCCCCTTCTGCCTTTAATCCGGTTCGCGATGCGGAACGGGCAAAGTTACGTCGAAACTATGTATTACGACGCATGAATGAGCTGAATTTCATTACCTCTGATCAAATGCAAGCTGCAATGGATGTGCCAGTGCATGCCAAATTGCACGGTGCAGAAATCGAAGTGGAAGCCAGTTACGTTGCCGAACAAGCCCGGCTGTTTGCCATGGAAAAATTTGGTGAAACCGCGCTTGAAAATGGCTTGACCATTGTCACAACACTGGACAGTCGCCTGCAACAGGCAGCGAATCAAGCGGTGCATAAAGGACTGCAAGATTACGAACGCCGTCACGGCTATCGTGGTCCAATCGAACAATTAGACGCGGCCTTCTTGGCCGATAAGACCGCCTTGCTCAGCAAACTCGATGCGATCAACAACTATGGAGACTTACTGGTTGGCGTGGTAACGGACTTTAATCAAACGCAAACGCAGGTCCTACTCGAAACCGATCAAACCATTCAAATTCCGTTCGTCAATCTAAGCTGGGCCGCTCCCTACCTGAGCGTAAACAGCAAAGGAAAATCCCCTAAAAAGCCACAAGACGTGCTCAAAGTTGGGGATGTCATTTATGTTCAGGCTCAGGGGGATTCTTGGGCTTTAGCACAAGAGCCACTGCCAGAATCGGCGTTGGTGTCGCTCGATAGCCGTGACGGTCGAGTATTAGCTTTAGTAGGCGGTTATGACTATTTTCGTAGCAAATTTAATCGCGCTATCCAAGGCAAACGCCAAGTAGGCTCCAATATCAAACCGTTTTTATATTCTTTGGCGTTAGAAAGTGGCATGACCGCAGCCACCACCATCAACGATGCCCCAGTGGTCTTTCACGATGGCAATTTAGAGGATTACTGGCGACCCGAAAACTACTCGGGACAATATTACGGTCCAACCCGCTTACGCCAAGCCTTGGCTTTATCGCGTAACCTGGTTTCCATTCGTTTGATGCAACAAGTGGGCTTGAATGCGGCGGCAGACTATTTCCAACGCTTTGGTTTTCCGGAACAAGAGATTCAAACTCACAAAAATCTATCGCTTTCGCTAGGCGCGGTTGAGTTTGCCCCGATGGATGTCGCGCGAGCTTATACGGTATTTGCCAATGGCGGCTTTCTAGTTGACCCTTATTTTATTGCCGAAGTCCGTGATTTTAGTGGCGCACCAATTTACCAAGCCGAGCCGAAAGTCGTTTGCCCTGAAGACAATTGCACGGCGAAAACCCCTGCTGAACGCGTAATTGAAGCGCGTAATATCTATATCATGCAAACCATTATGCAGGATGTCATTCGTTATGGTTCTGGCAAACTGGCCAGCAGCCTAAATCGGCAAGACATTGCGGGTAAAACCGGCACCACCAATGATCAAAAGGATGCTTGGTTCTCCGGTTTTAACCCAAACATCTCCACAACCGTCTGGGTAGGTTTCGACCAACCTTCAACCCTTGGTCGGGTCGAAGTTGGGGGGCGTGCTGCGCTACCGATTTGGATGGATTACATGCGCGTTGCGTTGAAAAACCAGCCAAACCAACCCTTTGTTATGCCACCGGGATTAGTGCAGGTACCCATCAACAAAGAGACAGGGATGGCCGTTCCACCCAGCACCAAGGGCGCGCTCTATGAAATTTTTCGTGAAGAATATGCCCCCCAAATTCCCAAGGTCTCGCAACAACAAATGGAAAGCATTACAGAAGAGTTGTTTGACTGAATGGCGTCTTTGCCCAGCGTCTCCACCGCCAAGGTTGCCGCTCGGCGCAAAGCTCGTATAATAGCGCCATTTTAAACTTGACCGATACAGGGTAGGAAAACGTTATGAAATGCATTCTTCTTGGTGCTCCAGGCGCCGGCAAAGGCACCCAAGCGCAATTTTTAACCAAAGAGTTCTCAATTCCACAAATTTCCACCGGCGATATGCTGCGGGCGGCGATTAAGGCTGGAACTGAGTTGGGACTCAAAGCCAAAGCGGCCATTGATGCCGGACAATTGGTGTCGGATGACATTATTATCGGCATGGTCAAAGAACGTATCAGCAAAGCCGATTGTGCCAAGGGGTTTTTATTGGATGGTTTTCCACGCACCGTTCCTCAAGCCGATGCGTTGGCCGAAGCCGGTGTCAGCATTGATGCGGTGATTGAAATTGCCGTTCCAGACGAAGTGATTGTTGAACGGATGTCGGGGCGCCGCGCGCACTTGGCTTCTGGCCGTACCTATCATGTGGTTTATAATCCGCCCAAAGTAGCTGGCAAAGACGATATTACCGGTGAAGATTTAGTGCAACGTGACGATGACAAACCCGAGGTTGTGCTAGACCGCCTTAATGTTTACCATGCGCAGACAGCGCCTTTAGTTGGCTATTACAAGCAAGCCGCAGAAAAGATTGCCGGCTTAAGCTATGTGACCATTGACGGCACCCAAAGCATTGATGCGGTTGAAGCGGCGATTCGCGCTGCCTTAAATTAAGCTGCCACCACTGCTTAGTTTAGGTACTCACCAAGCAAAAAGCGCTCAAACGAGCGCTTTTTTCATTTTTTCTATGCAGTTTCACGCTTCTAACGGTAGCAAAGGCATAAGCTGCACCTGCAGATCAGCCTGCGGCAAATTTTGTTGTATATGCCGATAAAGCGCGAGCGCTTCGGTTTTGAAAACCGTGACCTCCAGCAACGTTTTGTCCTGATAACCTGAAACCTGTTCGCTCATCGACTGCAAAGGATACGCGTGAGCTTGAACCGCCAAGGCCACAAAACTTAACTCTCGCTCTGGATAACTCAAAAGTGCATCCGTTACGCTGTCATACAGCTCGCTGGCAAACTGCAGGCGCAACAAACACGATTCACTTACAAAACTGCCTAGCATCTTATTTTTCTCCCAACCATTCATTTTTAGGCAAAGCACGCTGATTGAATCGGCGATAAATAATCGGCAAAATCAACAAAGTCAACAAAGTTGAACTGATTAAGCCACCAATCACAACGATCGCTAAAGGGCGTTGAATCTCCGAACCAGGCCCTTGGGCAAACACCAGGGGCAACAGACCCAAGGCCGCAATCGAAGCGGTCATCAAAACCGGACGCAAACGACGCATTGCACCTTGAACGACCACCTCGGCCAACACCATGCCTTGCGCCGCCAATTGATTAAAATAACTAATCATCACAACACCGTTCAATACCGCAATGCCCAAAAGTGCGATAAAACCCACCGAGGCCGGCACAGAAAGGTATTCACCGGTGAGCCATAAGGCCATCACTCCACCAATCAAAGCAAAAGGCACATTCGCCATCACCATCGCCGCCTGTGGAATTGAGCGGAAGGTGCTGAACAGAATGATGAAAATTAACCCCAGAGCAATCGGCACCACAATCGTTAACGTCTTAGCGGCTCTTTGCTGATTTTCAAATTCGCCACCCCATTCAAAATAGTAACCAGCAGGCAGGCTTAGCTCTCGTGCCTTGATTTTAGCCTCTTCAACAAAGCCAACCAGATCACGGCCACTGACATTGGTCACTACCACCGCAAAACGTTTGCTCTGCTCACGCTGAATGGAAACAGGGCCCTCAACCTCTTGGGCGTCAACCAACTGGCTCAGCAATAGAGTCTGCCGCCCTTCTGGACTTTCAACAACCCATGGCTGCTGCAATAGAGCGAGAATTGAACTTTTATCGGCTTCGCCAGCACGCACCAATAAAGGCACTCGACGGGCATTCTGGTAAACATAACCCACTTCCAAACCGTTAATTTGCACGCGTAAAAGTTGCTGAACTTGCTCGACACTTAATCCCAATCGTCCGGCCATTTCTGCATTCACTTGCAGCTGTAGATAACGCAGGCCATCATTGGTCGGAGTGAACACATCCTCAGCGCCCTCAATGGCGTTTACTTTTTGAACCATCGCTTTGGCGATTTGATTCAACGCCTCCGGATCATCACCAAAAATTTTAATCGCTACATCGCCTCGTGCACCGGTCAACATTTCATCCACCCGCATCTGAATCGGTTGCGTAAAGGCGTAATTAACCCCAGGAAAATAGGTTTCTAACGTTTGGCGAATCGTTTCTGTCAAGGCTTCTTTGGAGGCCATGCGCCAACTTTCCTTTGGTTTGAGCACTAGGAAACTATCGGTATCGTTCAAACTCATCGGGTCCATACCGATTTCATCAGAACCCACCCGAGCCACAATGCGGGTAATTTCAGGAATCTGCTCCATGAGCTTGGCCTGAATCCGCAAATCCAAGGCATTGGAGGCCGCTAAACTAACCGAAGGATTCTTTTCAATTTGCAAAATGATGCCGCCTTCATCCATTTCGGGAATAAAGGTTTTACCGACTTGACTAAAACCGACTGCGGCCAACGCCAACATAGATATGGCCACGGCCACAACGGTTTTATCGTGTGCCAGTGACCAGCGCAAAATAGGCTGATAAAAAGCGCTAAGTTTGCGAATTAACCAAGGTTCTTGGTGACTGGGCTTACCCAAAATAAAAGAGGCTAGGGTAGGAATGACGGTGAGTGACAGCAGTAAAGACGCGCCCAAGGCAAAAATAATCGTCATGGCAACAGGCACAAACAGCTTACCTTCCAAACCCGACAGGGTTAGCAAGGGTAAAAAGACCGTCATAATAATTAAAATGCCTGAAATCACCGGCACCGATACCTCTTTTAAAGCACGGAAAATCAAATGCATCTTTGGCAAACGTTGCCCTTGTTGTTGGGCTTTTTCTTGATGCGACACAATGTTTTCGACCACCACCACCGCGGCATCCACGAGCATTCCAATCGCAATTGCCAACCCACCGAGCGACATCAAGTTTGCGGATAAATCAAACCAACGCATCAAAATGAATGTACTCAAGGCCGCTAAAGGTAGAATCAACGCCACCGCCAAAGCCGCTCGGACATTCCCCAAAAAGACAAATAAGACCAACAACACTAAAACAACGGCTTCAAGCAGGGCCTTAGAAACACCCAAAATTGCAGTATTGATTAAATCACTGCGATCATAAAATACACTGACCGTAACGCCTTCAGGAAAGGCAGGTTCCAGCTCCGTCAAGCGTGCACGCACACCACTCACCACTTCACGAGCATTGGCGCCGCGCAATGCCATAACCAATCCCTGCACCGCTTCTGCCTGACCGTTTTGCGTCACGGCACCATTACGGTAAATGGAATCGACCGCTACTTCAGCCAAATCTCCGACCCTTAAGGCCACGCCCTCTTGATAGGTAACGATGAGCTGTTCAATTTGCGCAATCGACTGCAAACTGCCTTGGGTACGTACTAACAAAACCTCCTCCCCTTGGTTTAAACGCCCAGCGCCGTCGTTACGATTATTTTGTTGCAAGACGTCGATTAACTGTTGTAACGGAATTTGGTAAGCAGCCAGTTTGGCGTAATCGGGTTTAACCGCGTAAACGCGTGCCACCCCCCCTAACACATTCACATCGGCCACGCCAGGTACCGAGCGAAGTGCGGGACGAATCACCCAATCCAACAGATCGCGCTTTTGCAAACTGTCTAAGGCATCGCCCTCAAGGGTGAACATAAAAACATCACTCAACGGCGTAGAAAGCGGTGCCATTCCACCGCTCACCCCTTCGGGTAAATCGGCATTGCTCAAGCGTTCTGCCACCTGCTGCCGCGCCCAATAAATATCCGTGCCTTCAGCAAAATCTAAGGTAATATCCGCCAAAGCATACTTCGCTAAGGAGCGCAGTACTTGCTGATTTGGCAAGCCCAGCAGCTCTTGCTCTAGAGGCGCAAGCACGCGCTGTTCAACTTCAGCAGGCGTCATCCCTGGCGCCTTAAAAATTAATTTAACTTGCGTGGGTGACACATCCGGAAACGCATCAATGGGAATCTTTTGCAACGCCTGCCAGCCGGCACCGACAAGAACCAACACCACCAATAAGACCAAGGTGCGTTGCACGAGAAAGAACTGTAAAAATCGGCTTAACATGCTTATTCCTCACCGGCCGGTGCCGGCTCATTCGCTAAAAAGGCCAGTTTGATCGCCGTGGTTGCATCGGTCACCATCGAGGCCTCTGCCAATAAGAGCGAAGAAGGCACGTAAAAATAGAGCCAATCAGCCTCTATCTGCGCCACCTCAATCGGTAAGGCGTGTAAACGAACCGATTGTGCATCGGCACTGAGTTTCTGAAACAGAACCGCTTGCCCCTCCCATTGCGCTAGGGCTCTGGCGGGGATTCGATACAATGTCCGCGGCGCTTCTGCCTTTTGCAAAAAACGCACCGCGAGCCGTTGTCCGGGCAGAACTGGCACGCCTTCCACCAATATATGTACCTCAACGGTTTGGGTTAATGGATT
>JAFGXP010000023.1 GCA_016936535.1 Thiotrichales bacterium | reverse complement strand
TGATTCAACAACTCGACTTGGTGATTAGTGTCGACACCGCCATTGTTCACCTAGCCGCTGCGCTAGGCAAGCCCACTTGGTTGCTCAATCGCTTTGCTAGCGAATGGCGTTGGATGCATCAACGCAACGACAGCCCTTGGTATCCCAGTTTAACCATTTATAACCAAAAAACTTTTAATGATTGGACGGGCGTGTTAACGCAAGTGCAATCTGACCTTATTCAATTTTCACCCGTGCAGGAGTCTCGCCATGTATAACCACGCTAGTATGAACAAAGTGTATCGTGTTGTTTGGAATGCCAGTCTGGGAGTCTGGCAAGCGGTGGGCGAGCTAGGCTCCTCAGCCGGTAAGGGCACCAGCGATCGTCGCAAAGCGCGCCACCTCCTTCGAGGTCTAGCAGGCTCCCTGGTGCTGCTCTCGTCCAGCGTCTTTGCCGCGAGTTTGCCGCAAAACGGCACAGTCACCTTAGGCAGCGGCAGCCTCAGTCAATCCAGTGCGAACACCCTTAATATCACCCAAAGCAGTCAAAAACTCGCCATCGACTGGCAGTCGTTTAGCATCGGCCAAGGCAATAGCGTCAACTTTATTCAGCCTAGCAGCAGTGCTATTGCACTGAACCGTGTGGTGGGCAGCGATGTGTCGAGCATTCAGGGCGCGATCAATGCCAACGGCCAAGTCTTTCTCATCAACCCTAATGGCGTACTCTTTAGCACCACCGCACAGGTAAACGTCGGTGGCTTGGTGGCTTCGACGCGTAATATCACCAATGACAATTTTGCTGCGGGCAAGTTTAACTTTGAAGGTACGAACAGCAACGCCATTATTAACCAAGGCAATATTAAAACGGCCGATGGTGGTTATGTGGTGATGATTGCCGCTAAAATCGACAACATGGGTAGTATCACAGCCAAACAAGGCTTGGTGGGCATGGCTTCGGGCGACAGCGTGACGCTCGACATGGGCGGTCCTGTTAAGTTGAAAGTGAATGTGGGTACACTGAATAGCCTCATCAGCAATGGTGGCGCGATCAATGCCGATGCAGGTCATATTTTATTGTCAGCCAAAGCCGCAGGCGATTTAGCCGCTAGCGTTATTAACAACACAGGCATTATCGAAGCGAAAAGCCTAACCACCAATGCCGCAGGCAAGATCGAATTACAAGGCGATTTGGTCAGCCACACAGGGTCACTCGATGCCAGTGCCGTGCAAGGTGTGGGCGGTAACATTAGCATCAACGCGGGTCTGTTGATTGATTCAGGTAAAACCAGCGTTAGCGGTAGCCAAGGCGGTGGCACCATTAGCCAAACCGCGCATGACATTCAGCAAGCCAGTAGCGCTCAGCTGAATGCCGATGGTGGCACAGGCAAAGGCGGTAAGATTGCCATTACAGGTGGCGCTAGCACGGGTGGACAGGCTTATTTGTCGGGCAAAATGAGCGCTAAAGCTACGCAAGGCGGTCAAATTCATGCGACGGCGAACAGCATCACTCTGGCAGGTGCAAACCTGGACACCAGTGGTACTAGCCAAGCGGGTGAACAGCTGATTGGTGGCGGCTGGCAAGGCAATGACGCGCGTATTGCCAATGCGCAAACCACCAATGTTAGCAACACCACCAGCCTTAGCAATCAAGGTGAAAATGGCACTGTGGTGGTATGGTCGGATAATCAAACCACCTTTAACGGTAGTATTAACGCCACAGGTTCGGCGGTGGAAGTGTCGGGTAAAGAAAACCTGAGTGCTTATATTGGCAATATTAAAGCGAAAAGCCTATTGCTCGACCCGAAAAATATTGAGATTAAAGTCGCAGCGGCGGGGCTAAACGTCACTACCATTGCCAACCCCAATAATACGAGTGGAGATGGGTTTGGTACAAGTGTGACTGAACTGAGCAATGGTAATTTGGTCATTACCGCGTTCAATAGCGACTTGATTAGTGACGCTACGACACTTTCTAATGTCGGGCGTGTTTATCTATATAAAACCGATGGTGAGTTGATTTCCACCCTTTCAGGTAGCACTGCCAATAACAGTGTGGGTAACTTAGGTGTGACGACACTCAGTAATGGTAACTACGTGGTACTTTCTCCTTTTTGGGAGCAAAACAGTACAGACAGCAATGCAGGTGCGGTGACTTGGGGTAATGGCAGCACAGGTGTGAGTGGTGTGGTTTCGGCCAGCAATTCGCTGGTGGGCAGCAGAGCTAATGACTGTGTCGGCGGCACAGGCGTAACGGCACTGACCAATGGCAACTATGTGGTGCGTTCTAGTTTGTGGGACAAAGACAGTACAGCCACCAATGCTGGTGCGGTAACTTGGGGTAATGGCAACACGGGTGTGAGCGGTGTGGTTTCTGAAACTAACTCGTTGGTGGGCAGTACAGCCAATGACGGTGTTGGTAGCAAAGGCGTAACAGCGCTGACCAATGGCAACTATGTGGTGATTTCGCCCAACTGGGACAACGGCACATTTCTTAATGCTGGCGCGGTGACCTGGAGCAATGGTACCACGGGAATATCAGGAACAGTTGATGCAAACAACTCTTTGGTAGGGAATAGTCAATTCGCAGACGAAGTTGGCATTGGCGGCGTACTTGCTTTAACCAATGGTCATTATGTGGTTAGCTCTTATGGTTGGGACCTAAAAGGCAGTGATGGTATTGCATCCATTGGTAATGTCGGCGCTGCGACTTGGGGCAATGGTAATACTGGGATAACAGGCACGATCGATGCCACTAATTCCTTGGTGGGTAGTGCTACAGCCGATAGTGTCGGTGCTCAATTGACTGAATTGAGTAATGGTCACTATGTCGTCCGTTCCTCTGCTTGGGGTAATGATGCTGCGGCTTATGATGTGGGCGCAGTCACTTGGGCTAATGGCAGCGGTGGTACCGTCGGTGTGGTTTCTTCAGCTAACTCTTTGGTGGGTAGCACCACCAGCGATGGTGTTGGTTCATCCATTGTCACGCTGAGCAATGGCAATTTTGTTGTAATAAGTGCTAATTGGGATAACACAGGCGCTACCAACGCAGGCGCAGTCACTTGGGTGGATGGTTCGCTAAATGGCACTATGGGGCGGTCAGGGGCAGTTTCTAGTAGTAACTCGCTGGTGGGAAGCACCGCCAATGATAGCGTGGGTATGGGCAATGTTGGTGTCGTCACACTCAGTAATGGCAATTTTGTTGTCAGAAGTAGTTTTTGGAACAGCTTGGCTGGTGCAGTTACCTGGGTGAATGGCAACACGGGGCTAACAGGGACGGTTTCTGCCAGTAACTCACTGGTAGGGACAACCAGCGGAGATCAGGTGGGTAATTTTAGCGTAACGGCACTCACTAATGGTAACTATGTGGTGAACTCGCCTGGCTGGAGTAATGGCTCTATATCTTATACAGGTGCGGTGACTTGGGGTAATGGTACCTCGGGCGTGACTGGTACGATTGATGCCAACAACTCTTTGGTGGGTAGCAAGGCTAATGATCAAGTGGGTACGGGTGGTGTAACCGCGCTGACCAATGGCAACTACGTGGTGGCTTCTCGTCTTTGGGATAGTGATAGCGCTGTTGATGTAGGTGCGGTGACTTGGGTAGATGGCTCTGGTAATACCACCACTGGAGTGGGTAGTCGTATCGGTCTGGTTTCCGAAAGCAATTCATTGGTGGGGAGTACGTTAGGCGATAGTGTGGGTAGTTTTGGCGTAATAGCTCTGAGTAATGGGAACTATGTTACGAGAACAAATAACTGGGACAATGTTGGCGCTACTAATGCAGGCGCGGTGACTTGGGGAAATGGTACGGCTGGTACAGTAGGAACGGTTTCTGCCAGTAACTCATTGGTGGGTAGTGTCGCTAATGACAATGTGGGCAATGGTGGCATTAAAGCCTTAAGCAATGGCAACTATGTGGTGGGTTCGACTAAATGGGATAACGGTAGCACTGCTAGCGACGCGGGGGCAGTGACTTGGGGTAATGGTGCGACGGGTGTCAAAGGAACGATTGATGCCACTAACTCCTTAGTGGGTAGCACCGCCAGCGATAGCGTCGGATCACTTCCTGCAATTGAGTTGAGCAACGGCAACTATATTGTTGTTTCTAGAACTTGGGATAATGGGTTGCTGAACAGTGCAGGCGCGGTCACTTGGGGTAATGGCGGCACAGGCATCACTGGTGCGATTTCTGCCAGCAACTCGATTGTGGGTAATCGTGCTAATGCTCAGTTGGGCGGTAGCAATGCAGTGAATGTTAAAGTACTGAGTAACGGTTATTTTTCGGTCGCGGATACTGGGGATACACAGGGCGGCAAGGTTTATATCAGTAATGGTGGGGGCGGTACAGGTACGGGTGATGCGGTAAGTAGCGCCACCTTTGCCAACAACCCCAGCGGCAATAGCATTATCACCCCAGACAGTATTACGACCTTGCTCAATGCAGGTACAGCCGTGACCTTGCAAGCCAATAACGACATTACCGTTACCGAAGCCATTACCGCCGATAATACCAGCGGTAATGGCGGCACATTTAAGTTGCAAGCCGGGCGTAATATTTCCATTAACAATGTTGTTACCACTGATAATGGCGACTTTATTGCCGTGGCAGGTGCCACAGGTGCAGATGCCAATAATAAGGATGCAGGCAGCCCCACCATTACGCTCGGGTCTGCAGGTGCAATTAATGCGGGTACAGGCAAAATTAACCTAGTGGCTCTAGGGTCAGGTGCAAGCTTTGTAAATAACAGCTCAGTCGCTACGCCACTGCAAGCAGCAATCGCCAGTATTTTCTTGCCGACTTACAATGTGACTGGTAACACCTATTTCACCAAAGGTAATTTAAGCACCACGGGTAAGCTATACAACACCAGCTACAACGAAACGACAGATACGGGCAGTTGTGGTTTTGCAGGTTGTGTTATGCCAACGTCGGGCATTAATGTGTTCTATGCCGCTACACCAACCATAAGCGTGACACCCACCACAGGTCAAACCAGCACTTACGGTAACAGCTTTACCCCAAGCGGTAGCGCATTAAGCGGTTTTGTTGATGGTGATACTGAACAGACTGCTGGTATAAGTGGTACGGCCAGCTTTAAGATTTTGAGTGATAATGTTTCAACGAGTGGTCATTATGTGATTGGCTCGCACGATATTGCCTATAGTGACGGTTTTATTTCTAGCTTGGGTTACGTTTTTAAGGATGCAGGTTCTCAAACAGCAGAGTTAAGCATAACCAAGAAAGACATCAGCATAAACGGATTCACCGCGGTTAACAAAACTTACGATGGCACAACCACCGCAAAAGTACTCGCAGAAAGTGTTGCATTCACTGGAACAATATCGGGTGACAAAATTACGCTTGGTGGCAATATCGCGGGAAGTTTTGTTAATAAAAATGCCGCCGATGGCAAAACAGTCAACATTACTGGTATCGGTTTAGATGGTGTAGATGCAGCTAACTATAATTTAACAAACACCACTGCAACGACAACCGCTAATATCAGTAAAGCCAGCATTAGTGCCGTCACGGGTATTACCGCCAATAACAAAACTTACGATGGTAATACGAGTGCAACGCTCGTCACCACCAGCGCTGGTTTTACGGACATGGTACAGGGCGATAACCTCAGTGTCGCCACCGCCACAGGGAGTTTTAGCGACAAAAACGCCGCCGATGGTAAAACGGTCAATATTACTGGCATTAGCTTGTCAGGTACTGATGCAGGCAACTACACCTTAGCGAGCGACACAGCCAGCACAACGGCTAATATCAGTAAAGCCAGCATTAGCGCCGTCACTGGCATTAGCGCATCGAATAAAGTTTACGATGCCACCACAACGGCCAGTTTAACGACAAGCAATGCTGGCTTTACAGGCATGGTAACAGGCGATAACCTAAGTGTCGCCGATGCCACAGGCAACTTTAGTGACAAAAATGCCGCCGATTCTAAAACGGTCAATATTACTGGTATTACCTTGGCTGGTACAGATGCAAGCAACTACACCTTAGCCAGCAGCACCGCCAGTACAACCGCTAACATCAGCAAAAAAGATATCAGCATCACAGGCCTAAGCGCAAGCAACAAAGTCTACGATGGAACGACAAACGCTAACCTAACGGGTAGTGCTATCGTCACCGCGATTGAAGGGGATACCGTTAGTGTTACAGGCACAGCAGTGGGTAGTTTTGCTGATAAAAATGCGGGTACAGGTAAGACAGTCAATGTTACTGGACTAAGCTTATCTGGTGCAGATGCGGATAACTACTCAGTCGGTGCGTTAAGTTCAACGGCGGATATTACTAAAGCCGATTTAGTGGTGACGGGTTTAACTGCCAACAGTAAGGTTTACGATGCCACTAGCACAGCCAGTTTAACAGGCACAGCAAGGGTAACAGCCCTAGCCAATGATAGTGTGTCTTTAGTCGGAACGGCTGTAGGTCGTTTTTCGGACAAAAACGTCGGTACAGGCAAAACAGTTACAGTGACAGGCAATACGCTAACGGGAGCTGATGCGGATAACTACAACCTAGTACAAGCAACAGGATTAGCAGCGGATATTACTAAAGCCAATCTAACCGTGACAGGACTTAGCGCCACCGATAAAGTGTACGACGGCAATACCAGCATCGGCTTAACAGGCACAGCAACAGTGAGCGCTTTAGCTAATGATAGCGTGTCTGTGAGTGGAGCAGCGATTGCCAGCGTGGCGGATAAAAACGTCGGCACAGCTAAAGCAGTCACAGTGACAGGCAATATGCTGACGGGAGCTGATGCCGCTAACTACAACCTGATTCAGCAAACAGGATTAACAGCGGATATTAGTAAGAAAGCCTTAAGTATTACAGGAATAACAGCGAGTGATAAGGTCTATGATGCCAATACGCTAGCCAACTTAACAGGCACAGCCAGTTTAACGGGTGTGGTTAGCACTGACTCGGTTCGCTTGAATGGCACAGCCGTCGGCAGTTTTGTCGATAAAAACGTCGGTACAGGTAAGACAGTCAATGTTACTGGACTAAGCTTATCTGGTGCAGATGCGGATAACTACTCAGTCGGTGCGTTAAGTTCAAAGGCGGATATTACTAAAGCCAGTATTAGTGCGGTTACAAATATTGTCGCAAATAATAAAACTTACGATGGAAATAGGAGCGCTATGCTCGTCACCACTAGTGCTGGTTTTACAGGTATGGTAACGGGCGATAGTCTAAGTGTGGCCACAGCGACAGGCAATTTTAGTGATAAAAACGCCGCCGATGGCAAAACAGTGAATGTAACTGGCATTACCTTGGGTGGCACCGATGCAGGTAACTACACCTTAGCTAGCAACACAGCCAGCACAACGGCGGATATTACTAAAGCCAGCATTAGTGCGGTTACGGGTATTACTGCATCGAATAAGTTCTATGATGGTAGTACCAGCGCCAGCCTGAACAAAGACAGCGTTCAATTCAATGGCATGGTTAAAGGCGACAGCCTCAGTGTCGCCGATGCCACAGGCGCGTTCATGGACAAAAACGCCGCCGATGGTAAAACAGTGAATGTAACTGGCATTAGCTTGGCTGGCACAGATGCAGGCAACTACACCTTAGCGAGCGATACCGCCAGCACAACAGCCAATATCAGCAAAGCCAGCATCAGTGGTGTTACGGGCATTACCGCCAACAACAAAACTTACGATGGTAATGCGACAGCAACGCTCGTCACTAACACCGCAGGCTTCACAGGTATGGTTAGCGGCGATAACCTCACGGTCGCTACCGCCACAGGTAATTTCAGCGATAAAAACGCTGGCGAAGGTAAAGTCGTCAACATCACAGATTTCACACTGGGTGGAACAGACGCAGGTAACTATATCTTAGCTAACAGCCCAGTGAGCACTACAGCGGATATTACGCGCTTAAATTCTGTCACATGGGTTGGTCCAACAACGGGTGGAAACTGGTTTGACCCTGCTAACTGGGCGGGTGGTGCTGTACCTGATTTAAGCAACGTCGCCAATGTGGTTTTACCATCGGATGTAATCGTCAGCTTTAACACAACGAACGTGACAGCACCCGCAAACGCAAGCCAAGCGGTGAATATTGACAGCCTAATGGGCGCAAACGATGCAGTGGGCGGCAATCTAACGCAAACTAACGGTAGTTTAGTGGTTGGAACAGGCGGTATTAATCTGACAGAGTTGACCCAAAATGGTGGAAGTATCAATAGTATGGGCAATATCACAGCGGCAGATTTGGCGCAAACCAATGGCTCTTTGAGCACAACGGGCAACCTAACCGTGAGCAATAGCTTTAGCCAATCGTCTGCGGGCGTGATAACGGTTGGTGGTAATAGCAACATCACCGATCTAACCGATGGTGTCGTTTTGGGTAACTTAAATACAACAGGTACAACCCAAGTAATCAGTCGTGGCGGAAATATTACTCAAAACGCTGGAACATCGATTGTTTCTGTTGGAACAAGTAGTTGGGTAGCGCAATCTTCGGCGAATCCAGCAACGGATTATGACGTCACCCTTGCCAATGCCGACAACGACTTCGTTGGTACTGTCAGCGCTACAGGCAAAGACATCAACATCACGGATAAAAACGCCTTAAACGCCGCCGTAACTTCAATCGGTAACAGCGGCATGAGTGCAGGCGGTGATCTGGTGGTATCAGGCAGCAGCACAGGCAATCTTGTCACCAACAGCACGGGCACAACCCGCTTCGGTGCCACCAGTGTGGGTGGCAACCTCGCCATCACCAGTACAGGCGATGTCACACAGACAGGCGCCTTAACGGTTGCAGGCACAACCGCGCTCACGGCTGAAGACAAAGATGTGACGCTGGATAACACAGCTAATCAATTTGATGGGGCGATGAGTTTCGTTGCGAAAGACGTTGTGATTGGTGCTTCGAAAATTGTTACTGTGGCAACGCGAGATGTGAACAGTTTACGATTTGTCGGTAAGGCAGAGGCTACGGCTGCTGACGTAGCGCGTGGTTCAGCGGCACAAATCCCCGTACAACCCGTAGGGATTGATCCGACAGGGATTGCCTCTGTTTTTGTAGCAACGACGCCAATCGTTGGTGATGATGCAGCCAATGTCGGTACCAATGGTGTGAGTGGTGGTTTAGTCTTCGTGGAGGTAGCCGATACGCCATCTACTCATAGTGATGATGTAAACAATAACGCCAAATCGTCAACGACGAATAGTGGTACTTCAGGCATTGATGCTTCGGGCTTTATGCGTGTGAGTGTGGTGAATGGTGGTATTAACACGGGTTCAGATAACAATGAATAACAAAAAAAAGCAGGAATTAACGAGCATGAGCGTTATGAAAAAAACACGAATAGCCACTTCTGTAACGTTGGTATTGACCGCTAGTCAAGTGCTAGCGGCGGCACCTGATGCAGGTCAAACACTGCAGCAATTACAGCAAAAACCGTTCGATATTCCTAAAACGGATGAGTTGAGCATCATTGTTCCTGCCTTAGGAAGTCATGTTGAACCAGGTGGGCCCAAGGTTAAGCTGAACAAGATTAGAATTACAGGAAACAACAGTATTACGACTGAAGAGCTTGAACAAGCTGTATTGAGTGTGCACTTGGATCAAATGCATGACTTTGCGGGGATTAGAGCGATTGCTGATGAAATTAGCCAATATTATCGCAATGCGGGTTACCCTTTTGCTCGTGCCTATATTCCCCAGCAGTCTTTAGGCAATGGCGAATTAGCCATTACCTTATTAGAAGGACAGTATGGCAATGTGATCACAACGGGTGATATCCCGTTATTTAGCAATCAAGCAGGCGCTTTTCTATTGAAGCTAAAAAAGGGGGATGCGATTCGCAGTGAGTCATTAGAAAGAGCGACCCTATTACTCAGTGATCAACCCGGCATTCAAACCAGTGCCACCATGCAACCGAGTACGACAATTGGTGCGGGTGATTTAATTGTCGATATTAAACGTGTTAATCCCGTAAACGCCAGCTTAGGTATTGACAATTTTGGTAACCGTTATACGGGTGAAAATCGATTATTGGCAAGCGTTAATTTGAATAACCCTTATAAACTGGGTCATCAAATTAATCTAAATGCGATCTATACCAACCAAAGCATGTGGTTTGGGGGTATCGGTTATCAAATGCCGGTAACAGGCGATGGCTTAAAAGCCAACTTTAGTTATTCACGTACGGCTTACGAACTTGGTAAAGAGTTTAGTAATTTAGGCGCACAGGGAACGGCTGATGTCTTGTCAGTAGGGTTAAGTTACGCCCTGATTCGAAGCCAAAAGACCAACGTGGGTATTGGCGTTTCAGTACAACATAAAGACCTAAATGATCGTTTGCAAGTAGGAACAGACACCAACAATAAAAGCAGTAATAGCTTACCTTTAACAATCAATTTCGATCATCGGGATACCCTGTTTGGAGGTGGCATTAGTTTTGGCACCATTGCTTGGACACAGGGGACTTTGTCGCTTAATGACGCTCTTAAAAAAGCGGATACCAATAATACAAACGGTGATTTTGGCAAACTGACTCTCGACTTAGTGCGTTTACAATATCTTACCGATAAGGCGAGCTTATATGTTCGGGCTAGTGGTCAATGGAGTACTAAAAATTTAGACTCTTCCGAAGATTTTGGTATCGGTGGGATTAATGCTGTTCGCGCTTACCCAGTTGGAGAGGGTTATGGTGATATTGGTTGGTTTAGCCAGTTAGAATTACGATATGCGATCAACAAAGATTTCATGCCCTATGCCTTCTATGACTTTGGTAGCAGCACTCTGAATAAAACCACCACAATCGGCGGTAATAAAACGACTGATATAAGTGGTGCAGGTATTGGTTTACGCTACTTTAAACAAAATTGGAAAGCAGAGTTAACAGCAGCATGGCGTTTAAGTAATAATCGTCCATCCGATTTGAATGCCGCTGATTCAACGCCAATACTCTGGGGAAGCGTGACTTATCTCTATTGAAACAGTAGAGGTTATTCAGGCTAGCACTCGGGGAATACGGTTTACTTCTTACCCTTATTTTATCTATGCATAATTAGGTGCCCATGCCATTGAAATGGGCATTTCATTACGTCTCGCATTCTTTTTGAAATGACTTTACGTTCTATGCGTTCAGTAAGTTGTTGGGTTTTTCGTCAGTTTTGGGCATGGGGTAGAGTGCGCTGCGTTGAAGTTGGTAGTAGCTATCAAGGCCGCTAATGCCGCTGATGTTGAGCGTTTGAAGGTTGATCCGTCCTTCGGAATCGAGTGCGTTTTGGTTCACGGCAAGCAGTTGTACTTCGCCAATCAGGAGGCGGGTTTGATTGAGAGGGATGGGGATTTCTTGCACGAATTTGAGCCCAATATGCAGTGGGGATTCGGCTACAAAGGGAGCTGCAAAGTTGGGATAGTAATGGGTGCTTAGCCCGACTTGCTCAAACTCGGATTGTTCAATAAGAAAGTTAGCCGCGGTGTGATGGGCTTTGTCGCTCCAGACTGCATCGACTGCATTGAGGCTGTAAACTCCGGTTTGCAGCATATTTTGATAGCTGTGGCGATGGCCGTTATCCGGGCGTAATACCAGACCAATGAGCGGGGGATTGCTGCCGAGATGAACCACTGAGCTGAAGAGCGCGAGATTGGTTTGGCCATTGGCATTTTGGCTGCCGAGTAAATTGGCCGGTTTAATGCCGGTGCAGGCGTTGATGAGCTGAATTTTTTGGGGCAGCTCCAAGGCGTCAAGGTTATTAAAAACGGTTTTTTCTGCGTGTTGAGTCATAGCAATTCCTTAAACAAAGCGGATCCATTCCGCAAAAAATAGACTCAATGCCGCTACGATTGTCAGGCGTTGGCGAAGAGTGAAATAAGGGCTTGGAAAGCAAAGTAAGGGTTTTTCGATACGCCAGAGTAGCCAAAGCAGCAGTGAAAGGGCGAGAAATGCACCGAATTGTTCAATAAGCAGCAACGTCAACCAGCTAAGTATCATGATGATATTGGACGCCAAGGCGATAGGGCGGGCAGCTTGTTGTACGCTGTGTTGCCAAAGGGTGCCGGCCAGAAAGCTAATAATTAAGGCGGCATAGGTGCCCAGCCACAGTGTTGCTTCTTTTAGCTCAAACAGCGGTGCTAGAGCAAGGGCTAGAAAGGGAATTAGGCCAAGATGGCCCAGCCAAGTGTGCAGAGAAGTCATGGCGAATCCTTATACTGTAGTGAATTTGTGTATAGCTATTGTATAGGATTTTGTGCCGGTTCCGCCGGTTAAACATTCACTGGGGCCTTGAGTAAATTCAGCAGGGCAGGCATGTCCAGATGCTGTTCTAAGGTATCGGCGAGGCGCTCGAGTTGTGCTTCGCGCATTTGATTGAGATCAAAGGGGCTGCTTTCGGTTAAGCCGGCCCAATTTAATAAGGCTTGCAGCGCCAGAGGATGGTCAAAAAGGCCATGAAGATAGGTGGCAAAAATTTGTTGGTCGGCGCTCAGATAGCCTTCCCATTCGCCACTGTCGAATTGAAGCGCTCGGTCAAATTTGGCATTCTCGAGCGGTTGAGTTTTTCCTTGATGGATTTCATAGCCGATTATCGGCACCGCTTGGTTTTGACCAGGGAGATGCAAAGTGGCTTGGCGCTGCCGGAGCTGTTTGCCGGATTGATAGACGGTCTTTAAGGGGAGCCATCCGAGTCCCGGTTGCGGTTGGGCAGTATCCGATTCCAGTTGCAGCGGGTCATGCAGTGTTTGCCCAAGCATTTGTAAGCCACCGCAAATGCCAATTAATTTGCCGCCGTAGCGCAGATGTTTTTGCAGATGGCTTTCCCACCCTTGCGTGCGCAACCATGCTAAATCCATAAGCACGTTTTTGGAGCCAGGCAAGAGAACTAAATCAGCTGGTGGAATGGCCTCCCCATATGGAATCCACCGAAAATTGACCTGTGGGTGCTGTATGAGCGGGTCAAAATCGGTGTGGTTCGAAAGGTGCGGCAATAAAGGCGCAATCACGGTAAAGAGAGGCGTTTTTTTGTCAATGATTTCGGTTGAAATCGCATCTTCTGCATCCAGATGCAAACCGTGTAGATAGGGCAGTACCCCTAACACCGGCTTACCGGTTTGCGCTTCAAGCCAGTCTAAACCGTCTTTAAGTAGAGCCAAATCGCCGCGAAATCGGTTGATGACAAAGCCTTGAATGCGGTTTTGTTCCGTGGGGGATAGGCAGGCTAAGGTGCCAATAATGTGGGCAAAGACGCCGCCCTTGTCAATGTCGGCAATCAAAATCACTGGGCAATCTATGGCTTCGGCAAAGCCCATATTGGCAATGTCGTTTTGGCGCAAATTAATCTCGGCTGGACTGCCGGCGCCCTCCACGAGAATGAAGGGATATTGCTGGGCGAGAAGCGCAAATGACTCAAAGACGGCTTGTGCGGCCTTGGGTTTATAGGCGTGGTAGTCCATGGCATTTAAGTTGCCAATCGCCTGACCTTGCAAAATCACTTGCGCGCCGGTATCGCTGTTGGGTTTAAGCAGTACCGGATTCATGTGAACCGACAAGGGGACTTTAGCGGCCATGGCTTGTAAAGCTTGAGCACGACCGATTTCACCGCCATCGGGCGTAACGGCACTGTTAAGCGCCATGTTTTGCGGTTTAAAGGGGGCAAGGTGTAACCCTCGCCGAACCAAGGCTCGGCACAAGCCCGCGACAAGGGTGCTTTTGCCGGCATCGGAGGTGCAGCCTTGAACCATTAGGGTGTGGGTCATTGGTGATCCTTAAAAAGCATGATTCACACCTAAATAGGCGCTGCGTTCTGCGGTGGCAAAACCATCAACCACTTGGTAACGCTGGTTAAACAGATTATCAAGTTTGAGATAAAGTTGTGTTTGCTGATTGGCTTGGTAGTTGAGTACGCTGTTGACCACGGCATAATATTGGGTGCTTTTGGCCAGACCATCAAAGGCGCTAGGACGGCGCTCTCCAATATAAAGCGCGTGCAGGTTGAGATCCCATTGAGGGTCGATAAACCAGTTGATAGCCAAATTTACTTGATCTTTAGGGCGTCGAGCCAAGGGTTCACCGTTTGCCGTTTTACTTTGCAAATGGGTGTAGTTAAGCTGTAAATCGAGTGAATTTACGCGATGTTGCCAACCCAGCTCAACGCCTTTAATTTGTGTCGTGCCGTCAATGTTTAAAAAACGGTAGCCATCGGCACCGAATTCGCCATCAATCAAATTGCGAACGTTTTTATCGAAATAGGTAAGGCTTAGACTGCGCCACTGATAGCTCAAGCTGGCCTCACGGGTTTTTTCAGGTTCCAAATCGGAATTGGGCGCCCCAAATGGATTGATGATTTGAATTAACGATGGCGCATTAAAGGCAGTGCCAAAGTTGGCGCTCAGACGGTGTTGCGTGTTAAAGGCATAGCTGGCACCGAATTTTCCGGTGAATTGGCTGCCAAAGCTGTCGAAATGATCCCAACGCAGGGCTTCGTTAAACTGCCATGCGCCCAGTTGATGGGCATAAGTGCTAAATAAAGCGTGGCTATGACTGCGACCGCTGAGCTGCTGATTCTGCCCTTGGCTCCAGCTGTATTTATTCGAGTCGGCTTGATTGCGTGTGTAGTTAGCGCCCAGTACCCATTGTCCTAGCTGTTGCTTTAGGTTCAGTGCTTGAGTCAAACCTGTCACATGGTCCGGATTGCCTTCGTCTAATTGTTCGCTAATAAAACGTGACTGCTCTAGGCGCACTTCATGTTGTGGATTTCGCCAAATAAGAGTGCTTAACCCGGTACGATTTTGATAGCGTTTTTGTGAGTCGGGTGCTTTAAAGCCATCGTATTCGCCATAGGTGTCGGTGTGGTTGTGACTGAGAATCAGGCGTTGGTTATTATCCAGGGCAAAATCCAGTTGAGCATTCAGATGGGTTTGGGCGATGCCATCGGCTTCATAGGTGTCGATATCGCCGCCTTCAGGAACCTGAGCCGTGAAACCGTCACTCAGCAGACGTTCTGCGCCGAGACGCAGGCTGTGTTGTTGTTCTTGGCCAAAAAGAAATTGGCCGTTATAAGCGCCTTTACGGGTTTGGTAAGCGCCGCTTTCCAGCTGCAGTTTTTGGCCTGGAGTTTTTTTACTAATGAGGTTGATGACGCCTGCAGCCGCATCCGCGCCCCAAACGCCGGACTGGGCCCCCTTAATGATTTCGATACGTTCAATGTTGTTTAACGAAATGCTGGTGAAGTTTGCGCCATTGGTACTGGCGGGGTCGTTTAAACGAACGCCATCCAGCAGCACAAGGGTACGATTGTTGTTCGAGCCACGAAGAAAGAGGCTGGTACTGGTACCCGTTGGACCATTGCGAGTAAAGCTGATGCCTGGAACTTCACGCAGCGCATCAAGCAGGGTTGTGTAGTGTTTGGCTTGTAGGGTTGCCGAATCGATTATCACGCTGTCGACGGTAATGTGCGCTAAGGATTGCGTCTGTTGGTTGGCGGTGACTAATACAGGCGTTAAATCGGTTGCCAGAACAGCAGCCGGTAAAAACGTTGCGCTAAAAAGCGCCGTTTTTAAGGGGGTAAGTTGCATATGAAATCCTTCTTAATAGATGCAGAATCTATCAGAAGGCAAAAAGGGTCGTTGGTTTAAAACGGCAAAGATGCAGTCAAGTCTAAAAGAAAGGCCGCGCCCGAGAAACCGAAAAAATTCACGCCCAATTGCCCTCCGCAATCGGTGGTTGCGTCACCCTGTTGGAGCAGGTGACGCCTTTTTCAAGGCCGGTATCCGGGCTGAAGAGCGGTTCGGGATTGCCTTCTCGGAATCGCTTCCAATGGTCTGTTAATCCGTTTTCTCTATCACCGTTGCGGGGGCAGCGTCTGTTTTACACAGTTCTTCCCGTTTAACTGCGCGTTGCGCGCGCAGCACCTTAAAAAAACAGCGCGATTGTAGAGAGAAATCACCCGCGAAGCAATCTTTTACCTAAAATGCTTTGTTTACAACGACAAAAATAAGAGCGTTATCATGATGAGACATAAGCAAGCTACGCTGTTTTTATTGAGCGCTTGGGCTTTGGCGGTAGTGGGATTATTACTGGGGGTCTTGCTAGAACCGATTTGGTTTGCACGTTTTGGTAGTTTGGTGGTGCTTTTTGCCCTTATGAGCGAGTACACCTTGATGCACGGTGAACTGGATCTGCTCTATCGGCGCTTAGACCAGGTGGATTCGGAAGATGATATTCCGGATTTATCGCCGTCTAAATGGCAGCGCAAAAAAGTTTGGCTGGCGCATTGGACGGTGATTGGCGGCACTGTGGTTTGGGGGTTTGGCGATTTGCTCTTGTAAATCGCGGGTGCTGTGATAACCGTTTATTCCGGTACCAACTGTTCACTGCGGTAAAAGCCTTGACGATCACCGAGTGCATTGGCTAAAAAGGGTAAGCAGTCGTCCATTGCACTCTTCAGGGTCCAAGGTGGGTTGATCACAATCATGCCGCTGGCGTTCATTCCAGGCAGAATGTCGCTGGCAATCCCTAATTCAAAACGTTGAATGTTGCGAATGCCGCTGGCGATAAAACGCTTTTCCATTTGAATAATGCGTGAGCGTTCAACCACCGGATACCAGAGTGCATAGGTACCCGTAGCGAACTTTTTATGGGCTTGAATCAGTGTATCAACCGCGGTGCGATAGTCTTGTTTTACTTCGTACGGTGGGTCCATCAAAACATAGCCGCGTTTTTCACGCGGTGGCAACTGCGCCATGCACGCGTGGAATCCATCTTCTTGATAGATGCGGAAGCGACGATCTTTACTAAATTTCTTGTGACAGTCGGCAAACTCTTTGGGATGCAGTTCAAATAGGCTGGCGCGGTCTTCGTCACGCAATAAAGATTGAGCAAACCAGGGTGAGCCAGGATAGCGTTTCAGCTCAGGTTGCGGGTTAAACTGACGAACTTGTTCAAGATAATCTGCAACAGCGGCTGGCAGTGGCTCAGAGATTTCCCAAAGTTTACCGATACCGTTTTGGTATTCCTGAGTCTTTTGCGCTTGCGCTTTGAGCAAAGCAAAACCGCCACTGCCGGCATGAGTATCCAGGTAAAACAACGGTTTGGGTTTGTCGGTGAGATAGTTCAAAATTTGAACACTGACCAAATGTTTCAGAACATCGGCAAAATTACCGGCGTGAAAACCGTGAAGATAGCTGAGCATATCAACTCCAAAGCACAAAAAACGTCATTCTAGTTGATTTAAGATGGGCAAGAGGGGCTTTTCTGGAGATTATCAAAGGTTAATGACATTGGCTGAGTTTAGGATAATGTTGATTGTATTTTTGTTTGAGTTGATGCATTTGTTGATCTGCTAAATGAATCACGTTTTCTGCCGCAGAGCCTTCAAATAGAAATTCCGCCACGCCATGCTTTAACAAAGAGATATAACTTTGTTATTGAAAGAAAAGGGCGTTTGCCGCACGCAATCAATCCGCGTTGGCGAACAGTTTGATGGATGCGACTGCCGATTCTTGTAAGGCGGCATCGCCATCGGTTGATTTGAGTCTAGTTTTTATACAACGATAATTCGGCAAAGCACGGCTAAACATGGCTGAACATCGCTAAATCAGTCCCTAAGACAGGGTAATCGCTTTGATAGGGCATCGAGGCAGAGCTTCCTTATACATCATTTATCGAGGATGGTATAATTTTCCTCTTTTTGAAATCGCACCCCAAGCCCGTATTTCACCCAAAATACGGGTGCGAGTGCGGCGCTTTTACGATTGTCTTTTGCAGGTAAGTTGTACGCTATGAATAAACCCCATGAAACGCCAGAACGTCCCGTCAATTTTATTCGAAATATTATTAACGAAGACCTTGCCAGCCAGAAGCATCAAACGATTTATACGCGTTTTCCACCTGAGCCGAACGGGTATCTGCATATTGGTCATGCCAAATCCATCTGTCTGAATTTCGGTTTGGCTCAAGATTATCAGGGCCGATGCAATTTGCGTTTTGATGATACCAATCCGGCAAAAGAAGATTTGGAGTACGTGGAATCGATTCAACGCGATGTGCAATGGCTTGGTTTTCAGTGGGAAGGGCAGCCGCGTTATTCGTCCGACTACTTTGAGCATTTTTACCAGAGTGCTTTGGAGTTGATTGATAAGGGCTTGGCTTATGTCTGCTTCTTGAATGCAGATGAGACCCGTGAATACCGAGGCAATTTAAAAGAGCCTGGAAAAGCAAGCCCGTATCGCGATACGGCTCCGCAAGAAAACCGAGCTTTGTTTGAAAAAATGCGTGCTGGGGCTTTTAAAGAAGGGGAGTGCGTCTTAAAAGCCAAAATTGATATGGCCTCTTCCTTTATGTGTCTGCGGGATCCCGCACTCTATCGCATTCGTTTTGAAACGCATCATCAAACCGGCGATGCTTGGTGTATCTACCCCATGTACGATTTTGCACATTGTATTTCCGATGCGATTGAAGGTATTACGCATTCTTTGTGTACCTTGGAGTTTCAAGATAATCGCCGTTTGTACGATTGGGTATTGGATAATTTGGCAGCGTTTAATCGGCCCGACCGTCCACATCAATATGAGTTTTCGCGCTTGAATTTAGAGTACACGGTGATGTCTAAGCGAAAATTGCATCAATTGGTGAATGAGCGGCTAGTAGAAGGTTGGGATGACCCACGCATGCCGACTATTTCCGGAATGCGCCGCCGCGGTTATACGCCCGCTGCACTGAGAGATTTTGCCGAGCGAATTGGTATTTCTAAAGTCGATTCCATGACGGAAATGGGGATTTTGGAAGCAGCGATTCGCGACGATTTAAATCGTGTTGCGCCCCGAACCATGGGGGTGATTGATCCGATTAAACTGGTCATTGAAAACTACCCAAATCCTGAACCAGAAGTGATTTTCGCACCCGTGCATCCGCAAAATGAAGCGATGGGCAAACGCGAGATTTTCTTTGGTCGTGAGTTATATATTGACCGTGCGGATTTTTTGGAAGTGGCTCCCGATAATAAATACCAGCGATTGGCAATCGGCAAAGAAGCTCGTTTGCGTAATGCTTACATTATTAAAGCCGAGCGTTGTGAGACCGATGACCAAGGTCGGATAACGGTTTACGGCTCATACGATGCGGCCACTTTGGGTAAAAATCCGGCCGATGGACGTAAAGTGAAAGGGGTGATTCACTTTGTCGAGGCGAGTCGTGCCCAGGCTGCCGAGTTCCGTTTGTATGATCGTTTGTTTTGTGTACCTAACCCGTCTAAGGAAGCCGATTTTGCCCAGGTATTAAATCCCAATTCCTTGCAGGTAAAACACGGTTTTGTTGAGCCGGCCTTGGCTCAAGCGCCGGTTGAGCAAGCTTATCAGTTTGAGCGTGAAGGCTATTTTTGTCGCGATAGCCGCACCACAGATGGCTTGGTATTTAACCGAACGGTTACTTTAAAAGACACTTGGCAGCAATCGGTCTAAGCGATTTAGGCGGCTTTGGCCGCCTTTTTTATTGAAATTCATCAGTGACAAAGAGAAGAAGATGCGCGTTTTAGGAATCGAATTGGTGGGCAGTGAAGCGGTAGTGGCCCTAGTTGAATGGCAGAATGGTTTTTTTTACTTGCCGGAGTGCCGAGCGCGGCGGGTAAGTTGTCGCAATCCGGATGTGAATGACGATTTGCGTTATTTTCAAAAAAGCCTGAGTAAATTGGTTGAAGATTACAAAATTGATCGAATTGTGATTCGCGAGCGAATGAAAAAAGGCAAGTTCGCCGGAGGGGCGGACGGGTTTAAATTGGAGGCAGTGCTGCAATTGCTCGATAACTGTGAGGTGCAATTGATGCACAGCGCTACCCAGAGCGCAATCTTCAAGCGTTTTCCGCTCAGCATTGCTTTTAACGAAACCGGTTTAAAGAAGTTTCAGCAAGGGGCTTTTGAGATGGCTTATGCGGTGCTCAGTGATCCTAAAGGCCAAGTGGAAGCGGCACGTCAGCAAGAAATCGAACGGCGTAAAGAGGGGCGTCAAGAGCGTCGTCAAAATGCCGCCGATGCGGATGATGCTTGGGATTAATGGAATTATCGCTGTTTTTGAATACTGTTGGGAGCTTGTATGAAACCACTCTGTATTTTGCAAACCGGTCATACCTTTGCGGATTTGGCCGCCGAACAAGGCGATTTTGCTGATTGGATTGCGCAAAACTTGCCGAGTACGGTGCCGCTCATTCAAGTGGCGGTGATGGAAGGGCAGGCGTTGCCGGATTACGCGCAGCTCAGCGGGGCAATCATCACGGGTTCGCATGCAATGGTCACGGATAATTTGCCTTGGAGTTTGGCTCTGGAGGCTTGGTTGCGCGGTGCCAAAGCGTTTGGTTTGCCGGTTTTAGGGATTTGTTACGGGCACCAGCTCATTGCTAAAGCCTTTGGGGGCGAGGTGGATTTTCATCCACAGGGAATCGAGTTGGGCAGTGTTCGAGTTCAAAAAAAGGCGGCCGCGCAACAAGATCCTCTGTTGGCGGATTTGCCGACTGAATTCATCGCTCAAGTGACCCATTCGCAGACAGTGGTTAAGCTGCCGCCGGATTCGACCGCTTTGGCAGAAAACGCCCATGATGCCCATCAAGCATTTCGTTTGGGAGAGGCAATTTGGGGGCTGCAATTTCATCCGGAATTCAGTGCCGCAATTTGCCGTTACTATGTTGAGCAGCAATTGGAAGCGATTGCGTTGAGTGGGCAAAATCCCGAGCAGCTTTTGCAGCAAGTGCAAGCCGGTCCAGAATCTCAGCAGATTTTACGACGGTTTGCGAATTTTGCCCTAAGCCAGCAGCAGGACTCAATATAGCGACTTTGCCATGAGTTTATGGAGTGTTTTGAGCCTCGCTTTTGCGATGTTTCTGTTGGCGGCCAGTCCGGGTCCGGGTGTTTTACTGACCGTCAGTCAATCGCTTCGCGCTGGATTTCGCAGTGCTCTGCCGGTGATATTGGGTATTATCAGTGCGGATTTGTTGTTTGTTTCTTTGGCTTTGTTTGGCTTGGCGACCTTGGCGCAACAAGCCGATTTTCTGTTTCGCGGATTACCATTATTTGGCGCGCTTTATTTGCTGTGGCTGGGTTGGCGGTATTGGTGTTTGTTGCCAAATGGCGCCACGGTGTCGGATCAGCAGATTGCCGCGGGACAACGTTTTTTAAGTGGTTTTATGACCATTTTTGCGGATCCGAAAGTTTTGTTGTTTTACTTTGGTTTTTTGCAAAACTTTCTCTCTTTAGAGCCTTTGTACTGGCTGGATGCGTTTTGGGTGATTTTGATTATTGGCGGGGTTTTGTTCGCGGTTATGGGGTTTTATGCTCTGCTGGCTGAGCAAGCTCGTGCTTGGTTGCAGGCACCGCAACAACAACGATGGTTAAATCGCTCAGCTGCCGCAATTCTCTGGTTTACGGCGGCTATCTTGATTTCGACGCTGATATAAGCGGTTTCACAAAAGAATTCAACTCCTAGGCTTTGTTTTCGCTAAAAGGCGTGTAAAGGTACGTAAAAATGCAAATGGGTGGCTGAGGTAAGGAAATATGGGTTGGAAGATTTCGATTAGGCTCAATATTTTCAGCCACTTTGTGGCGTTAATTTTGATCAGTGCCGCCTTGCTATTAAGTCTGCAGCATTACTTCAACATTCAAGCGGCTATTCGCGCCAGTGAAGAGAGTTTTAGTGCGCTGTTTGAGAAGATTAAACTCAGTAACCAAGCCGTGGCAGACCAAGCCCAAGCCTTGCTCAAAATTTTGGCGAAACACCCAGACTTGCAAAAAGATTCTTTGGATACGCAGGCGTTAGTGGCACTTTTTAGTCATAGTTTAGAGGCCTTTCCCAGAACCTACGCGGTGTATCTCGCGACGGCGGATAATCATTTTGTAGAAGTGGTTAATATGCAACAGAGCCCCACGTTACAAGCTAAGCTGCATGCGCCGGATGCAACGCGCTGGACGGTGATTGAAGTGCTACCAAAGTTGTCACAAAACAACTACCGGTTTCGCTACTATGATGCCGATTTTAAGCTTTTGGCGGAGCGGGTTGAAACCACCAACTATCAGGCATCCCAGCGCCCATGGTTTACCAATGCGCTCTCAAGTGAGGCGATTGTCCAGTCCAAACCCTATCAATTTTGGCATCTCAATGCACCGGGGATTACCTTTTCACAACGCCTGGAAAATCAAGCCGTGTTGGCAGTTGATTATACGGTCGAACATTTGGCCGAGTTGTTTGAAAGTCAAAAACCCAATCCCGCCAGCCAAACGGTTTTATTTGATCGGTTAGGCGAGCGTTTATATGAAACCGGCTTTCATCCTTCGCCCTCGCTGAGTCTGCAAACGCCGCTGAAGTTGAGTGCCGAAGAAAAAACCTATCTTCAAAGCTTGCCCTTGTTAAAAGTTTCCAATCAGCAAAACTGGGCACCGTTTGATTATGTGGAAAACGGGCAGGCGAACGGTTTTTCCGTCGCCTTATTAAAGGTGCTGGCCGATAAAATCGGTTTAAACATCCAATTTGTCAACGACTATACCTGGCAAGGATTGTCTGAGCAATTTGCCGCTGGGCGCATTGATATTATGCATTCGTTGCTGTATTCAGAAAATCGCGCGCAGCAGGGATTGTTTAGCCTGCCGTATTATCAGGTCAGCAATTTCTGGATTACGCGCAAACAGCAAGCACCGATTGAAACCGCATCGCAACTTAAGAATTTAACCTTTGCATTGGGACGGCAGTGGCAAAGTACGCAGATGCTCCTAGCCGCTTACCCAGACTTGCAGTATAAGTTATACGACGATTTGCCTGCGATGATGCGTGCGGTCAATCAAGGGGAGGTTGATGTCTTAATTGATAATGCTCATACTTTTTTGCGTGCCCAACAAAAGTATCAGTTTTCCGATCTCACCTTGAATCGACCGGTTCAGCCGTTATTGCCGGCTGAAAACGGCCTGCATTTTTATTTACAACCTAAATATGCACCGCTTTTGCCGATTTTGAATCGCGCTTTAGAAAGTATTCCTGCCGAAGCGATGGCTGATTTTGCTGCGCAGTGGCATCTGCAGGGGGCCGAAACCCAAGGCAGCCTGGCCCCGTTTGAACAACTCTTTTTCTTGCTGTTTAATGATTTGCCTGAGGCGGATGCCACACCAAGGTTGTATAAAACGCGCTTGCAGGGGCAGGATTACCTCAGCGTGGTCAGTCCGATTTTGTACAACCATCAACCCGCTTATCTTGCCAGTTTTGTAGCGGTAGAGTTTCTGTTGATTCCCTATCGAAGCCAATGGTTTGCTTTTATTTCAGCCATCATCGCCACCTTGATGGTGTTGCTTTGGGTGGCCAGTTTAGCCAGTCAACGAATTGTAAGACCCTTACATCAATTAATGGCTCGTAATCAGCTGATTGCAGAGCGACGTTTTGAGCAAATTACCCCTGTTCGTACCCATATTAATGAGCTGCAACAACTCTCTGAGACCTTGCAAAAAGTGGCTAAAAGTTTTCAGGAGTACGAGTGTGAGCAAGAGCAATTTTTGCATGGTTTAAGTCGGCTTCTGGCCGAAGCCATTGACAAACGCTCGCATCATACTTACTCCCATTGCAGCCGAGTGCCTAAATTGGGCATGATGCTCATGCGTGCGGCACTTGCAGATACTCAGCCGCCGTTTGCGGATTTTAGCTTGAGTGAAGAGGAGTTGAGAGCCTTTGAGTTGGGTGCGTGGTTGCATGACAGTGGAAAAATTACCACTCCTGAGAGTGTGCTAGATAAAAGCACCAAGCTAGACTGTTTTTATAATCGAATTCATGAAATTCGTATGCGCTTTGAAGTCTTGTGGCGTGATGCTGAATTGGCTTTTTGTCACGCCAATATGCAGCAGCCAATGGATGCCGAAGAAAAACGTGTTCGATGGCATGAGCTGCAACAGCAGCAACAGCAATTGCAAGCCGATTTTGCCTGGTTGGCTGAATTGAACCTTGGTGAAATACCCATTAATGAAGTGACTTTAGCGCGTTTGGATGCTCTGTCTCAGCGCAGCTGGCAAGCGCATTTCGACCGACGGTTTGGGGTATCACGTTTTGAAGGGAAAAATATGGCCACCTCGTCTACGCCTTGGCAGACTTTACTGCAGGATTTGCCGGAGCATTTGATACCGAGAACCGATAACAATGTTGAGATTTACCGAGAGCAGGGTTTTCTGCTTAAGGTGCCAAAGTACGCCCGAAATTTTGGTGAAAAACATAATTTAAGTGTTGCCAGTGGAACTTTGACTGAAGAAGAACGGTTCATTATGCAGGATCATGTGGTCATGACATTGCGCCTATTGGAACAAGTGCCTATGCCACAGCAATATCGTAATGTCCCCAAGTACGCAGGCACGCACCATGAAAGATTGGATGGTAGTGGTTATCCTCGCCAATTACAGGCGCAAGATCTCGGAATTCCGGAACGGATCATGGCCATTGCCGATATTTTTGAAGCCCTGACCGCACCGGATCGTCCTTATAAACAGACTTATGCGCTTTCAGATGCCCTGGATTGTTTGTATGAAATGGTCAAGCAGGGACAGCTAGACGGTGAGGTGTTTGCGCTCTTTTTGCGTTCTGGGGTTTACCAAGCCTATGCAGAGCAGTTTCTTGACCCAAGCAAGCGCGATGCAGTCGATCTTAATCGCTATGTAAATCCATCAATTTAAAGCGAGAGATTGTCTGTGATACAACCATCGTGATCGTCAAGCTCTCAAAAACACATCGTAAAGCACGGACAGCAAAAATAGAACGGATAGCGAAATAGAAAAGGATCGGCAATAAAAAAGGCAGGAAAACCTGCCTTTGCGAAACTTGGGATTGAAATCTTAGAGCAAACTAAGATTATAGAACCACGATATTTTCCGCTTGTGGGCCTTTTTGCCCTTGAGTTACAGTGAACTCAACTTTTTGGCCTTCGGCTAGGGTTTTGAAACCTGAACCGGAGATAGCGCTAAAGTGTGCGAAAACGTCTGGGCCGTTCTCTTGCTTGATAAAACCAAAACCTTTAGTCTCGTTGAACCACTTAACGGTTCCTTTTACGGTGTTAGACATGACGATGTGCTGTTCCTAAAAATAAATAAAACTTGTCTTTGATTGGCTAGAAACCAAATCAAAAATAACCATGGAAACCAAGACAGGTACTTAGAAACTGCAGGACGGGTTTAACAAATGTGAAACGACGTAATGTAGCGTTTAAATAAAAGACTTTCTTTCCACAGAACATCACTTTATGGGTAAGTTTATTAAATGTCTAGCGAAATCTTTGCTTTTTTTGTTTTTAGTTCGCGACCTATCCATTTTTCAATTTCAACGATTAGAAACAGCATCAGTCCTGCGCTGAAAATCATGCCCCATTCAAGCAAACTCAAGGCTTGGGTTTGAAAAAAGCGTTGCATAAAAGGGGCGTAAACAAACAGCAGTTGTGCCGTCACGACGAGGGATAAGGCGATTAAAATCGGTTTGGTGCCCAGCAGGCCACGCCAAGTTAAAGAACGAGTATAGCCAAAGCGAATACTAAAAAGGTAAAACACTTCCATCGCCAGCAAGGTGTTTACGGCCATAGTTCTGGCGATTTCGAGTTCTTTACCCATGGCTAACGCCAAGTAAAATTGCGCAAAAATGCCGGCAGCAAAGAGTGCGGAGACAAACAGTACACGCCACAACACAAAGCGGTCTAGGATAGGAGCATCTATCGCGCGGGGTGGTTTTTGCATAATAGAGTCTTCCGCTGCCTCAAACGCTAAAGTCATCCCCAAAATGGCCGAACCAATCATATTGACCCACAGCAGTTGCGTGGGCGCAATCGGCAAGGTTAAACCGATGAGTAAAGCAATAATCAAACTGGAGGCTTCGCCGCCGTTAATTGGCAGCATAAAAGCGATGACTTTTTTAAGGTTATCGTAAACGCGTCGGCCTTCTTTAACTGCGGCACTGAGGGTGGCGAAATTGTCATCCATCAAGACAAAATCAGCGGCTTCTTTGGCCGCTTCAGAGCCTTTTCTGCCCATGGCAATTCCAGCGTTGGCACGCTTTAAAGCTGGTGCATCATTGACCCCATCTCCGGTCATGGCAACACTTAACTTTTGCGTTTGTAACGCTTTGACTAAGCGCAACTTGTGTTCAGGACTGGTACGAGCAAATACATCGCATTCCACGACTTTTTGTTGTAGCTGTAGGTCACTAAGCTGGTCAATCTGCGTTCCGATTAGCACAGACTGTGGATTTTTTAACCCGATTTGCTCGGCGATGGCCGCAGCCGTTTGCCGATGGTCGCCGGTAATCATCTTTACGCGAATGCCCGCTTGCTGACACTCCGCAACGGCCGTGATGGCTTCTGGCCGCGGTGGGTCAAGCAATCCGAGCATTCCCACCAGAGTCAATTTTCCTTCTAAATCGCTGAGCTCTAGAACCGTTTTCTCACTGGCGACCGGCAAGAGAGCGAAAGCTAATACACGTTGTCCCTCCGCTGCGATCGCCGATGCCTGTGCTTGCCAATAGGCGTTTTGTAAGGGCGCACGATTGCCGTCTTCATGCATTTGTGCAACGCACATCTTAAGGATTTTTTCAGGAGCGCCCTTAACCAAAATGGCTGCGTGCTGTTGATGATCGTGATGCAGTGTGGCCATAAATTGGTGTTTGGCATCGAATGGAATGACATCCGTTCTTGGCCAGTTTTTTCGTTCTTCGGTTAGACTTAAGCCGATTTTTCCAGCGAAGCTGAGCAGCGCACCTTCCATGGGATCGCCTTGAATTTGCCAGACGCCGGCCTGTTCGTGTAAATGAGCGTCATTGCACAATATGGCAATATGCGCTAAGGGTTTTAATGCCAATAACGCTTTTAAGTCAAGCGGGGTGTTTTGCCAGAGTACAGGCCCTTCTGGTGCATAACCTTCGCCTTGAACCTCGAGTTTGCGTTCGGCGGTTAATACGCTAGCGACCATCATTTCATTGCGCGTCAAGGTGCCGGTTTTATCGGTACAAATGACCGATACTGAGCCGAGGGTTTCAATAGCAGGCAGGTGGCGCACAATTGCATGACGCCGAGCCATGGTTTGTACGCCGATGGCGAGGGTAATGGTTAATACTGCAGGCATTCCTTCGGGAATGGCCGCGACCGATAGACCTACTACGGCAATAAAAAGTTGGTTGAAATTTTCGCCTGTCACCCAATATCCATGTGCGACCAGTAGGGCGCCGATACTGAGAATGACCAGCATCAGCCATTTGGCAAACCGATCCATTTGTTGTACCAATGGGGTTCTTAAGCTCTGAACTTCCGCCAACAAATTGCTGATTCGGCCAATTTCAGTGTGCTTGCCAATGGCAACTACAACGCCGAGTCCTTGGCCTGCAATCACCATGGTTCCAGAAAAGGCCATAGAGCGTCGATCGCCCAAGGCCGCCTGTCGTGCAACCGGTTGACTATCTTTGACAACGGGTAGGGACTCACCAGTGAGCATGGCTTCTTGAATAGAGAGCTGATGCGCACGCAGCAAACGCAAATCGGCAGGGACTTTGTCTCCGGCTTCGAGTAGGACTAAATCGCCGGGAACCAGATTGTCGGCGGCAATGGATTGACGTTGACCCTGTCGAATGACATTGGCATTAGGTGCCAGCAAATGGGCAATCGCATCCAAGGACTTTTGCGCTTTCCCTTCTTGAAAAAAACTGATTAAGGTGTTCACGATTACTACACTTAGAATCACGATGGTATCCATCCAGTGCCCTAAAAAAGCGGTCACGGCTGCAGCGGTGAATAGCACATAAATCAGAAGATTATGGAAATGTCTTACAAAGCGTAAAAAAGGATGGGGTTTATCCGGCGCAGGCAGTCGATTTGGTCCTAAGGTTTGCTGTAAGTGGGCCACCGTTTGAGACGAAAGACCGTCTTCGCTACTGCACAGTTGTTCCAGCGTTTGTGCGCTGCTTAAGTAATGCCATGCCGGAGGGTTAGATTGGGCAGTTGTGTGAGTGTTATCGGACGGCGGTGGGTGAATCGACATGGTAAATAGTCCTTAAAGCTCAGCTAAGTAAGCGTAACAAAACACTATCCTAAGGTATTTGATTGACAGGTTGTTGAGATTTGGGAGAACCCTTAAGGTAGATTAATAATCAAGAGGATGCTCGGATCACGAGATAGATAAGTGCTTGACGATATTATTTTTTTTAAAAACGTGATTGAAAAATTGAATTTTTCATTTTGTATAATTATTTGTATAAATATATGCGTGTCAAAGCTCTGAAAACCTCAGTTTTGACTCATAATTTAGGTAATTTTTGTTAAAAAAGTGATGTGAAAAACCATTTTAGGTAAGTTTTGTATAGGTTTTTTATGTCTATACCGGTTCTAAAAGGAGTTTGGTCATGAAACAAATACTGATTGCAGCATTAATGATAGGGGTTAGTGTTCCCGCGATGGCGGCTGAAAGCCAAGATAGCCAAAACCGAGAGCAGGTGGTAAAAGCCTACTTCACCCACATTGAAAGTGGAAAGAGCTTCCCCGATGCGTTCGCCTTATTGGCCTACGAGATTGCATACGAAAAAGCGGCCGTGCAAGCCACATCGCCATGTCGCAAATTGTTACGTGGTTTATAAAGCCCCTCGAAAATAGGTGCTCAAGGTTGTTAATTAGCCCTTGAGTACCTCATTACCATATCCGCTTGATTCTCTCTTACGTCTTTAATTTTGTGTGCGTTCACGAATGTAAGCAGGAATATTTAACCATGACTTTTCCGATGGGTTTCGTTCGGAAAAATTCACGCCAAATACGGTCTGATAGGCGTGATCTATTTCGGCTTCCAGCTCGCTTTTGGAGACGATGCCCCCCAGTTGACCTGCTTGCATAAATCCTTCGATTTTTAAATGTTCTATCGTTGCGGTTTCGTTTTTCTTACGCTGATACAAATCTTGCAAAAGGGTTTGTAAATGCTGTTTATAAAGGGTGTTATCCATAACGTTTCCGTTTTTTTGAAAGTGTTTTGGCATTCTAAAGAGCCGCACCCATTCGCGCAACCAAAAATCGTTAGCCGATTAGTGGCCAATGGTTTTTGAAAAGAGATGGATAACCAACACCCCCGCCACAATCAAGCTCATGCCAATCACGGCCGCCAAGTCCGGAATTTGCTTGTACAGAACGGCATCAACCACGGCAATTAAAACAATCCCCATCCCAGCCCAAATCGCATAGGTAATGCCCAAAGGCACGGTTTTAAGCACCAGCGAGAGAAAATAAAAAGAAGCCGCATATCCCACTACAACCAGAATGCTTGGTCCGAGTTTTGTAAATTCGGCGGACGCTTTTAACGCACTGGTAGCCGTCACTTCCGTAAAAATGGCAAGAGCCAAATACAGGTATCCCATAGTTTTTCCTTTCGTGTGAATCGGCTCGAATCCGTCCAGCACATTCGCATTTATTTTCGTCTTCTTAGGCTAATAAACCAGATTCCGCTAATGAGCGCTGCCAG
This sequence comes from Thiotrichales bacterium, assembly GCA_016936535.1. GTDB lineage: Bacteria > Pseudomonadota > Gammaproteobacteria > Thiomicrospirales > Thiomicrospiraceae > Thiomicrorhabdus. The sequence goes on along the minus strand of JAFGXP010000023.1, from coordinate 75,962 downwards.
AATGCCAATTGGCAAAGTCATCAAGGCCAGCCAGCCCGCTACCAAAGCTTGATAAAGCATTGGCCCCCAGTCGTGGCCGGCAATCCGGCAAATCGAAACACCGCCTTCATGCAGATCACAGCCATAGATTTGAGCGATAAAGGAAGCCATCATCGCAATAAAAACCGGAAAAAAGGCAAAGAACAGTGAAAAGAACACTGCAAAAATGGGTTTTTTCATCGTCTTTTCTGCCAGATAAATTTGTGCTTAATCTTGCATAAGAACCGGCTGGCCGTCAAGCGAGCCAGATGGAGTTGATAATTTTTACGCTTGTTGAGTAAATTTTGTTTTGAGATATTACGCTGAAAAATATGCTTTTAATTATTGAATACGTCTAAAAAATGGAGTTTATGATGCAACGTTTGCTGTCTTACTGTCTGCTTTTTGGGGTTTTGAGTTCGCCATTCGTAATGGCAAACGAACCCAATTTTAGCTATAGCAGTTTTGGTTTAGTATTTGGAAAAAGCGATGTTTCCGGTTTTGACGACGATTTGATCGATATGGGCGTCAAAGCTTCGTTGGAAATTGAAAAGGGTCTGTTTCTTTTTGCCGACCTGATGCAAAACCGTAAAGACAATATCGATGCGTCCGGCGTGGATGTTCAAGTAGATCAAATTCGAGCCGGTGTCGGTTTTGCGTTTCCGGTTCAAGCCGATTTGGATCTGGTTACGTCGGTTAGTTACGTTAAAACGGGGGCAGAATTGTGTCTGCAAAACAATTGTCAGGAGTTGAAAGACAAGAGCTGGCGTCTAGATGCAGAAGCGAACTATTGGCTCACGGCGAATATGGATGCCAGTGTCAATATTGGCTATCTTGAGTATGACCAAGGCGATCAAAACGAGACATTATATGGTGTCGGTTTTGGCTATTGGCCTGCACAAAATCACCGTATCGGTTTGAGTTACCAAGTGTTTGATGAGGCAAATTCAGTTGCGGTTAATTACCGAATCAGTCAGTGAGTTTCCCTAATCGTTCTTAAGGCGCGCTGATTGAAAAGCACCTTTGAGGTGATTTCAAATTCAAAATGGTTTGTCTTGCCAATTGATCGGCCAACTGGTTTTGTGGATGTCGGCGGTGACCTTTAATCCAGTAAAAAGTAATATTGGGTTGATTGGCAAGGTCGAACAGTTTTTGCCAAAGTTCAGCAAACACAACTGAGTTTCCGTTCGCGCCATGCCAGTGATTTTTGTGCCAAATTGGCACTTTTTCAAAGAGTCCTTCCAGTACGATTTTGGCATCGGTGTAGAGCGCAATCTGGGTGTTTTTGGGCCGATTTTGGCACCATTCCAAGGCTTGAATGACTGCCTTCAGTTCCATTTGTAAGCTAGAGTCCGCAGCTTCGACCCCATTAAGTTGATGAATGAGCTGCTGGTTTTGATCATAAATTGCAACGCCCCAACCTCCAAGATGGTGTTGAGCAAAATAGGCGCCATCGGTAAAGAGATGCAGCGGCTGCAGAACCCTTTCACCCGGTTTTTGGTTGAGGCTGTAGGCGGTTTTTTGACGAAAATCCATTTTTGACGAAAATCCAAGGGCGGCTCAGTGTTCAAAAGGCATTAATACTGACGAAGCAGATCGCGCAGACAACCTAAATAGGCGCTTTCATCCGGCTCTGTTTGGGTGCGTTGCGCTTGCCACATCATTTCTCCTAAACACTCCATCATCGCGTGTTCAGTGCGCATCACATCGCCAATTTTTTCGCCCAACTGCTGGTAGAGCGCCTGAATGCCAGCAGGGCGATCAAGCACCACTTGTTCTTGCAAGCCGAGATGCATGCTCATATGCAAAAAAGGATTGGTTTGACCATCTTCTGGCTTGTACTCGTTGCCGAGATGCTGGGCATTTTCCAGTAGACGATGGTATTCGGGATGCATTTCAATGACCCGCGCGACCATTTGTTCCATGGGTTCCAGCGGCAGACCCAGTCGGGCTTTTTTCCAGCAATCGACGTAAAATTGTCTGAGTTTATCTCGTTCTGAAGTGTATAGCATCTATTTGACCCGCGAAGGAAACGAAGTGCATCAAGTTGAACTGCCAAAATAAGCAGAATTTTGATGTACTTTGGGGTTAAAAATTATTCGGTTTTTGTTTTGTACTCGCATAAATCATAAATACAGCAAGCGCCACAGCGCGGTTTGCGCGCGGTGCAGGTATAGCGGCCGTGCAGAATCAAAAGATGGTGCGCGGGGATTAAATAATCTTTTGGCACATTTTTTAGAAGTGCTTTTTCAACGGCTAAAACCGTTTTTCCAGGCGCTAAGCCGGTTCGGTTTGCAACTCGAAAAATATGGGTGTCCACCGCCATGGTCGCTTGACCAAAAGCCGTATTAAGCACCACATTTGCGGTTTTACGACCCACACCGGGCAAGGCTTCCAGGGCAGGACGATTATCGGGCACCTGTGAATTGTGTAAGTCGATTAACATTTTGCAGGTTTTGATAATGTTTTCCGCTTTACTGTTAAACAAGCCGATGGTTTTGATGTAAGTCTTTAAACCGTCTACGCCCAAGGCGTAAAGGGCTTCGGGTGTATTAGCCACCGGAAACAGCTTGCGAGTGGCGAGGTTCACTCCCTTATCGGTGGCCTGCGCCGAGAGAATGACCGCAATTAACAGCTCAAAGGTGCTGGCGTATTCCAGCTCCGTTTCCGGTTCGGGGATAGCCGCGCTTAAGCGCTGAAAAATTTCAAGGCGTTTGGCTTTGTTCATTTTTGCACCACCGCAATGGCGATGCCGAGATCCTGTTGACGTTTTGCGATTTTTTTTGCCTCGATGGTATTTTTTAGCGCAATCAGCAGTCCCAAACCAATAAAAGCACCAGGCGGCAAGATTGCTAAGAGCACGCCCTGATAATCGGCACTGAGCACGATTTTCCATTCACGTGCAGCCTCCCCAAACATCAAATGTGCCTGGTCCAAAAGCGTACCCTGACCAATCAGTTCGCGCAGAGCGCCCAATAAAACCAGTACCAATAAAAAGCCCAGCCCCATAAAAAAACCGTCCAAAAGCGCTTTATCTGGGCTGTTTTTGGATGCATAGGCTTCAGCACGACCAAGAATGGCGCAGTTGGTGACAATTAAAGGAATAAAAATGCCGAGAATGGCATGGAGGCTATGAAAATAGGCATTCATCAATAAATCAATTAGGGTGACGGCTGTGGCAATAATGGCAATAAAAACGGGAATACGAATTTCTGAACTGACTTGTTGGCGAATTAACGACACTAAGCCATTGGAAATCATTAAGACAGCAAGGGTAGCCAAGCCCAAACCTAAACCATTAATCGCGTTATTTGACACAGCTAATAGCGGACACAAACCCAGAAGTGCAACCAGGGCTTGGTTGTTGCGCCACAAACCGTTTTGCGCAATCGTCTGATACTCTGCTCTTTTTTTTGCCCAAAAATCGTTGTGGATAGGAGGCGCTATTGTCTCTTGGCCTGATTCAGTCATAAAGTTTGCTTCCCTGCTGGTTCACTACTTCAAGCGCTCGTTTGATGGCGCCAACCACTGCCCGAGGTGTAATCGTTGCGCCGGTAAACTGGTCAAAATCGCCGCCATCTTTTTTAACGGCCCAGTCATTCGCGTTGCCATCGGTTAAAATTCGGCCATCAAAGCTCAGAATCCAATCATCTTTGGCTCGTTCAATTTTGTCGCCTAGGCCTGGGGTTTCTGCGTGTTTAAGGACGCGTACTCCGGCAATTTGACCATCAGCAAATACCGCAATTAACAAATGAATTTTACCGCTGTAACCATTAGGGGCAACGACTTGAAAAAGGGTGCCAATTGGTTTTAAACCTTGCCGTACTCGATAAAACGTAACCGGCTGCTGGGCGCCCAGTTTGCGTAATAACTCAGGCTCTTTGAGCAGGCGAGTGTCTTGCAAAGGGTTATTGTCATAAAGTTGAGCAGGTAAGACTTCATTAAAACGGTCAAGCAAGGTTTGCTGCTCGGCCATTTGAATGCGTGCATCCGTTAGGTGACGTACCAGCAGCAGCAAGACAATGCAAATTAAAACAAATAGGCTCAGTTTGCCAGCCGATTGACGCATGGCATGCCATAAATGCACGTTTAATTTAGGGGGTTGCGCCATGTTGGTCTGCTCCTCAAAAGCTTAACGTGAATGCCCAAACACTCTGGGTTGAGTGTATTGATCAATTAAGGGGACCGCGATGTTCATCAAAAGAATGGCAAAGGCTAAGCCATCTGGAAAACTGCCCCATGTTCGAATCACATACACCAAAATACCGATGCCACACGCATAAATAAAACGTCCAAGCGGAGTGGTACTGGCCGACACCGGATCCGTAATGATAAAAAATGCCGCCAACATGGTACCGCCGCTGAGTAACACAAAACTGGCTGGCGGGTACATTTCTGGATTGTAACTGTGAAAAATCCATGCAATTAAGAAAAGCGAACCCAGAAAGCCAACAGGAAATTGCCAACGAATAGTGCGTTTATACAAGAGATAAACTCCGCCCAACAGAAACGCAATATTGATCCAAGCCCAGCTGTTGAGTCCAAGCCAAAAATGGGTTTGGCTGGTGTGTCCTGCAATCGGCGCTAAGGTCTCTGCCACTGAAATGCCTTGCGCCAAGCCAATTCGCATCTCATTCAGCGGGGTAGCACCGGTGAGCATATCAAAACTGGTACTGCTTAGATTGCCGGTAAAAATGATCTGGAAGGCATCGCCGAAGCTGAGAAAATGCCCACTGATTTCAGCCGGCATAATCCATTGCGTCATCGGAACGGGAAAGGAAATAATTAAAAACGCATAGCCAAGCATCGCCGGATTGAATGGGTTATAGCCCAAGCCGCCATACAAATGTTTGCCAAAAATCAATGCAAATGCTGAGCCACTGACCACCACCCACCAGGGCGCTGTCGGAGGAATGCAAAATACCAAGCCGGTTATGGTAATCATTGCGCTCATATCGGTTAAAAATGGTTGAACAGGGCGACCGCGTAATTTGAGCATAACGGTTTCGACCACCAAATAGGTCACCACCGCCAACAGCCATTGCACCACAATGCCAAAACCAAACAAATAAATATGAACAAAGAGCGCGGGAAAGGCTGCAAATTGCACCTGAAGCATCACCTTGCGAACGGTTTGGTCATTATGAGTAAAGGGCGAAGACGAAATCATTCAGATCGATCCTTCTTGGCAATGGCATCGGATTGAGGAGGTGTTTGGGCACGTTTGGCCGCCGCGGCCTTTGCCGCTGCGATGGCTTTTTGGCGAGCATCCATCATTGGAGTAGAGGGTTCAGCGGTTGCTGCTGTTATGTTTTCGGTGCCAGAGTCCTTCAGGGCTTTACGAGCCTTGGCATTCGCCCGCGCGGCCTCTACGGCGGCACGTCGTGCCTCTTCTTTTTGCAGCGCTGTAGAAGTGAATCCCTCATTTGCACTCAAATCGGTGATTTGGTCAGTTGCCAAGGGAGGTAGCGCGACGGCTTTTTTGGCTGCCGCTGCCTTGGCAGCAGCAATTGCCTTATCTCGTGCATTTTGGGGCGTGACTGGGGAGGGTGTGTCAGCGGTTTTTGGGGTCGCTGTGGTTGCGCGGGCTTTTTGAGCCGCTTCTAAGGCGCGTTTTTTCGCGGCTTCGGCTGCTGCTGTCTTGTCTTTGTTGGTTCCCAGACTTTGACCTTTGGTTTTTTTGTCATTGTCGGTTTGGCCCTCTTTGCGCGCGGCAGCGGCTTGGGCCGCTAAGATGGCTTTTTCGCGAGCACTGAGTGTCGTAGCGTTTTCTGTAACCAGAGTCGCGGCTTCGTTTGTTGCGGCGGCCGGCATGGTTTTGACAGCCGCTTTTTTGGCTTTTAAGCGCGCTTCGCGTTCAGCTTTTTCACGCTCTAGGCGGGCCAATCGAAACGCATGACGTTGTTTGGCAAGTTCGGCAGCGGCCTTTTCGGCATGGCGTTGCTTGATTTCGGCCTTAGCATGCCGATAGTACTGAACCAACGGAATGTGGCTAGGACAAACATAGCTGCAGCAGCCACATTCAATACAGTCCTTAATGTTCAGTTTTTCAACCTTATCAAATTCATGGCCTTGTGCATGCCAATACATTTGTTGTGGGAGTAAATTGACCGGACAGGCGTCCATGCACTCTCCACAACGAATACAAGGCATTTGAATTTCCCGTGGCTGTGGAGGATTGGCCAAAATGCAATTGGTGGTCTTGAGCACCGGAACATGATTATTTGGCATCTGTACTCCCATCATCGGCCCGCCCATAATCAGGGGGTAATCTAATGGAAATTTAGGGCGAGCTAAAGCGGCCAGCTCGTCAAAAGGAGTACCAATCAAAGCCTCGACATTGAACCCGCTCTCTAAACCGAGGCCACTGACGGTGACCAGACGAGAGGTTAGGGGTTCGCCCAGCTGAACCGCTCGATAGATGGCGCGCAAAGTAGCCACGTTCATCATTAACAAACCTTGATCGCTGGCGTGACCGCCTGATTGGAGTTCAATGCCGGTCATTTCATAGACGAGCTGTTTCTGCCCTCCCATTGGATAGACGGTGGCCACTTGCATCAGTTGCATTGGCACTGGCGCTTGATTAAGAGCCTGTAGCTGCGTAATTGCTTGTTGTATTGCGGCAATCGCGTCCGGTTTATTGGTTTCAATCCCACATAGTAATTGTTGAGCGCCCAAAGCATTAGCCGTAATTTGTCCGCCGAGTAAAATCTCTTGCGCCTGGGTTTGCATGAGCAAATCATCGCAGCTGATAAAAGGCTCGCATTCCGCACCATTAATAATGAGTGTGTGAATTTTTCCTGGGACATTGGGCAATTTTGCATAGGTTGGAAAACCCGCGCCACCCATGCCGATAATGCCGGATTCGGCCAGGAGTTTTTTTAAGGCTTGAGGGGTTTGCGGCCAAGCGCCATCGCTGTGCAACGCATTCTCAATCGCATCGTTTTGCCCATCCGGCTGCAACACCAAACAGAGCTCTTTTAGCCCAGATGGGTGCGCCAGCGTGCGCGGCTCAATCGCGACAATGTTTCCAGATGTGGGGGCGTGAATGGCAACGACTAACTTGCGTTCAGCATCTTCTTTCGACCGTGCAATCAGCTGATTTTTACGAACACGATCACCGACCTGTACCACCGGTTCAGCCACTTCGCCAACAGCTTGACTGAGCGGCAAAATCAGCTCGGAGGGCAGGATTGCTGGAACAATCGGATTACGCGTGCTCAGGGATTTGTTGTACTGCGGAAAAATGCCGCCATGAAAACGATACAGCCAACGCTTGGCCATCGGATAGAGCGGGCTAATCAGTTTTGCAAGGGTTGAGAGAAAGGCCATGCTCTATCCCTCCCTGACCAGTAAACTGGCTAGGGGTTTATTATGGACAAGGGTTTCTGGTTCTGGCCATTGCCAATTTTTTAAATGGGTTGCAACCGGTCGCATTTCAATGCAATCAACCGGGCAGACGGGTACACAAAGCTCGCAGCCAGTGCACTCTTTTTGAATAACTGTGTGCATGAGTTTGGTGGCGCCCAAAATGGCATCGACCGGACAGGCTTTAATGCACAAAACGCAGCCAATGCACAAGTCTTCATTAATCCAAGCGGTCTCGATAGGGGGATTCTCTTCCACACCTTCAGCCATCTGTTTGGGATCGCGACCGGTAATTTCTGCAATTTTAATCATGACTTCGGTGCCGCCAGGCACGCATAGATTCACTTCGGATTCGCCGCGCGCCAAGGCTTCTGCATAGGGTTTACATCCTGGGAAACCACATTGGCCGCACTGAGTTTGTGGCAGCTCCTGATCGAGACGCTCCGCCATTGGATTGCCTTCCACCTTAAAACGTACTGCTGCATAGCCCAACGCTAAGCCAAACAGAAGGGCTAAGGCCAGAAAAATACCGATGGCTTCTAATCCTTGCAGCCAACTCATTTACACCAAGCCTCCAAAACCCATAAATGCCATTGACATCAGTCCGGCCGTAATTAAGGCAATCGGGGCTCCCTTAAATGGGCCAGGAACATCGGCCACTTCTAGGCGCTCACGAATGGAGGCAAACATCACCATCACCATCGTAAAACCAATGGCTGCGCCCATGCCGTAAAACGCCGATTCAATAAAGGTGTTTTGTTCACCAACATTCAACAATGCCACACCTAAAACGGCGCAGTTGGTGGTAATGAGCGGTAAATAAATGCCCAGCACTTGGTATAAAACCGGCGAGGTTTTATGAATCGCCATTTCGGTAAAACCGACGACCGCGGCAATCGCCAAAATAAAAGCAATGGTTTGCAAGAACTCTAAACCAAAGGGTTGGAGCAGATAGGTATAAATCAGGTAACTCAGTACCGAAGAGAGCGTAAGAACAAAAGTGGTGGCCAACCCCATACCGAGTGCCGCATCGGTTTTTTTAGAGACGCCCATAAACGGACACAAGCCCAAGAACTTGACCAAGACAAAGTTATTGACCAAAACCGTACTAATCAGAATTAATACATAATCTTGCATGTGTGTCCCTTATATTGACGAGTATTGACCGACTGGGACGTGCTGACCGCGCGAAACGGTTAGAACGCCTTTGACTCCGTGGTACTGCCCCGCATTTAAAAGGCTCAAAAAATGCGGACTGGGCGACGCTTTGGTCTTCGGTCTTACGGGCCTACTTTCACGGGCATTATTTAACACGCATGCCCGGTTTAGCACCGTCGTCTGGGTTCAGGATGTACAAGTCAGATCCACCAGGGCCAGCCGCCAAAACCATCCCCTCAGAAACCCCAAATCGCATTTTACGCGGCGCCAGATTGGCAACCATGACCGTAAGCTTACCAATCAACGCTTCGGGCTCGTAAGCGGCTTTGATGCCCGCAAACACCTGCCGTTGTTCAAAACCGATATCCAGCGTCAGTTTGACCAATTTATCCGCTTCTGGAACCGCCTCAGCATGAACAATTTTGGCGATTCGCAGATCGATTTTGGCAAACTCTTCAATGCCAATCGTGGCAGCTAGGGGGTCAAACTCTGCCGAGATAGCCGTGGGAAGTGTATTTTCTGCGGTCATAGGGTGCTCGCTTTGGTTGTGAGTTTTTTTCGGTTTTGGATCGTCTTTTTTGCCGTCGGGCGCGCTTTTTGCCCCCAGTGAACTGGCGGATGCTTCTACCATTTTTTCAATCGAAGTCATTTCAAGTCGCGTCATTAAGGCATTGAAAGGATTGATTTTATGATTTAACAACGGTTGGGTAATCGCATCCCAGCTAGAGTCTTGAATATTTAAAAATTCCCGCGCCTCAGCCGCCGTTTTGGGCAGAACCGGTGCTAAGTAATTCATTAACACTCGGAACAGATTAAGCCCTACCGAAACCGATTCGTGCAGCTCAGCCTCCTTGCCCTCGGTTTTTGCCAAGACCCAAGGTGCCGTGTCTGCGATGTACTCATTGGCCTTATCAGCCAGTGCCATAATTTCACGCATGGCATGACTGTATTCGCGTTGTTCGTACAGATTGGCAATTTCTTGAGATTTATCGACAAAGCCTGCATAAAGTTCAGCCGCACTGGGGCTCAGGCTGGCAGCGAGTTTGCCATCAAACTTTTTCGTGACAAAGCCCGCACACCGACTGGCAATATTAATGACTTTGCCAACCAAATCGGAGTTTACACGCTGGGCAAAATCTTCCAAATTTAAATCGATGTCATCAATGCGGCTCGTCAGCTTAGCGGCAAAGTAATAACGCAGATATTCCGGATTCAGGTGCTCCAGATAGGTTTTGGCCATAATGAAAGTGCCACGTGACTTGGACATTTTTTGCCCGTCAACGGTTAGAAAACCATGCGCATAAACCGCATCAGGGGTGCGGAAATCGGCACCACTTAACATCGCCGGCCAAAAAAGGGCATGAAAGTTAATAATGTCTTTGCCGATAAAATGATACAGCTCGGCTTTGGAGTCTTTTTGCCAATACTCGTCAAAATCTAAGCCAGACTGATCGCAATAGGCTTTAAAGCTGGACATATAGCCAATTGGTGCATCCAGCCAAACATAGAAAAACTTGTTTTGTTCGCCTGGGATTTCAAAACCAAAATAGGGTGCATCGCGCGATATATCCCAGCCACGAAGGCCGCTTTCCAGCCATTCATCAATTTTATTGGCGATTTGGGTTTGCAGGTGCCCTCCGCGGGTCCAGGTTTTTAGCATTTCAGCAAACTGCCCCAGCTCAAAAAACAGGTGATCCGAATCTTTTTCAATAGGGGTGGCACCCGAAACCGCTGATTTTGGATTGATCAAATCGGTTGGCGCATAGGTCGCACCGCAGGCTTCGCAATTATCGCCATATTGGTCGTGCGCACCACATTTTGGACAGGTGCCTTTCACAAAACGGTCCGGCAGAAACATCTGCTTTTCTGGGTCAAAAAATTGCGAAATTGCCCGGCGCGAAATATATCCCTTGTCTTTCAATCGGTTGTAAATTAAGGCAGCAAACTCGCGGTTTTCATCCGAATGCGTGCTGTGATAATGATCAAAGCCAATGTGGAAACCAGCAAAATCGGTTTGGTGATCAATCGAAGATTTGGCAATCAACTGCTCTGGGGAAATGCCTTCGGCTTCAGCACGCAGCATAATTGGGGTGCCGTGTGCATCGTCTGCACAAACATAAGTACAAAGGTTCCCGCGCATTTTCTGAAAACGTGACCAAATATCGGTTTGGATATACTCCACCATATGGCCTAAATGGATGGGACCATTCGCGTATGGCAGAGCACTGGTAATCAAAATTTTGCGGGGAGAAGAGGGCGAAGCCGTCATGTACTGCGATCCTTAATCAATGCGAAAACAAAACCCCTCGGCACAACGACAACCTGCAGCGGCACCAAGAAAATAGCCCGATATTGTAAAGCCTTTCCTCTAAATTTTCCGCGCTTTCTCAAGAGGGGCTTGCTCAAAAGGCTTGCTCCAGCATCGCATCGAGGCGCTAAAATCGGTTGTAAGCAGACTTTCTTTGCCAATTGCCTCTGAGCGCCACCTTTTAGTACGGAGAATGGGTTAAATAATCTTGCAGGCTACAAGGTAAAGAACTTGTTCTGTGTCTCCTTAAGTGTTTTGAATCACGATTTTGGGGAAGATGTTGGCGTAGTTGCGTTTTTTGCCGCCAATTTGGGCGCTAATCTGCTGTGCGATGGCGCGGTATTTGTTGGCGATGTCGCTGTTGGGTTCGGCGGTGACGGTGGGTGCGCCTTGGTCGGCTTGCTCACGAATGCGTTTTTGCAAGGGCAGTGCGCCTAAAAACGGTACTTGATATTGTTGAGCCATGTTTTCGCCGCCGTGTGCGCCAAAAATAGCTTCTTCGTGTCCGCAATTTGAGCAAATGTGCGTGCTCATATTTTCGATAATTCCGAGGATGGGAATTTCCACTTTTTGAAACATTTTCAAGCCTTTTTTGGCGTCTATTAATGAGATTTGTTGTGGTGTTGTAACAATCACCGCTCCGGTAACCGGGATTTGCTGTGCCAGCGTTAATTGGACGTCGCCAGTGCCGGGTGGCAAATCAATCACCAGATAATCCAAGTTGTCCCAATTGGTTTCTTTTAGCAGTTGGGTTAGGGTTTGAGTCACAATGGGGCCGCGCCAAATCATCGGTGAATCCTCTTCAATCAGCGCACCGATTGACATGGCTTGCAGGCCGTAGGCGAGCAGTGGTTGCATGCTTTTGCCGTCTTGGGTTTGTGGTTTTTCTTTGATATTGAGCATGGTGGGAATGCTTGGGCCGTAGATATCGGCATCGAGAATGCCAACACGAGCGCCTTCTTGTTGTAATGCGAGGGCTAAGTTAACGGCAGTGGTGGATTTGCCAACCCCGCCCTTGCCAGATGCGATGGCAAGAATGTTTTTAACGTTTGGCAGGGGCGTGGTGCCTTTTTGCACATCATGCGCGACAATCTGTGTGCTGAACGCAAATTCGACTGTTTGAATTGCCTCTAGAGTTTGCAGCGCCTGGCAAAGGTTTTGTTCTATGGCCGGCCAAAGACTTTTACAGGCATAGGGCAGGGCAATTTCCACGGTCAAGGTTGTACCTTTAAGGTGTAAGGCTTTTAAGGCTTTCAGTTGAATCAGGTCTTGCTCGATATAAGGCAACGAATAGGTTTTTAACTGGGCTTCGATGGCCTGTTGCAATTCGGGGGGCATTTCATTGGTTGTGCCAAACCATTTTTCAAAAAATCCCATTGCCTTCTCCTGTGCTATTTATCGGCGACTTGTTTATCAGCGCCTTTCTAAGTTGTTTATTCTTGCCAGATACGTTTGACTGGCCAGTTTCATGGCGCCTTGCTGGCGAGTACGGTGGTCTTAAAATGGGGATTATTCTAACAGTTTATGACGGGCTGCCTAGTCGCCAGTATAATGTGCGCGTTGTTTCTTAGAGGCACTTGCGGTGTCTTGTAGATTGATGGCTCCATTTGTTCACGAGGTAGCAAAATAAATGTCTGTTCTGGCTTGGTTGGCTGAAAAACAGTGCGCGGCTCCGATGCGTCCGATTGCTTTATTGCCGGAGAATTTAGCGGACCAAATTGCGGCCGGTGAAGTGGTTGAACGCCCGGCATCGGTGGTTAAAGAGTTATTGGAAAACGCGTTGGATTCGGGAGCCGATTTCATTGAAATCCAGCTGCTAGAAGGGGGGATTGCCTCCATTGAGGTGTGTGATAACGGGCGAGGTATTCCAGCAAATGAGTTACGATTGGCGGTCAGTCGGCATGCCACCAGTAAAATTTATTCATTGCAGGAGCTTACTGCGGTTCGTTCTTTGGGGTTTCGTGGTGAGGCTTTGGCCAGTATCAGCTCGGTTGCGAATTTTCAGATTCTGAGCCGAACTCAACAGGATGCACACGCTTGGCAGCTGAGCGCGCAGGGGGATGGTTGTTGGCAAGGACCCGAGCCGGCGGCTGGGGTTTTTGGCACCCGTGTTAAGGTACAGCAGTTGTTTTTTAATACACCGGCCCGCAAAAAGTTTTTGCGCAGCCCGCGTAGCGAGTTTTTACAGGTAGAGCAGTGGGTAAAACGCATCGCTTTGAGTCATCCGTTAGTGGGTTTTCATTTGCAACATAATCACAAAACGGTGTATCGCTTGCCGGCATGTGACTGTGAATCTTCAGTAACCTTAAGGTTAAAAACGCTTCTAAATCAGGATTTTGTACAGCATTCCTTAGAAATAAACTGTACGTTGTCCTCTTGGCGTTTAAGTGGCTGGGTCGCTTTGCCAACGTTCAGTCGGGCGCAAGCCGATATGCAGTATTTGTTTGTCAATGGGCGAGTGGTTAAGGACCGTAATTTAGCGTTTGCTTTGAAGCAGGCTTATGCCGATGTGCTTTATCACGGCCGCCATCCCGCTTATGTCTTGTTTTTAGAAGTGCCGGCCGAGGAGTTGGATGTGAATGTGCATCCGGCAAAACACGAAGTGCGCTTTGCCCAAAGCCGTGACGTATATGATTTTATTCGCAGAGGGGTTCGTGATCAGATTGCCCAGCCTTTAGCCGCTGCACTGACGCAACAGCCTGGCAGTGGCCGAAGTTTGTCGCAAGACCTTGATAGTGTTGCGGAACCAGGCAGTCATTACTCTCTTGCTGCCCCGCCAGCCGTGGCCGGCAGTTTGCCGCTCAACTTTAGCGCAGAGAGCTCGCGCGAGCGTTCGGTAAACCTGACGCAAGCGTTTGATTTTCAGCAGCCTTCAAGCAGCGGGCGAGCGCAACCGATTTTAAACCGTTTGTTGGCGCAAAGGCGTGAGAGCGATGCCGCAGTTTCTGCTTCTTTGGCCAGTCAGCCAACAAAGGACATTCCGCCTTTAGGATTTGCGAAAGCCCAGCTGCATGGTGTTTATATTTTGGCGGAGAACCAACAAGGCTTAGTGTTGGTCGATATGCATGCTGCGCATGAACGGGTGGTTTATGAACGTTTTAAAGCGCAGTGGCAGACATTACGCCTGCAATCTCAACCCTTGTTGGTGCCAATGGTTGTCCATTTGGCACGCAGTCAGATGCTGGTGTTTGAGCAATTTGCGGAACACTTTATCCCTTTGGGATTTCATCTGGAAGCCTTGGGCCCTGAGCAACTTAAAATACTAGCCGTGCCGACCCTGCTGCTGAAAACCGATTTATTGCCCCTTTTGGAAGAGGTGTTGGTTGAGTTGGCGGAGATGGGCGAGTCATCACGTTTAGAGGCTCAAATTGATCGTATCCTGTCAACCATGGCGTGTCATGGTGCCGTTCGTGCCAATCGCCAGCTGAGTCTCGATGAGATGAATGCGTTACTGCGACAGATGGAAGCTACGGTGAATATTGATCAGTGTAATCATGGCCGTCCAACCTGGGTGCAATTAAGCATGCAGCAGTTAGATAAATTGTTTTTACGCGGGCAGTAACCGCCGCTGGAGACTAGGAGACCTTGTTGAAAGAAACACATCAGTATGGCGTTTGCCAGAATTTGGTAGAGCATTGGGATAGCCTTTTGACTCAAAAAACCGTTCTGGCGATTATGGGACCAACCGCCAGCGGGAAAAGTCGGTTGTCGATGGCGTTAGCAGACTGTTTGCCGATGGAAATTATCAGTGTGGATTCTGCTTTGATTTATCGTGGCATGGATATTGGCACCGCCAAACCTACTTTGGCCGAACAAGCCCGTGTGCCGCATCATCTAATTGATATTCTTGACCCTCATGAATCCTATTCGGCGTCGGCCTTTGTGCAGGATACGCACCGTTTAGTAGAAGAGATTTTCGCGCGTGGAAATCTGCCGGTGATGGTGGGTGGAACCATGATGTATTTCAATGCGTTACAGCAGGGTATGAATGCCTTGCCTCAAGCGGATGAAGCGATTCGTCAAGCTTTGCAACAACAATGGTTGGCGGCGCCGGATAGCTTACATACTCAGTTGGCCGAAGTGGATGCGGTTGCCGCTAAGCGCATTCACCCAAATGATCCGCAGCGGTTGATTCGCGCTCTGGAAGTGTATCTTGCTTCGGGTAAAAGTTTGACAGAGTGGCAGCAAGCGCCTACTAAACAAGCGCTTAGCGAGTTTTGCTTACATAAAGTCGGTTTAATCGCGCAGGATCGAGCGCGTTTACACCAGCAAATTGAACAGCGTTTTATGCAGATGATGGCGCAAGGTTTTTTGTCTGAGGTTGAGCTTTTGTTTCAGAATCCTCGATTGAATGCGGACTTGCCTTCAATTCGTTCGGTCGGTTATCGCCAAGCTTGGTCGTATTTATGCGGTGAAATAGATGGCGATGAGCTTGTGCAAAAGGGCGTGGCCGCGACGCGGCAATTGGCAAAACGCCAGCTAACGTGGCTGCGTAAAGAGCAAGCGTTGCAGTTGATTGATCCGTTTGAAACGCTCTTGGACGAACAAGTGCAGCAGATTTGTCAGCGTTTGCATGAAAAGGTTTTATCAGCGAATGCTGAGCGCCTAAAGAATCAAAACATAAGTAAAATCTAATTGATTGCTGGGGTTATTAGATTTATTGATAAATTTTTTACATCTGGCTGTGATATCCTCACTTCGCATTTACGTTCAAAGAGTGCCCTCACGCCAGTTGTGGTGGGGAAAACAATAAAAAATAACAATAACTTGGGTTTGGCAGGCCGTATTGTTCTTTTATGCCAACCCGAAATCAGTATGGAGAGTTCAAGTGACTAAGGCACTACCTATTCAAGACCCTTATTTAAATGCGCTGCGTAAAGAGCGAATTAACGTCTCAATCTATCTCGTTAATGGGGTAAAACTTCAAGGTAAAGTCGATTCCTTTGACCAATTTGTGGTGTTATTGCGTTCGAATGTGACCCAAATGGTCTATAAGCACGCTATTTCGACGATTGTGCCGATGCGTGATCCAAAGCCTTACGAGTTTGGTCAAGATCAATCCCCAGCGCCTACCGAGGCAGTAACGGTCTAATTTCTTGCTCTCGAATCGCTTATCTGCACTTCAATCCGTGCAGATGAGCCTCCTGCGGATTGACACTCGGTCGATTCGCCCAACTCCTTATTAGCTTGCTCGGTAATACCAAGTCGTCAAGGCTCAACCGAATAAGGGTAGTCTTGTGCCTTTGCGTCAAAATGTGTCAAGTATTTTAGTTGTTCTGCTAACAAACACTTCTCCTATAATAGCGACCCCGCTAATCCCTAACGCCCGGAAATTGCATGGAATTATTTGATCGTCTGGAAAGACGCGATTTAGAACGCGCCGTATTGGTGCACGTAGATTTTTATCAAGAAGCTGATCGTGAAGAGTTGGATGAGCTCTATGAGCTGGTTGATTCAGCCGGCGCAGCCATTTGCACCCTAATTACGACCAAACGCAGTTACCCTGACGCTAAGTATTTTATTGGCAAGGGCAAAGCGGAAGAAATTAAGGACGCTGTGACTTTGCATGAGGCCGACGTGGTGATTTTTAATCATGCGCTAAGCCCTGCACAAGAGCGCAATTTAAGTGATTTCTTGGGGGTACAGGTTCTCGATCGAGTCGGTTTGATTCTGGATATTTTTGCTCAGCGCGCACGCTCACATGAAGGAAAGTTGCAGGTTGAGTTGGCGCTGCTTAAACGGATGTCCACCCGTCTGGTACGCGGTTGGAGCCATTTGGATCGTCAAGGTGGTATTGGCGCGCGAGGCCCTGGAGAAACGCAGTTGGAAACCGACCGCCGCTTAGTGCAAGGTCGCATCAAGCAGCTTGAGTCGAAAATTGAAAAGGTCCGTAAACAGCGTGATTTAAGTCGTCGCTCAAGACAAAAATCAGAAATGCCAACCGTGACTATTGTTGGATACACCAATGCGGGGAAATCGACGCTCTTTAATTATCTGACTTCGGCAGGCGTCTATGCGGAAGATCGATTGTTTGCGACCTTAGATTCGACCTTACGCAAGGTGCGCTTACCAGGCGCCGGCGAGGTCATTTTTGCCGATACGGTAGGGTTTATTCGCCATATTCCTCATGATTTGGTAACCGCTTTTCGTTCTACGCTGGAAGAGACACGCGAAGCCAGTTTGTTGATTCATTTGATTGACGCCTCGGACGAGCATCGTGATGAGAAAATGGCGGATGTGCAAGACGTTATTCAGGAAGTAGGGGCGCAAGACGTACCCCAGTTGCAAATCTTTAATAAGATTGATGCCCTAGAAACGCCAATGGAGCCTAAGGTGGATTGGGCGGAAGACGGTGTGACGCCGATTCGGGTTTGGATTTCGGCACAACAAGGTTTGGGTGTTGAATTAATGATGGACGCAGTGGCCTCCTTTTTTAAGGGGCGTTTTTACACTGTGTCTTTGGTTTTGGATGTGGCGGCGGGCAAAAAACGCGCCCAACTCTATCAGTTGGGCACCATTTTGCAAGAAGGCTTTGATGAACAAGGTAATAGCTTGTTCACCATGAGCTTAACCGAGCAAGAGTGGCAAAGCCTAAAGACATGGCCGGAGTTGTTGAAAGCGGAAGTGATTGAATCAGCCGCTCAGTGAGTCTAGTTTTAACCGAGTCGGCAAGTCACCTTTGCCCGCGATACCCAGGTCAGTGGTATCAAAAAACCTAAAGCTGGATAGAGGATTGATAAAAAACCTTAATAGATGACATTTGAGATTAGACTCTCTACAATATCGAAATTCGTGGCTTAGAGCCTGCGCAGGTACATTTCACCGTTATTCGCGCAGTCTAAACCGAACGCAGACAATGCTAAATTGCATGGAGATGGTTGAATGGCTTGGAACGAACCAGGTAAACCGGGACAAGATCCTTGGGGCAATTCAGGGAATAACGGCGGAGGCAATTCACCGCGCGGCCCAAAACGCAATGGTAATGATGACTTGAGTCAGTTACTGAAAAAAGCTACCGAAAAATTCTCGGGTGGGGATGGATCTGGAGGCCTGAACGGCAAAGCAACGGTTGCAATCCTCGGGGTAGTCGGCGTGGTGTGGATGCTATCAGGTATCTACATTGTCGATCCGGCTGAGCGTGGCGTTGTGACCCGTTTTGGTGCTTATGTAGAAGAGACAAAAGCAGGTCCACACTGGCACCTTCCATACCCGATTGAAAATGTCCGCATTGTAAACGTTGATCAAATTCGTACTTCAGAAATTGGCTACCGTTCGGACGGTCGCAATCGCAGTGGTTCTGTTGCCAGCGAATCCTTGATGTTGACGCAAGATGAGAACATTGTCGATCTCAAGATCGCCGTGCAGTACCAAGTGCGCAGCGCCAGCGATTATCTGTTCCAAACCGTTGATCCAGATGAGTCTTTGCGGATTTCTGTTGAGAGTGCGCTGCGCGAAGTGGTTGGTCAAAATACGATGGATTTTGTATTGACTGAAGGGCGTAACGATGTGGTTGCCAGTGTGCAGCAAAAAGCCCAGGAACGTTTGGATGCCTACAACACAGGTATTTTAATAACTTCTGTCAACTTACAAGATGCTCAGCCTCCTGAGCAGGTTCAAGCAGCGTTTGCCGATGTGGTGAAAGCGCGTGAGGACCGCGAACGTTTAATTAACGAAGCTGAAGCTTACTCGAATGAAATCTTACCGGTGGCACGCGGTCAAGCGGCTCGTCAATTGGAAGAAGCCAGTGCTTATCGCGAACAGGTGATTGCGCAAGCGGTGGGTGAGTCTTCTCGTTTTGTCAGTATTGTTGGTGAGTATGAGAAGGCACCAGAAGTTACGCGTAATCGTTTGTATATTGATGCCGTAAGCAATGTGTTGAGTAGCACATCGAAAGTCTTTGTCGGTTCGTCTGGAACCAATAATTTGCTCTATTTGCCGTTGGATAAAATGGTGGGATCCGGACAAGCAACAATTCCGTTTAAGCCGCAAGAGATGATGCCATCCACCCAGAGCGGTTCGGCCGCTAATAATGGTACCGCTTCGCAACCCACGTCCAATATTCGCGAACTTTTAAGAAGTAGGGAGCTACGTTAATGAAATCCATCTTCTCAATCCTGATTGCCGTTGTGCTGTTTGTGGGTAGTGGCTCAGTTTATACGGTAAACCAATGGGAAACCGCAGTGGTCTTGCGACTTGGGGAAATTGTAAAATCGGATGTTCAACCCGGTTTGCATTTCAAACTGCCGTTTGTCAACAACGTTCGCCATTTTGATGCGCGTCTGCAGACTTTTGACTCTGAACCAGAGCGTTTTTTAACCAGTGAGAAAAAGAACTTAATTGTGGATTCTTTTGTACGCTGGCGCGTTAAAGATGTCGCCAAGTTCTATACGACGATGAATGGTGATTACCGTTTGGCAAACATGCGTTTAGGTCAAATTGTTAAAGACGGTTTACGTGCAGAATTCGGTAATCGCACGGTTCGTGAAGTTATCTCAGGAGAGCGCGTTCAAATTGCGCGTGCCATTAAGGCGACAACCGATCGCGCTACCGATGATTTTGGGATTGAAGTTGAAGACGTGCGGATCAAGCGTATTGATTTGGCACAAGATATTTCGGAATCGGTTTACCGTCGTATGGAAGCAGAACGTAATCGTGTTGCCAAAGATTTACGCTCTAAAGGTGCTGAAGCGGCAGAACGTATCCGTGCTGATGCCGATCGTCAGCGTTCCGTGATTTTGGCAGAAGCCTATTCTCAAGCGGAGATTATTCGCGGGGAGGGCGATGCCAAAGCCGCTGAAGTTTATGCAAAAGCCTATAATCAAAATCCAGAGTTCTACTCTTTTTATCACAGCTTGAATGCGTATCAGAAAAGCTTTAAAGATAAATCCGATGTCTTGGTTGTTGATCCAAAATCCGATTTCTTTAAATACTTTAATGACCGTGGGCAGGTTCAGTAATCCATTTAAGATTTAATGGGAATAAGGTGGGGTAACCCACCTTTTTTATGGGCTTATGTTTGAACTTCTGATGACCGCCATCGCTTTGGTCTTGATTTTGGAGGGCCTTTTGCCTTTTGCGGCGCCGCACTTTTGGCAACGCATTATGCGCGAAGCGGCCAATCAACCTGAGAATCACTTGCGAATCATGGGCCTAATCTCAATTGGCTTAGGGATGATTCTGCTACTTATTTTTCGTTAAGCGGGCGAAATTGTTTTACAATACGCCGATTTATCAACATTCATTCAAGATTAAAGAAGTCCACAATGCAACAATCGACCTGGTTTACGCCTGAGGGCCTGGAAGACCTGTTACCGCCACAAGCTCAAAAGCTTGAAGCTTATCGCCGTCAGTTAATCGACGGTTTCCAACTGTCCGGATACGATTTGGTTCTGCCGCCCTTGGCCGAATTTACCGACTCGCTTTTAACCGGTACTGCGCGCCATTTGGCGATTGAAACCTGCCGCTTTACCGATCAAGAAAGTGGTCGGATGATGGGCGTACGTGCCGACATTACGCCGCAAATCGCTCGTATTGTGGCCAATCGGCTCAAAGCCAACGATCGTATTTCACGCTTATGCTATGTTGGCGAAGTGCTCAAAACGCGTAACAACAAAGCCAAGGGATCGCGCAGTCCGATTCAAGTTGGCGCGGAAATTTTTGGCCACAGCGGATTACAAAGCGATTTGGAAATCATTGAGCTCATGTTGGAGAGCTTGACGCGTCTGCCTTTAACGACCAAACTCAGCCTTGGTCATGTTGGCGTTGTGGACGAATTGATGCAATTGGCCGGCTTGTCAAATGAATTGCAAACCCAGTTAATTGATGTGCTTGAACGCAAGGCAATTCCTGAGTTTGAGGCGTTTGTTGCGCAGTTACCTGCGTCAGAATGGACGCTTCGCTTTACTCAGTTGATGAATTTGTGTGGCGATGCCGAAATGGTGATGGAACAGGCTCAAACACATTTAACAGGCCTTTCGGCGCGGCTTGATTCGTATCTTGCACACATGCAAGGCGTTGTTTCGCATCTGGTTCAAGCCCGTCCTGGACTGTCGATTCACCTCGATTTTGCGGATATTCGCGGTTATGAATACCACACAGGGGTGATTTTTGCTGCCTACAGCGCCTGCGGATGTTTGCAACCGATTGCCAATGGCGGACGTTATGACAATATCAGTGCCGATTTCGGTTTAGCCTTACCGGCAACCGGTTTTAGTTTGGATTTGCGCACGGCTTTGGATTTGTTACCGGTAATCAATCAAGTGGCGCAAGAAACCGTTTATTCGCCCTGTGCGGCCGATCCCGCCTTACAGCTTAAGGTAGCGGAACTCAAACAGCAGGGGATTCAAGTGATTAAGGCCTATGAGCCGCAGACCATTCCAGCCGGTGCCCGCCGTTTAGAAAAGCAGGGCGCAAGCTGGAATCTGGTGTAATCCAGATCTCCGACCAAAGAGGTGTTAATCCGCCTCTTTTTTTTGTCAACCAAAAATTTTTTTAAGAAGACCAGTTATGACCAAACGCAATATCGTTGTTGTCGGCACTCAGTGGGGCGACGAAGGAAAAGGAAAAATTGTGGATTTATTGACCGACCGCGTCGCTGCGGTGGTGCGCTTTCAGGGAGGCCATAATGCAGGTCATACCTTGGTAATCGACGGTCATAAAACGGTTTTGCATTTGATTCCGTCTGGCATTTTGCGTGAAGACGTTGAGTGTTTTATCGGCAATGGCGTGGTGCTTGCACCGGATGCTTTGAAAAAAGAGGTCTCACAATTGGAGGCCAGCGGTTTACAGGTTAAACATCGACTCAAAATCAGTGATGCTTGTCCGCTTATTTTGGATTATCACGTTGCCTTAGATCAAGCGCGCGAAACCGCACGAGGCAGCAAGGCGATTGGTACGACCGGTCGTGGAATTGGTCCAGCTTATGAAGATAAGGTCGCACGTCGAGGGTTGCGCGCTGGCGATTTACGCAATTTGCCAGAGTTTAAAAACAAACTACAAGAGATTTTGGCTTTTCATAATTTTGCCTTAACCAACTACTACCAGGTTGCGCCGGTAGATTTTGAAACTTTGTGGGCCAAGTGTGAAGCTTATGCAGACTTGATTGTGCCGATGCTGGCCGATATCCCAAATTTAATTGACCAATACAACCGAGCGGGTAAAAACCTGATGTTCGAGGGGGCTCAAGGCACCTTGTTGGATATCGATCAAGGCACTTACCCCTATGTGACCTCTTCCAATACCACAGCGGGTGGCGCGGCGGCTGGAGCAGGGATTGGCCCCACTCAGTTAGATTATGTTCTTGGTATTACCAAAGCCTATGCAACGCGGGTTGGTGGTGGGCCGTTCCCAACGGAATTGGTTTACGATTGTGTTACAGACCTTGGTGATCCGGTCGGAAAAGAGTTGGGTAAACGTGGACATGAATTTGGCGCAACCACCGGCCGTCAGCGTCGTTGCGGGTGGTTTGATGCCGTTGCTTTGCGCCGTTCGGCACAGATTAATGGCTTAACCGGCATCTGCTTAACCAAGTTGGATGTAATGGACGAGTTGGATGAGGTCAAAATTTGTGTCTCTTATTTAAAAGACGGCGAGACATTGATGTTGCCTCCATCCAGTGCGGATGAGTATTCGCGTTGTGAGCCAAATTATATTACCTTGCCTGGCTGGAAAACCTCGACTGTTGGCGTGGCTTCTTGGCAAGCCTTGCCGGAAGCTGCGCAAACTTATATTCGGTTCTTAGAGCAGGAAATTGGGGTAAAAGTGGCCATTCTTTCGACTGGTCCAGATCGTGCTGAAACGCTAGTCTTAGAGGACCCCTTTGCGCGCTAAGCGAAATTTAAGCTGAATGTGATGCGTTTTACTGAAAAACCCCAAGCCTTGTGCTTGGGTTTTTTGTTTATGGCCTGAAGAAACGTGAAACACTGGCTAAATATAATGAAAGCCCTAACAGAGCTTGGTATTATTACCGCCGATTTAATTGGATTTTTGCAACGAAGGAAAGCACATGTTACAAGCTATTCGCGATCGCGCCCAGGGCTGGGTCGCTTGGGTGATTATCGGGCTGATTATTATTGTGTTCGCTCTGTTTGGCATTGAGCAATACGCGCAAGGCGACAAAACTGTCACCGTAGCCGAAGTCAACGGTGAGGCGATTAACAGCAGTGAATTTTTAACGCTCTATAATGCACAGAAACTGCGTTTACAACAGCAGTTCGGTGATATGTATGACACGGTTGTGCAGGATGAAACCTTGCGTGAACAGGTTTTGGATGCCTTGATTGAGTCAAAATTAATTCAACAATGGGCTGAGTCACAATCGATGTTGATTTCAGATCCGCAACTTGCGGCGGCAATTCAAACGGCCGAAGTCTTCCAACAAGAAGGCGCTTTTTCTGAAAAGGTCTATCAAGACATTTTGCAGCGAAACGGTTTCAGTGTGGCGCGTTTTGAATACGAACAGCGCCAATTCCTTTTAGAAGGCCAGTTCAAAAACTTACTCATGAGTTCTGCTTTTGTCACGGCATCGGAAGTGGAGCAGTTGGGCCAATTGCAAACGCAAGAGCGTGAGATTGCCTATCTGCGTGTCGATCAACGTCCGTTTTTAGAAACGGTGCAAATCAGCGAAGAGCAGATTGCGCAGGTTTACGAAAAAGATAAGGCGCAATATGTCACCCCTGAGCAAGTTAAAGTGGATTACCTTGAACTGTCACAAGCCGATTTAGCCGCCAGCATTACGCCAACGGAAGAAGAGATTTCTCAATTTTACCAAGAGAATCAATCGCTTTTCACGACGCCAGAGCAGCGCGAGGCGAGCCATATTTTGATTCGAATGCAAGTGGGTGATGAAGCTTCTGAACAAAAGGCTTTGCAAAAAATTCAAGAAATTCAAGCCAAGTTAAAAGCTGGAGAAGACTTTGCTGAATTGGCTAAAACTCAATCGGAAGATCCAGGTTCGGCAATCAGTGGTGGGGAGCTTGGACGCTTTGAACAGGGCATGATGGTGCCAGAATTTGATCAGGCGGTCTTTTCCATGCAAGAAGGCCAGATCTCTGAGCCCGTAAAAACGGAGTTTGGTTATCACTTGATTGCGCTGAAAAAAATTCTTCCACAGCAGATCGCCCCTTTGGAGGAAGTTCGCTCTGAAGCGCTTGCGCAACTCAAAAGTCAACAAGCTGAAAAGCGTTATTATGAGTTGCTAGAAACGCTGACGGCTCAAGTCTATGAGCAGGCCGATAGTTTAGCGCCTGCTGCAGAAGCCTTGGGATTGCAGGTTAAATCCTCTGACTTTTTCAGCCGCAGCGGTGGTAATGATCCGATTTTTGCAGAGACTAAAGTGATTCAAGCGGCATTTTCGGATGAGGTGTTACGCGATAATTTGAACTCCACGGCGATTGAGTTGCCAGACAACCGCGCAGTAGCTTTGCGTTTAAATCGCTATGAAGAAGAACGTCAGAAGCCTTTGTCGGATGTGGCCGATCAAATTCGCCAAGACCTTGTGCGCGAGGCAGCGATTGCCGAGGCCGCCAAGCTGGCCGAGACGTTATTGCAAAAATTGCAGTCTGGCGAGCAGCCAGAGTCGTTAATGCAAGCTGGCGTGGAATGGCAGAACGTGGGGTGGATTGATCGTAATAGTCAAACCTTGTTGCCACAGATGGTCAGTGAAGCCTTTAAGGCACCCAAGCCTTCCAGTGCAGATGCCCGTGTTTGGCACCGTTTTCAATTGAGTACTGGAGATACCATCTTATTGCAACTGAAAGGTTTGCGTAATCAATCGCTTGAGCCGCAAGCCCGCTCTGCTTTACAAGAAGGGTATTTGCAGTTGACCGCTAATGCTGAGCTTTCGGCACGAATTGACGCCTTGCATGCGCAAGCCGATATTGAGAAAAAAGCGATTTACCAAACCCTTCGTTAAACGTGGGGTGAATTGAAAAGCAAAAAACCGCCTCTCAAGGCGGTTTTTTTATCGATAAAGCAGCGCGAAACCGCAAGACAGTCACTACTCTCCTTTGGGTTTGTTTGTGTCGTCGTGTGGTGTTGAATCTTCGGTAGCCGCTGTCTTCGCTTCAGGAGTGATGTCTTGTGCTGGCTGTTGCGGTTTCCAATAAGGGTTTTGCAAGGCTTTAGCGGCTTTGAGATACTGCTTACGCGACCAAATAAGATTCCAACGCGAACCACCGAGTTGATACCACAAGAGTGCGGAACGAATCCCCGCCAGTAAGAGTGCGCGAATTTTATTGGCGGTGCGTTGATTACTCAGATGCGTATGGTGGCCACTCACCATAATCCGAGGCTGCAGGTTACTGACGTTTTCGGTATAGGCGCGCGCAAGTGTGGCCAGAACGTTTTCGTGCAGCGGCCCAAAATGACTTTGTTGTGCTTTGGCCGTTTCTAAAATGCGACCAATGTTCTGCAAGCCTGTGCCTTGCTGCAACAGTTTTTTGGCTAAAATCATCAGGTTTAAGGCGTAGCGGGTAATTTGCAGGTTGCGCTGTTCAACGGCGATATCGGAACGCATCTGTCCAAGCAGGGTTGCGATGCCCAGCTGAAGGTTGTCGGTGCTGTCGCCGTAAACATTGAGCGTGTCAGAGGGATTATCGACGAAGACGCTTTGAAGACTCGCGGCAAAAGCGCGTTCATCGGTTTGGCCGCTACTGGCGAGATCATGTACCAGTTTGGCGCATTGATAAATACCCAGCAGTGCAAGGGTTTTATCGTGCTGTGTGTAGTCTTGCATAAAACTCCTTAAAATGATTCGTCAATCGAATCGGTTGTGCGGTTGGTGCTTAAATCCGCCACAGGGTGGTGCAATCGCTGCTGGATGATGCCGCCACCTAAGCAGATGTCTCCCTGATAAAACACCACAGATTGCCCTGGTGCAATCGCGGTTTGCGGTTCGTTAAACTCAACGAGAACGGCTCCCTGTTCGGTGGCAATCAATTGACAGGGTTGTTGCGCTTGACGATAGCGAATTTTGGCCTCTAGGACTTGATTGAGTGGTGGCATTTGGCCACTGACCCAATCGAGTTGACTGGCAAGCAGGTAACGATGTTGTAAAAGTGGGTGCAGCTTGCTCTGCACGGCAATTAAACGGTTATTGACTAAATCTTTGTCCGCAGCATACCAAGGATCGTTACCTTGACCATGACCGCCGCCAATACCCAATCCTTTGCGTTGACCTAAGGTGTGATACATCAAGCCTTCATGCCGACCAATAAGCTGACCTTGGTCATCAACGATGTCGCCAGGTTGTGCCGGTAAAAAGCGCTGCAGAAAATCTTTAAATTTGCGTTCACCAATAAAACAGATGCCGGTACTGTCTTTTTTATCATGGGTAATAAACCCTGCATCCTCGGCTAATTTTCGCACCTCTGGTTTCGTCAGTTCCCCCACGGGAAATAGCGTTCTTTGTAATTGGTGTTGCTGCAAAGTGTATAAAAAATAGGTTTGGTCTTTGTTGTCGTCTCGTCCTTTTAGCAGCCAACACTTATCGCTTGAATCACGTTGAATTCTGGCATAGTGTCCGGTTGCAATAAAATCGGCACCCAGTGCAAGGGCGTGTTCCAGAAAGGCTTTGAACTTGACTTCTTTGTTGCACAGAATGTCTGGGTTAGGTGTTCGTCCCGCCGCATATTCCGCTAGAAAATGGGCAAAGACTTTATCCCAATAGGTTTTTGAAAAGTTCTGAATGTGAACGGGAATGCCGAGCTTTTCTGCTACCGCTTGCACATCTTTTAAATCGGCGGCAGCGGGGCAATAATCTTCGGTGTCGTCGCCTTCCCAATTTTTCATAAACAGGCCTTCTACTTGATAGCCTTGCTGTTTTAAAAGAAGGGCGGCAACCGAGGAGTCCACTCCGCCGGAAAGACCGACAATCACTTTGCAGTTTGCTGGATTCATATATTTATTCCATATAAAAAAACGGGCGCTTAATGCGCGTAGTTTAGCAGATGCCCCTAGCGGCGGTTGTCGTTCCCTTTGTGACGCGTTGTTCTAGCCTTCGTTGGCGCACGCTTTTGCCGAGCGGTTTTTGGGGCTTGAACTGCCAGTGTTTGGGCACAGAAATGAGCAGGAAGTTCAGCTTGGTAGTCGCAAAGTTCGACAAGCCGACTTTCTCCGGAGGCAAGTTCGGCAAGTGACCAGGGACCAATTTGTATGCGTATTAGGCGTAAGGTCGGCAAACCAACGGCGGCCGTCATTCGTCGAACCTGTCGGTTTCGGCCTTCGCGCAGCCTTAATTCTAGCCACGCTGTGGCAACCGTTTGCCGCTGACGAATCGGTGGATTCCGTGGCCATAACCAAGTGGGTTCAGCCACTTGGTTGGCTTGAATTGGGAGGGTTAGACCATCTTTAAGCAGAACACCTTGGCGAAGCTGTTGCAGCGCCTGCTCGGTCGGTACGCCTTCGACTTGCACCAGATAGGTTTTCGGTAGTTTGAATTTAGGATCCGAAATCTGTTGCTGCAATTTGCCATTGTCGGTCAGCACTAATAGGCCTTCCGAATCACGATCTAAACGACCGGCTGGGTAAAAATTCGCGTGCTGTAGGTAGTGGCTTAAATTTTCTCGGGTTCCCGCTTCGGCACTTTGGTCGGTAAATTGACAGAGGACATTGAAGGGTTTGTTAAACAGCAACACTTGAGGGGCCATGCGCAACAGGCTCTTGATAGCGAAATCGGTCGCTTATTATAAGACGCCTTGCCGCAAAATCCAAAACTCGAGATCGGAGTGCGAAATCTGCGTAATAACACCCTATGTTGAATTATGAATTTCCAAAAGAGTCGAGGGTCTGCGGTAAAATAAAGCGTTTATTTGACGTTGGCATAGCGCGTCTCCCTTTACTTTTTCTTTAAGGAATTGATTGCATGACAGAGCAAGCAAAAATCATTTACACCTTGACTGACGAAGCGCCAATGTTGGCC
This sequence comes from Thiotrichales bacterium, assembly GCA_016936535.1. GTDB lineage: Bacteria > Pseudomonadota > Gammaproteobacteria > Thiomicrospirales > Thiomicrospiraceae > Thiomicrorhabdus. The sequence goes on along the minus strand of JAFGXP010000023.1, from coordinate 48,192 downwards.
ACTTTTTCTTTTCTTCCGGTTGTTTCCGCATTTACTCAGGCAGCGGGTGTTCGGGTTGAAACTCGTGATATCTCTTTAGCCGGACGCATTTTAGCCAACTTTTCCGATCTCCTTAAGCCAGAACAGCAAGTCGGTGATGCGCTCGCGGAATTGGGCGCAATCGCATTGTTGCCCGAAGCGAATATTATCAAGTTGCCCAATATTTCCGCGTCTATACCGCAGTTAAGTGCAGCCATTGCCGAACTGCAAGCACAGGGTTATGCCATTCCCGATTATCCCGCCACACCGCAAACGCCTGAACAAGAAAAAATTAAAGCGACCTATGCCAAGGTGTTGGGTTCGGCAGTTAACCCAGTGCTGCGTGAAGGGAACTCAGATCGACGCGCACCCTTATCGGTTAAAAATTATGCTCGTGCCAATCCCCATTCGATGGGGGCATGGCAATCCAGCTCCAAAACGCGCGTTGCCCATATGCAGCAAGGCGATTTTTATGGTTCGGAAAAGTCGGTTACCTTGACCCAAGCCTCTCAATTTCAAATTGAATTTGTCGCGGAAGATGGCTCAGTCAGCTTATTGAAAAAGCCCAGTCCTTTGCAGGCCGGTGAAGTCTTAGATGCAGCGGTTATGTCACAACAGGCATTGCGCAGCTTTTTGCAAGAAGCCATCACGCAAGCTAAGGCGGAGGGTGTGCTGTTTTCATTGCACCTCAAAGCAACCATGATGAAGATTTCGGATCCAATTATTTTTGGCCAAGCCGTAGCCGTTTTTTTTGCCGAAGTGTTTGCGAAACACGCTGAGACTTTTGCTCAAATTGGCGTGAATCCAAATAATGGGTTGGGCGATTTATTGACAAAAATTGGGCACTTGCCTGCGGAGCAACGCGCTGAAATTGAGGCCGATTTGCAGGCTGTTATTGCCCTGGGACCTGAACTGGCGATGGTCGATTCAGACAAGGGTATTACCAACTTGCACGTGCCTTCGGATGTCATTATTGATGCTTCGATGCCGGCAATGATTCGCAATTCAGGGCAGATGTGGAATCGAGCTGGGCAGGTTCAGGACACCCTGGCGGTGATTCCAGATCGCTGCTATGCCAGTGTCTATGAAGAGACAATTCGTTTCTGTAAGCATTATGGCGCTTTTGATCCAACAACGATGGGCACGGTACCGAATGTGGGTTTGATGGCCCAACAAGCCGAAGAATATGGCTCACACGATAAAACCTTTCAAGCGCAAGCCAAAGGGGTTATTCGTGCAGTGGACGAGCAGGGTCAGGTGTTATTGGCGCAATCGGTAGAAGCAGGGGATATTTTCCGTATGTGCCAAACCAAAGATGCGGCGATTCAAGATTGGGTCAAGCTGGCGGTGACGCGGGCTCGTTTAGGTAAAATGCCTGCAGTTTTTTGGTTAGATGCTCAACGCGCACATGATCATCAAATAATTGAAAAGGTAAATCACTATTTAACCGAGCACGATTTAACTGGTCTCGAAATTCATATTATGGCGCCTGCTGAAGCAACGCGATTTACCTTGCGCCATATTAAAGAGGGTAAGGATGTGATTTCGGTAACCGGAAATGTGTTACGAGATTACTTAACCGATTTATTCCCTATTTTAGAATTAGGAACTTCGGCAAAAATGTTGTCGATTGTGCCGCTAATGAATGGTGGCGGCTTGTTTGAAACGGGTGCCGGTGGATCGGCACCAAAGCACGTTCAGCAGCTGATAAAAGAGAATCACTTACGCTGGGATTCATTAGGTGAGTTTTTAGCGTTAGCCGTCTCTTTAGAACATTTGGCACAGCGCTTTAATAATCCAAAAGCTCAGGTGTTAGCGGAGACCTTAGATCGGGCAACAGGAACGTTTTTAAATAACAATAAGTCGCCTTCGCGTAAAGTGGGTGAATTGGATAATCGTGGTTCGCATTTTTACTTGGCTTTCTATTGGGCACAAGAACTGGCGGCTCAGAATGAAGATGCTGAATTGCAAGCGCGGTTTACACCTTTGGCCGAGGCGCTGAGTGCGCAAGGAAGTCAAATTATCAGTGAATTAAATGGCATTCAGGGACAAGCGGTGGATTTGGGAGGATATTACCATCCGGATCCTAAAAAAGCGGCGATGGTTATGTGTCCGAGCCGAACGTTCAATCAGTTAATTGCGCAGCTGTAAGGCGTGAGAAAAACCTGGAACAAGTCTTCTTTGCTTTCAGGTTGGACTTAATCTCGCTCTTTATAAAAAAGAGCCAGATTTCAGGCATAAAAAAACCGAGCTAAATGCTCGGTTTTTTGTGCCAGGGTTCATTGGCCTTTATTTGATCAGTAAGCTCTCTTTTGAGTGGCCCTGATTCAAATAAGCTTGGAAAGCTTTTGGCGCACGTCCACGACCAGTCCATAGGTGTTCATGACCCTGCTCGTCAATCAGACGGTATTTCGGACTCACGCTCGAGCGTGAAGCGGTATTCTTGCCATTATCATCGCTGCTGCTGTCCATCAAGTCTTCTAAAGAAAGCCCTTCTTTACTTAAAAGCGCTTTCATCTCTTCAATTTTTGCTTGTTTTTGCTTAATCTCAGCTTCTTGTGCTGCAATTTCAATAGCGCGTTCGGCAGAGATTTCATTAAGATCGCTGATAATTTTTTCAAGATCAGTCAGGCTGATGTTTTTCAGGGCTGCTTTTAGGCGTTTACGGTGTAAAGCAATTTTGATGAATTCTTCATTTTGCATGATTTTCGTTCTCCACAGAGAGTATTGGTTTGTTTAGTTTCATTTTTTATTATGCTGTTGTGCTTATTTTTTTAAGCTAACTTATTCTAACGAATTTTTTTTATAAAAATAAACTTTTAATTTATATAAAGATAATATTTATGATGTTTGATTGAACATTTCATGGCAAATATCGGCTCGATTAACGTCTCATTATTTGCGTTTTTGAGAGCAGAATAGTTTAAAAAGAAGAGAAATAATGCAGGAAAAAGGAAATCAAAAGCGGAGAAGAAAGAGAAGGGATTGCGGAGGGTTGCGCATAGTGTGAGCTATGCGCAAATAAAAATCAGGGTTAGAGTTCAATATCGAAATAGATATTTTGTACATCATCTACCGTTTCCAGCAGGTGAATGAATTTGTGGAATAGCTCTAAATCTTCGCTCTCTAGTGTCTTAGTGATATGGGGAATAAATTGAATTTCATCGACTTCAAAGCTTAATTTTGGAAACTGCTCAAGCAGTGCATGCTTGGCTTTACTGTATTCGTGTTGCGGTACAAATACGGTCAGGGTTCCCTCCTCGGCTTCGACATCGGAGACATCGACATCGGCCATCAGTAAACATTCAAGTACTTCTTCTTCATTATCACCGTGAAACGCTAAAATCGCAGCATGATCGAACATATGGCTAACCGAGCCTTGGGTTCCGATTTTTGCTTTGACCTTGGTAAAACAGCCGCGAACATCGCCAAAAGTGCGGTTAGGGTTATCGGTCAAACATTCAACAATCACCATGCTATTACCTGGTCCATAACCTTCATAGCGAGCAACTGCGAAATCTTCGCCGCCACCGCCCTTAGCCTTATCTAAGGCCTTATCAATTACGTGGGCTGGAACCTGTTCTTTTTTCGCTTTTTCAATTAAACCGGCTAAGGCGAGATTACTCTGTGGCTCAACCCCGCCATTTTTAGCACACATATAAATTTCTTTTGAAAACTTACTGTACACTCTGGCTTTCTGATCTGAGGTTTTTGCCATCGACTCTTTGCGGTTTTGATACGCTCTTCCCATTGGGATCTCCAGTTTTTTCTTGAATTTAACAAAATAAGTGGCGCAGATTTTACACAACTCTGGTGCTAAAACGAAATTCTGTCTTGCTGACTAGGCACGCTTGGTATAAGCCGCAACGATCACGATCTGCATTCCGTTAATTTTGCCTTCAATGTGTTTTGGGTTGTCGGTGAGGTGAATTTTTTTGACCAAGGTTCCGCGTTTGGCGGTGAAGTTTCCGCCTTTAATTTCTAAATCTTTAATGAGAATAACGTCGTCACCTTCCGCCAAACGATTGCCATTACTATCAAAAATATCAGGCCCGGTTTCTTCGGATGTACTGTTTTGTAATGCCCATTCACGAGTCGATTCTTCCATATACATCATTTCGGCAAGAGAACGCGCCCAGTCATGATCGTCTAATTGTTGCAGCTGGCGATAAGCGACTACTTGTACCACGGGGTGCGGATTCCAGATGGCCTCGTTCAAACAACGCCAGTGGTTTGCATCCAATGGCTGGGATTGGTCAATTTGTGCTAAGCAGGTGGCACACAACAGAATTGCGGTCTCAGCACCAGCATCTGCCGGGGCGATTTCGAGGGTGCTTAGCGCATGTTCACTGCCACAAAGTTCACATTTACCACCACTTCGTTGCCATAATTGTTGTTCGAGTGTCATGCTTTTTCTCCTTACAAAAAGTGCTTATTATCGGTTAAAACCTTAGCGTTAGCAGGGAAATGGTAATGAAAATTTTTTATTAGCTGAGATTAAGACAAAGCAAAGTTGGCTCAAGTGGCTTCAGGCAAACCCAACACTTTTCGAGCTGAAGTCTCTCGGCTCTGGCTTTTCTTAACTTGAAGACGGTTGCAGACTTCCTTCGGCGTGGTTTTTGGCGGATAATCGGCCAAACCTGAGCACGAGAACGGGATGAAGGAGGGGATTTGCAACCCAGTTTTGATCCGCATATCGATTATTTTTCGATTTTAGGACTGCCATTTGGCGCCCAGCCTGATGCAATAAAGCGGGCTTATCGGCAATTAGCGCGGCGTTTTCATCCCGATCTATGCCATGAGCCACAGGCTACCGCACGTTTTCAACGGATTGCTGAGGCCTACCGGGTATTGAGTCAGCAGCGTTGTGTTTATTGCGCACATTATCAAGCGCATTCACCGAGTGGCGATCGTTCTCAGGCTCATGTTGCGCCAAAATCGCGTTCGCCTTGTCCCATTGACGGCAAACATCGTCGTTTGGTGTATCGTTTAAGTTTGCGCTGTGCGATTGAATTGCTGCAGCAGGGATTTTTTTCGATTCCGGCTTTGCAACTGAGGATGCGCTTTACCCGTCAGGCCTTAGAGGGCAAGACCTTTCGTTTAAAAGGTCGCGGCTATCCTGGAATATTTGGTGGGGTGGCGGGGGATTTTTTATTACGCTTTGAGATTGGTCAAGCGTGTGAGCCATTGCGGTTACAAGGGGCGGATGTGGTCGTTCGATTTGAGGTGCCGCGAGTGCGTGTCAATACTGGGCAGCCCCTTTTATTGGAAACACCTTGCGGTGCGGTTGAATGCGCGATTCCGCAAGCCGTAGCTGAGCAAAATGCGACAAGTCAGTTGTTGCATTTTGCGAAAAAAGGTTTGCCGGCCGAAGCGGGGCGGCCAGCGAGTGATTTATATGTTGAGTTGATTGTGACTTAGTGAATCTTCATGGTTAGGCCCTTACTCGATGGCGCTGCCATGCATTTCAAAGCGAGCTTGGAAGCGTTCGTATGGATGGCGCTTCGCGAAGGACAATTGTGACCTTTTCTGCGTCGGCTTAGGGCCAATTCACATTGTTTGGTTTGCTTTGTTCTGATTGACTCAAGTTCCTTGGCCAACCCTGACCTTAACGTAAAAGCACATCGAGCTGGCTTGAAATCCTTGGCTTCGTCTCCATAGAATAAGTATTTAAAAATCGTAAGAGCGCGTCGGCTTGATTAAGCCTTTTGCGGGATACAAGCATCTTGCGCAACTCTTGCGCAACCCCATGCGGATTTTTGCCCATTTAAAGAGAGTTCCTTATGTCTGAAGCCCATGATGATGGCAATCTGTTACTTGAAGCGGCCAAGCCGAAGTTGAAGCCCCCGCGGCGGTACCAAGTGGTGTTATTGAATGACGATTTCACCACCATGGAATTTGTGATTGAGGTGTTACAGCGTTTTTTTGCGATGAGTGAATTGCAAGCGCAAGCGGTGATGCTCAAGGTGCATCATGAGGGCAAAGGGGTCTGCGGTGTCTACAGTCGAGAAGTGGCAGAGATGAAAGTGCGTCAAGTAAATGGTTATGCACGGGAGCATAAGCACCCTTTACGATGCCAAATGGAGGTGGTGTGATGTTGAGCAAAGAATTGCAACAAATTTTAAGTGGGGCTTTTGGTGTCGCTAATGAATATCGGCATGAATTTGTCACGCTAGAACATTTGCTGGTGATGTTATTGGAGGCGCCTTCTGTTCAGGAAGTGGTCCAAGCGTGTGGCGCACATCCAGATCGCTTAATTGACGATTTAGAACAGTATTTGCAAGCGGAAGGCGCCTCTGAACGCGCTTATGAGCTGCAACCGACCATGAGTTTTCAGCGGGTAATTGAACGGGCTATTTATTTCGTTCAGAGTAATGGCTATCCAGAGGTGCTGCCAACGCATGTGTTGGCGTCGATGTTAAACGAACAAGAGTCGCAAGCGGTCTATGTGTTGGAATCTCATGGCGTTGATCGTTTGAATGTTACCAACTACTTAGCTCATGGCGTAACGGTGCAAGAGGGCGAAGAGTTACCGGTTAGCACCAATAACGGGAATGAGGGTGCAGCAGAAGGGGGAACTTCACCTTTAGCGGCTTTTGCTCAGAATCTCAATGAACAGGTTGGACTCGGTAAAATTGATCCGATTATTGGTCGTGATTGGGAAGTCAACCGAGCGATGGAAGTGCTGAGCCGCCGGCGCAAAAACAATCCTTTGTTAGTCGGCGAGCCGGGTGTAGGTAAAACCGCGGTGGCGGAAGGGTTAGCTTATCGAATTGTCCATCAGCAGGTGCCGCAGATCTTAGCCGATGCCGTGGTTTATAGTCTGGATATGGGGGCGCTGCTTGCGGGAACCCGTTATCGTGGCGATTTTGAAAAGCGTTTTAAAGCGCTCCTTAAAGCGCTGCAAGAGCAACCCCATGCCATTCTGTTTATTGATGAAATTCATACTATTGTTGGGGCCGGTGCGGTACAGGGAGGGGCGATGGATGCTTCTAATTTAATGAAACCTGCTCTCTCTTCGGGTCAATTGCGTTGTATTGGCGCCACGACCTATGATGAATATCGTGGTATTTTTGAGAAAGATCGTGCACTGGCACGTCGGTTTCAAAAAGTCGAAATTAAAGAACCAAGCATTGAAGATAGCTTTGCCATTTTAAAAGGGCTTAGAACCCAATATGAGGCGCACCATCAGGTCAAATATACCCTGCCTGCTCTGCGTGAAGCCGTGGCCTTATCGGCTCGATACATTACCGATCGACACCTTCCGGATAAAGCGATTGACGTGATTGATGAAGCCGGTGCCAAACAAGCCCTCGCGCCTGAAGCAAAACGCAAAAAGCAGATAGGCGTCCATGAAATTCAACAGGTTGTGGCCTCGATTGCGCGTATTCCGGTTGCGCAAATTACCCAAAAAGAGCGAGAGACGCTTAAAGATTTGCAAGCCAATTTGCAGCGCGTGGTTTTTGGTCAGGATCATGCTGTACAGCAAGTCGCTCAAGCGATTACGCTTGCCCGTTCGGGATTGGGTGATCCCAATAAACCCACGGCCAGTTTCCTCTTTTCTGGGCCGACAGGCGTTGGTAAAACCGAGCTCAGTCAGCAGTTGGCCAATCTGATGGGGGTGGAGTTGTTGCGCTTTGACATGTCGGAATATATGGAACGGCATACGGTGTCGCGTTTAATTGGCGCGCCTCCCGGTTATGTTGGCTTTGATCAGGGCGGATTGTTGACCGAGGCCGTTAGTAAAAACCCTCATGCGGTGGTTTTATTGGATGAAATCGAAAAGGCGCATCCCGATGTGTTTAACCTGTTACTGCAAGTGATGGATCACGGTACCTTGACCGATAACAACGGACGCAAAGCCGATTTTCGCAACATTACGTTAATCATGACGTCAAATGTGGGTGCGCAGCAGATGGCACGGGCCAGCATCGGCTTTACGGAACAAGATCACACTTTGGATTTTGATGCCGAGCTCAAGAAAGTCTTTAGTCCCGAGTTTCGCAATCGTCTGGATGCGATTATTCCGTTTAACCGCTTAAGCCAAGCGTCGATGGAATCGGTAGTCAATAAGTTTCTGTATGGGTTGGAAACGGCTTTACAGGCGAAAAAAGTTCGCATGACGTTGAGTGATGAGGCTCGCGCTTGGTTAGCACAAAAAGGTTATGATCCCTTGATGGGCGCTCGTCCGATGGCGCGTTTGATTCAAGAAAAACTCAAACAGCCGCTGGCTGAAAAGTTGTTGTTTGGCGAGCTGCAACAAGGCGGATTGGTGACAGTTAAGGTTAAAGAGGATGCGCTCTCGATTGAAGTGGTTGCTGAGTAGCGCAGATTTGGTGCGCTAAAATGTAAAACGCCCTTGCAGTGGAAGGGCGCTTACCAAGATACCTAATCGAGTGAGCTCGACTTAGATAGCATGAATGGAGTCCAAGCAATTAAACCAAATCGAATGATGTCAATTGGCTTACTGGTGCTACTAGGCTCTCAAGAGACAGTAAACCGGAAGCCACTCCCTCTGAACCGGAAACTAACAGGGTAACCGGAGCCAAAATAGACTCTACCAGCGCGCCCAAATCACCAACGGGGAGCAACGAATCTAACTCACCAAGCTCACCTACGCTGAGCAGTTCATTCAGGTTTAATCCACTCTCTTGTTCGATGCCTAGACTGATAACGGTGTTAGTGCCGGTGTCAGTGTCCGTGCTAATGGCGTTGGTTAGCCCAATCGCAGGCAGCAGAGAGGGTAACAGATCACCAACCAAAGGCAGGTTGCTGCTTAACCCATTGATCGCCTCATTGCCGATCAGGTTTTCAGCCGTGGGTAGCAACTCCCCAATTAGAGGCAAAGTGTCTGCATTCAAATCCAAGTCAGAAAGAATCGGCAATTGGCCCGTTAAGCCTTCAAGGTTGCCCAGCAAATCGTCAACTAATCTGGTAACGGTATTGAGTAAAGTGGTGATAAGAGTCTCTAAGTTGTTTAGCATGCTTAAATCGGTTAAGCCACTAATAATATTTGTCTTTAAAAGATCTGTCTTTAGAAGATCTGTGTTTACAAGCGAACCCTTTAACCCGATAGCGTCAACGCCAAGATTTTCTAGACTAGGTAGCGCGCTATGACCGCCTAATAAACCAGTAACAGGTAGCTCGATTGGTAAACCGGCTAATGGCATTTCTACCTGAGCAATCACATCGGTGACTAAGGTTTCTGTATCCGTAAAGCGACTCAGCAATGGCAATTGATTTTGTACTTGGCTGACTTGAGATTGCAGTTGTGTCACTAAATCGTTTACCACCGGCATTTGACCCGAAGCGCTCTGAACAGCTTGGATGAGTTGTTCCAGAAGGCCATTTAGGTTGTTTAAGGCGCTAAAATGAGTCGATTCGTTTGGGAGTTGTGGGTTCGCACTGAGGTTGATGTCGTTAAAAAGAGAGTTAATTGTTAGCATCGTATAAATCCTTAAAATCCGTTTTTTGGTTTTATGTTGGCCTTAGACGTCCTTGTCACCGGCCAGTCAATAATTTAATTGATAGATTAATAAGTAAAATTAATAATTTATTTCATAAATATGACAATACGTAAATTAACTTAACTAAAAAACTCAGAAATAACGAAGGATTAAAGCGACGCGCCTATTAAAAAGATAGGAGATGCTCGAAGAACAGAGCTAAAGCATGTGCTAAAGGTAGGATTTCTAACGTTCCCATTTTTAAGATTGTTCAGGCTAGAGATAAGCAGAATGCTGAAATCCCAAATAAAAAACCTCAGACAAGGAATCTTGTCTGAGGCTTAAAACTAAGGGATTATCGAAAAGAGTAAGATTATTTGCCGCGGTAGGTAATACGACCCTTTGTCAGGTCGTAGGGTGTTAATTCAACTTTCACCGAATCACCGGCCAGAATGCGGATGTAGTTTTTGCGCATGCGACCAGAGATGTGTGCCAATACTTGGTGGCCATTTTCCAGTTCAACACGGAACATCGTGTTTGGGAGTGTTTCAATTACGACACCGTCGAATTCAATAACGTCTTGTTTTGCCATCTGTTTTAAAGTAACCCTTAGTTGAAATTGCGCGGGATTTTAGCAAAAAAAAACGGTTAACTCAAATAGAGTGTTTGAATACGCTGAATCAACTCGGCAAAGTGTGGCGGTGGCGCGCTTGGTTTTGCTTGCACCTCTTCAGACGGCTGCAGCAGCCAGTGAAACAAATCTTGCTCACTGCAATCGAGTAGAGTCTCAAAAATCCGGCGCTCGCTGGCATCAAGGGGTGGGGTCTGTTCAATAAACTTCACTAATAACAGCTCAGTTTCCAGATTGCCTCGGCGCAAGGCAAAACGAATTCGTTTTTGCCAAAATGAATAGGATTCCTGAGCATCGCTTTCGGCAATGATTATCGGCTTGAAGACGTTCACTGAGAGAGCAGCTCGTGTTTTAGCGCTTGAATGGCGCGGCTGGGATTGAGTCCCTTGGGACAGGCAGCAGTACAGTTTTGAATGTGACGACAACGAAAAATGGAAGTGGCACTGTTAAGTGCTTCTAAACGCTCTTTACGCTGGATATCGCGCGAATCGACCACAAAGCGTTGAACGGCTAAAAGCGCTGCTGGGCCTGGAAATAGATCAGGATTCCACCAAAAAGAGGGGCAGCTACTGCTGCAACAACCGCATAGGATGCATTCGTAACTGCCATCCAATTTGGCGCGTTCTTCTGGCGTTTGTAATAGCTCTTGGCCCAAGTCGGCCGCCACGCTGGGTTCGGGTGCTAATCTGGGTTTAATAGCTTGATAATGTTGATAAAAAGGGCCTAAATCGACAATCAAGTCTTTAATGACGGCAAATCCGGGGAGTGGCCGTAGATGAATGCGTTGGCCTAGGTCTCTAACAAGCGTAATGCAGCTTAAGCCATTTTTACCATTAATGTTCATGCCATCGGAACCGCAAACGCCTTCTTGACAGCTGGAGCGAAAGCCTAAACTGGGGTCTTGTTCGCGAAGGTGTTGAAGCAGTTGCAGCAACATCATGCCTTCGCTGAGCATTGACTCGTCCACGTCGTAACATTGGGTGTAGGGTGAGGTGTCAGGATGATAGCGGTCAATCAGGACTTGCATGGTTAGACTCCTAGAAGTTCATCGCTTTAGTACACGCGCTTTTCAGGAACAAACGGGGCGTGATGTTTTGGCGTTAAGTTCACCGGTTTATAGGTCAGTTGGGCTTTTTCGGCATAAAAAAGGGTGTGTTTTAACCAATTTTGATCGTCGCGTTCACTGAAGTCCACTCGACTGTGAGCGCCTCGACTTTCTTGGCGAGCCAAGGCGCTGTAAGCAGTGGCTTTGGCTACTGCCAAAAGGTTTTCCAGTTCCAAGGCACTGCTGCGTTCAAAATTAAACAATGCGCTCTGATCGTGCAGACGCAGCGCGGCAAACTGGTGCTCAAGGTGTTCAAGCTGGTTAACCGCTTGTTGCATATGCGCCTGATCACGAAATACCCCGCAATGACGCTCCATAATTTTTTGCAGTTCCGTTTTCAGCGAAAACACGGTCAGCTCTGTTTCGGGATTAGCTGGTTCGAGCCAGCGTTGGTAGCGTTGCAACAGCGCGCTGATATTGCTGGTATCTTCTGTAACGGCGAGCTCATGCGGGGCCATGAGTAGGGCTTGATGAATGGCGTTGGCGGCTCGGCGACCAAAAACCACAATATCCAGCAGAGAGTTGCCGCCCAACCGGTTGGCTCCATGCACTGAGACACAGGCGCATTCGCCAATGGCAAACAGGCCGGGAACCGCAATTTGCTCAGAATGGTTTGCTCCCATAGGTTGCTTGGGAAGAATCACCTGCCCTTCAAGATTGGTTGGAATTCCGCCCATCATATAATGACAGGTCGGAAAAATTGGAATCGGCGCTTCGAGAGGGTCAATGCCTAAAAAAGTGCGGCTGATTTCGCGAATGCCAGGCAGCCGATTCTCAATCACGTCATGCGGAAGATGGGTTAAATCGAGCAGGACGTGATCTTGAGCAGGTCCACAACCACGACCCTGTTCGACTTCGAGTGCAATCGCACGCGTCACCACGTCGCGAGAGGCTAATTCTTTCACCTTTGGTGCGTAACGACCCATAAAAGCTTCGCCATTGGCATTGCGCAAAATCCCGCCTTCTCCACGCGTTGCCTCCGAAATTAACATACCTTTGCCAGCGACGCCGGTGGGGTGAAATTGCCAAAATTCCATATCTTGCAAGGGAATACCCGCACGCTGAGCCATGCCTAGACCATCGCCGGTATTGATACTGGCATTGGAGTTGGTTCGGAAAATTTGACCCGCGCCCCCCGTTGCCAAAAGTGTGTGTTTAGCCCAGAGAACACTCAGTTCGCTGGTTTGCAGATTTTGTACCAGTACGCCACAAATTAGCAGGTCTGAGCCATTTTGGCGAAGCAAATCCAATGCAAAATATTCGCTAAAAATTTCGGTACCCGCGTGAAGATTCTGTTGATAGAGGGCATGCAAAATGGCATGACCTGTCCGATCGGCTGCGGCACAAGTGCGTTTGGCTTGGCTTTTTCCATAGTGTTGGGACTGGCCACCAAATGCGCGTTGGTAGATTTTGCCATCCTCTTGACGGGAGAAGGGTACGCCCATGTGTTCCAGTTCGCGCACGATTTTTGGCGCATCTTGGCACATGACTTCAATGGCGTCTTGGTCTCCGAGATAGTCACTGCCTTTAATGGTGTCGTAGAGGTGCCATTGCCACTGGTCATCACCGGCGTTTCCCAAGGCAGCATTAATGCCGCCTTGAGCCGATACAGTATGCGAACGGGTAGGGAAAACCTTGCTCACCACGGCTACCTTGTGTCCCTGTTGACGAAGCGCTAAGGCCGCGCGCAAACCGGCACCGCCGGCCCCAATAATGACGACATCGAAATGAAACGTTTGATAGGTAAGAGCTTGTGATAAGGCTGACATAGAGGCCATTTCCTAGTAGGGGTAGAGATCAATAATCAACCACCCCAAGTTGAGGCTAATTGCAAATAAGCTGAGTAAATAGAGATTTAATCCGAGGTTTAAATGCGGACGCGGTAAGTAGTCAATCAAAATATCGCGTCCACCCACCCATAAATGCACCAGCAGAAAGGCATAAGCGATGACGCTCAAATACCCGAAAATGCAGTAATGAAACAGGTTGCCAATTAGGTTTTGTAGGGAATTTTGTTCAGGAAGCTGCGCCACATAAATTGCTAACAGGGGCGTATAAACGGCTAAATACAGTGCGCTGTATCTTTGCCAGCGATGGGCTGCTGCGCCACGTAAATTTTGCCAGTGAATCATTTTCTTTTCCCCTTAATATGATGCAAAATCAGACGATTCAATGCCAAATCTGATAAGCCAAACCGAGACTCAAAAATAACCACAAACCGAGCATTAGGCGTTGGCTCATGCTTTGCCCTAGCCACAGATAGGCCGGTTTGTCGTATAGCGTTTCGGCGAGAAGATGGCGCACTCCGCTTAACCAATGAAACATCAGGCTACTCCAAAACAAGGTGTGCAAACTTAATAAAAGCCAATGATTGTGCAAGGCGCTGAGTCGAATCTCTTGATTGAGCCAAATCAGATTGGCTAAGAGCAAATAAGCGATTAAGCACAGCAGCAATAGCCCCCCAGTAATACGGTGCAGTATGGACAGCCACGCATTGAGTGGAAATCGAAAAGCCAGCAGGTTAATCGGACGATATTGCGGTTTTTCGGGTGAAAACATGTCGCACTCCTAGAGCGGTTTAGCGGCGGCTTGCCATTCCAAAAATTCTGACAAGGCATTTTGCCAATTCAATTCAAATTGCCATTTTTGTGGAGTAAAAGTGTTCTGTTGTAAACGCGCAATGCCTTGCATAAAGACATCACGCGGCAGGAGTTCTGCGCCTAAGCTCAGCAGATGACTGGTTTCAACTTGCGTATCAATCCACTCAAACCCCCAGTTAGCAAGTTGCATACAAAGGGCTGATAAGGCCAATTTTGAGGCATCAGTTTGTCGCGAAAACATCGACTCGCCAAAAAACATTTTGCCAATTGCCAAGCCATAAAGCCCGCCAACCAGTTTCCCATATTGCCATACCTCAACCGAGTGTGCATGGCCTTGTTGGTGCAAGTTTTGATAGGCTCGAATCATCGAACGATGGATCCAAGTTCCATCTTGACCTGGCCGAGGAATATGCGCGCAGGCTTCCATGACTTCTTCAAAACTTTGGTCGAGTGTTAGCTGATAAGCACCACTGACAACTTTTTCGCGCCAGCGTTGTTGGAGACTGCGGCGCAGTTTAAATTGCGCAATTTTTAGCACGCTTCGCGGATTTGGACTCCACCAGAGAATGGGATCGCCATGACTGAACCATGGAAAAATGCCAAGTTGGTAAGCGGCCAAAATCCAATTGGGTGTCAAGTCGCCCCCAATCGCTAACAAACCGTTTGGGTCCTGCATAGCCGCATGCGGGTCAGGAAAATGGGGCAACCGATGATCGAGCCAAAAAGGTGCCTCACCGTGAAAATAAGAGTCATTCATTCTGTAAGGTCCGCAAAAATAGTCTTTATTATGCCCATTGCGTATTAGGTGGCAAAGGGTGCGAATCGAATTCTGATTCGATTCTTGGCCAGTTCTTGGTTTAGCGCATCTTTTGCAAAGGGGGCTTGTTTCGCTATTGAGATGACTGAAGACTTTTTTCAAAGCCCTTTTTGGGCTCTTCAGCCAAGGGCTTCCTTTGCGCCTTGTAAAATCTCATTGGCGTCAAAGAGGATCTACTCTGAATCGCCCTAAAATCCTTTGGAAAATACCGATTTATTCTGCGAGGCTATCACCTTTCGTTTAAGAGGTGGCAAAGGATTTGTTGGGCGTCTTAGGCTTACAGCGTTTACAATAGGCTCGCTCTTGCTTATTTGTTGGCACAAAGCACCTAATTACCTCCTTCTCGTTCTCAATAGAAACCACTATGTCTGCATTTGTCCACCTGCATCTCCACTCCGAATATTCGATTCTCGACAGTACCCTTGGGGTAAAAACCTTAGTTTCGATGGCGGCGGCTGATGAGCAACCGGCCATCGCCTTAACCGATGTGCAAAATCTATTCGCTCTGATTAAATTTTACAGCGCGGCGATGGCGGCCGGCATCAAGCCGATTATTGGCGCAGAGGTCTTAGTTGAAGAGGCCAGTGGCGAAGTTTTTCCCGTGGTGTTATTGGTGCAAAACGAGCAGGGATACCTGAATCTGTCTCATCTGATTTCGGAAGCGAATCTTCATCATCAAAAACTCTATCAATTCCATGAATTAGGCTTGGTGCCTAAGTCTTTACTGGCAGAACATAACCATGGATTGATTGCGCTTTCTTGTGGCCGAGTCGGCGATGTGGGCACGGCACTGCTGAATCAAAACCCTGAGTTAGTGAATGAACGCTTAAGTTGGTGGCAGACCTATTTTCCCGATCGTTATTATTTGGAGTTGATTCGAACTGGCCGCGATCAGGAAGAGTTTTATTTGCAGTTGGCGCTGGAAGTGGCCGCAAAATGGCAGTTGCCGGTAGTTGCCAGTAACGATGTGCGCTTTGCCAGCGAGGACGATTTTGAAGCGCATGAGGTACGGACGTGCATTCACGATGGCTTCGTTTTGGAAGATCCCAAGCGTCCGAAGCGATACTCGCCGCAACAATATTTACGCAGCAGCGCTGAAATGGTCGAACTCTTTGCGGACGTGCCAGAAGCCATCGCAAATACCCATGAAATTGCCAAGCGTTGTACGTTAAATTTGACTTTAGGAACCTATTTTCTGCCCGATTTTCCCGTGCCGGAAGGGATGACGATTGGCGAGTATTTTGTACAACAGAGTCATCAAGGTCTCGAAGAGCGGTTGCGCTTTTTATTTGGAAATTTGCCCGCTGAGCAACAGCAAGCGAAACGCGAGGCCTATTTCGAGCGGATAAAGTTCGAGTTGGACATTATTTTGCAGATGGGTTTTCCAGGGTACTTTTTGATTGTTGCTGACTTTATTCAATGGGCGAAAAACCAACAGATTCCAGTCGGTCCAGGGCGGGGTTCTGGCGCTGGGTCTTTGGTGGCTTATGCCTTAAAAATTACGGATTTGGATCCGATTGAATACGATTTGCTGTTTGAACGTTTCTTGAATCCCGAGCGGGTATCAATGCCCGATTTTGACGTGGATTTTTGTATGGATCGCCGCGATGAAGTCATTGACTATGTCGCACGCCATTATGGCCGCGACCATGTTTCGCAAATTGTTACCTTTGGCACCATGGCCGCCAAAGCGGTGGTTCGTGATGTGGGTCGCGTATTGGGATTGGGCTATGGCGTGGTCGATGGGATTGCCAAACTAATTCCCAATGAACTGGGCATCAAGCTCAAAGATGCGATCGAGCAAGAGCCTGATTTGCAAGCCAAACGCGATGGCGATGAGGATGCAGCACAGCTACTTGAGTTGGCCTTGAAATTGGAAGGTACCGTGCGTAACACCGGCAAGCATGCCGGTGGCGTGGTGATTGGGCCAAAACCTTTGGATCAGTTTTGCCCATTGTCGTGTGAAGCCAATGGTTCCGGGGTTGTCACCCAGCTCGATAAAAACGATGTTGAATATGCAGGGTTGGTTAAGTTTGACTTTTTAGGATTACGCACCCTAACGATTATCGATTGGGCCTTGCAGTCAATTAATGGTCATAAAAAACCAAGTGATGCCGACTATCTGGATATTACGCGCATTCCCATCGACGATGCAGCGACTTTTGAGCTGATTAAAACCGGAAAAACCACCGGCATTTTTCAGCTTGAATCGACAGGGATGCAGAACTTAATTGTCAAACTTCGTCCTGACTGTTTTGAAGATATTATTGCGTTGGTTGCCCTGTTCCGACCCGGACCGCTCGATTCAGGGATGGTTGATAACTTTATCAACCGTAAACATGGCCGGGAGACCGTGGCTTATCCGGATGCGCAATATCAACATGAATCCTTAAAGCCGATTTTGGAACCCACCTACGGTGTCATTCTCTACCAAGAACAGGTTATGCAAATTGCTCAGGTTCTGGCTGGATACTCGCTGGGTGAGGCCGATTTGTTACGCCGTGCGATGGGTAAGAAAAAGCCAGAAGAAATGGCGGAGCAGCGCTCGGTTTTCAAAGAGGGCGCGCAAGAAAACGGCATAGATGGCGACTTGGCAATGAAAATTTTCGATTTGGTCGAAAAGTTTGCCGGTTATGGTTTTAACAAATCGCATTCGGCCGCTTATGCTTTGGTGTCTTATCAATCTGCTTGGCTTAAAACACATTATCCGGCCGAGTTTATGGCGGCGCAGATTTCATCGGATATGGATAACACCGACAAGGTCGTGCATATGGTGAATGAATGTTTTGCCATGGGATTAACCCTGTTGCCACCCGATATTAACCACGGTGAAATCCATTTTAAATCGGTAGGCAATCGCACCATCAGCTATGGGTTGGGGGCGATTAAGGGGGTGGGCGCAGCGGCACTGATTGGTGTCTTGGAAGAGCGCCGCCTACAAGGCGTTTTCACAGATTTGTTTGATTTTTGCTTGCGTGCCGGTAAAAAAGTGAACAAGCGTGTGCTTGAAGCCCTAGTTCGTGCGGGCGCGCTGGATTCGTTGCATGCAAACCGGCAGGCCATGTTGGAAACCTTGCCGGTCGCAATGAAGCAGGCTGAACAGCAATTGAAAAATGCGGAGTTTGGTCAGGACGATTTGTTTGCGCTGGTTGAAGAGACGCTACCGCGTGCAGAAACCCAGTTAGCGGATGTGGCCGAAATGTCACCCAAGTTGCGCCTTAAGGGTGAAAAAGAGACCTTGGGTTTGTATATGACCGGCCACCCGCTGGATATTTATCAACAAGAGATTAAACGATTAGTCGATGCCCCACTAAATCAACTCAAACCCGAGCGTTGGAAAAAGCAGTGGGCAGCCGGCTTGATTGTGGATATGCGAGTCAAAATCACCAAAAAGGGCAGTAAGATGGCGATTTTGACCTTGGACGACAAGAGTGGTCGGATGGATGTACCCCTGCGGCCAAATTTATATGAGCTGCTGGCATCTGAATTGGCCCTGGATAAGATTGTGCTTGTCTATGGTGAGGTGCGCGAGGACACGTTTAATGGTGGTTTAAAGTTGGAGGCCGATCAGATTGTCAGTCTGGTTGAAGCCCGAATCGAAAAAAGTCGCGCATTGCAGATTGAGCTGGCGGATAACACGCTAAGTGAGCGTCAACACCAAAACTTGTACCAGCTTTTGCACAGTTACCTGCAATCCAATGGGCTTCCTCTCGAGTTAAATTACCAAAATACGCAAGCCAGCGCTCGATTGCGCAGTGAACAACGGTTTTATCCGGCAGATGAGCTGTTGGAGCAGTTATTTGCTCTGGGGGTTCGGCCGCAATTACTTCCCAAATAAACACGACTTTTCAAAAAAACGTCTTGTAAGGCGCTCTGCCGGCTGTTTTTTCGGATTTGGGGTTTTATCTATTTTGCCAAGTGATAAACTTGCACTACTTTTTTAAGCCGGTTTTTGGCAGCCTTGCCAAGATCGTGTTTTACATTTTATTAACTTGATAGATGTGGAGTATTCATGTCAAACATTGAATCAATCCTAACTGAAAATCGCGTGTTTACCCCAAGCGATGCGATTAAACAGAGTTTTGCGATTAGCGAGCAAAAATTAGCGGAAATGCGTGCGAAAGCCGCAGCCGATCATGTGGCTTTTTGGTCGGATTTAGCCCGAGAAAAACTCAGCTGGAGCAAACCTTTTACCATTGGTTTGGATGACTCAAAGGCTCCACATTATCAATGGTTTACCGATGGGGAGCTGAATGTTTCCTATAACTGTATTGACCGCCATCTTAAAAATAAAAGCGACAAAACGGCGATTATTTTTGAAGGTGATCGCGGCGACGTTGAAAAGTACACTTACAAAGAGTTGCACGACCAAGTCTGCCGTTTTGCCAACACCTTGACGGCACAGGGCATTAAACAAGGTGACCGTGTGGTTATTTATATGCCGATGATTCCTCAAGCCGTGATTGCCATGCAAGCGTGTGCGCGAATTGGCGCAATTCATTCGGTGGTTTTTGGCGGGTTTTCGGCAGAAGCGTTGCGCGACCGAATTGAGGATGCGGGCGCTAAAATGGTCATTACCACCAATGGCAGTCGTCGTGGCGGCAAAACCATTCCGCTTAAAACGGCCGTGGATGCTGCTCTGGATAAGGGATGTGATACAGTCAAAAAGGTCATCGTTTACCGCCGTACAGACGATGTGGTGCCGATGCATTCCGGCCGAGATTTAGACTGGTTAGAGGCCGAAGCAGGAATGAGTAATTATCATGATCCTGTGGCGGTCAATGCCGAACACCCCCTGTTTCTTCTCTATACCTCGGGCTCAACCGGTAAGCCAAAAGGGGTGCAGCACAGCTCCGGTGGATACCTGTTAAATGCGCATTTAACCAACGAGTGGATGTTTGATCTGAACGATCAGGACGTCTTTTGGTGCACGGCCGATGTGGGCTGGATCACCGGCCACTCTTATGTTGCTTATGGGCCGCTTTCCGTTGGTGCCACTATGGTGATGTTTGAAGGGGTGCCTACCTATCCGAATGCCGGTCGTTTTTGGCAAGTTTGTCAAGATCATGGGGTAACGGTGTTTTATACCGCGCCCACCGCGATTCGTGCGCTGATGAAATTTGGGGCTGAGCTGCCAAAACAGTACGATTTGGAAAAGCTGCGTTTGTTGGGAACGGTTGGTGAGCCAATCAATCCGGAAGCATGGATGTGGTATTACCAAGTGATTGGTCAAAGTCGTTGCCCGATTATTGATACTTGGTGGCAAACCGAAACGGGCGCGCATATGATTGCGCCCTTCCCCGTTACGGCGCTTAAGCCGGGGTCATGCACCCAACCTCTGCCAGGAATTGACGCGGTCATTTTAGATGAAGAGGGCAATGAGCTGCACGGTAACGAAGGGGGATTGTTGGCGATTAAAAAGCCATGGCCTTCCATGATTCGTACAATTTGGGGCGATCCTGAGCGTTATCAGAAAACCTACTTTCCGTTGGCAGGCAAGCCTTATTATGTGGTGGGCGACAGTGCGCACCGTGATGCGGATGGGTATTTCTGGATTTTAGGGCGTGTGGACGATGTATTGAACGTCTCTGGCCATCGTTTGGGCACCATGGAGATTGAATCGGCTTTAGTCGCCCACGCAAAAGTGGCCGAAGCGGCGGTCGTAGGCAAGCCGCATGATGTCAAAGGTGAAGCGGTTGCCGCGTTTGTGGTTTTGAATGTTGACATTCCGGATGGCGAAGCTCGTGACGCTTTGGTGCAGGAATTACGGAACTGGGTATCTCAACAAATTGGCCCGATTGCCAAGCCAGATGATATTCGTTTCGGCACCAACTTACCCAAAACCCGTTCGGGTAAAATTATGCGACGCTTATTGCGCTCATTGGCGAAAGGGGAAGTGATTACGCAAGATACTTCAACGCTGGAAGACCCAAGTATTTTGGAACAGTTTCAACAAAAATAAAATTTTTTAATGGGCATGATCGGCTTGGGTCGATTTTGTCCTTTTTTATTTTTGGGCCACAGTGCAAGATGTTCGGAACATTTTTTTGCTTAAGTCGATAGTAATTAACTAAGCCTAATATAAAAAACACTTGTTTTTAACAATCAATCGCGCAAGCGATAATCCGTGCGAGTCTGCAAGATGTGCTGCGATTTAACCAAGTTAAACGAGTTAGCTTCTTGCTTGTCTATCTAAAATCAAAAACACACCCAGCTTGGCTCACTTCGAGGGTTCGGTTACGCATTTTCGAAGAGACCTGGCTGATTACTTATCAAAACCGAGGAGAAGGATTTTGAATCAACAACAAATAGAGAAGATAAAGTCTCTACCACAATACCAACAGCTGGTGAAGGAACGCAGTCGTTTGGCTTGGCAGCTTACTTTTATTATGCTTATTGCCTATTACGGCTTCATTCTGCTCATCGCGTTTGCGCCAGAGGTGTTCAAAATCGTGGTGCTGGGCAACACGATTACCTTGGGTTTTCCGCTGGGCGTTGGCCTGATTTTGTTGGCTTTTGCATTGACGGGAATTTATGTCCGTAAGGCTAACCGAGACTTTGATCGTATGAACCAAGAAATTCGTGATGAGGTGCAGCTATGAACCTATTTGCTCGTTGCGCTATTGCACTGACCTCCTTGACCGCTTCAGGCGCTGTTTTGGCAGATGACGGAAGCTTTTTCCAACCCAAAACCGTAATGTTTTTATTGTTTGTGTTGGCAACCTTGGCCTTAACCTACTGGGCGGCGCAAAGAACCAAAACCGCTAAGGATTTTTATACGGCCGGTGGCGGAATTACCGGTTTCCAAAACGGTTTAGCCATCGCCGGTGACTATATGTCGGCGGCCTCCTTTTTGGGGATTACTGCGTTAGTCTATGCTCAGGGCTATGATGGTTTAATTTACGCCATCGGTTTCTTAGTTGGTTGGCCGATTATCATGTTCTTAATGTCGGAACGTCTGCGCAATTTGGGCAAGTTTACCTTTGCCGATGTGGCCTCATTCCGCTTTCAGCAAACCCCGATTCGAGTTTTCTCGGCCTTAGCCGGCATTACCATTGTTTTGCTTTACTTGATTGCACAAATGGTGGGTGCAGGGGCGTTGATTCAGACTTTGTTCGGTATGAGCTTTGAATTTGCGGTGGTGATTGTTGGGGTCTTGATTATTGCGTATGTTACTTTTGGGGGCATGTTGGCCACCACTTGGGTGCAGATTATCAAGGCGGTATTGCTGTTGTTTGGTGCCACGTTTATGGCCGTTGGCGCACTGTATTTGTCTGATTTCAGTTTTGAAACGCTGTTCCAAAGTGCCATTGACAAACATGCTAAGGGTGAAGCCATCATGTATGTCGGCGGTTTGGTCAAGGATCCAATCAGTGCGATTTCGTTAGGGATTGCCTTAATGTTCGGTACCGCTGGTTTACCGCACATTCTGATGCGTTTCTTTACGGTGCCAAATGCCAAGGAAGCCCGTAAATCGGTATTCTACGCGACAGGGTTTATCGGTTACTTCTACATTCTGACCTTCATTATTGGTATGGGTGCGGTGGCATTTGTTCTTGGGAACCCCGATTACTTCAATGCCGATGGCTCGATGATTGGTGGCAAAAATATGCCAGCGGTGCATTTAGCTCACGCATTGGGCGGCGATTTCTTCCTAGGGTTTATTTCGGCGGTGGCTTTTGCCACGATTCTGGCGGTAGTTGCCGGCTTAACGTTGGCGGGTGCTTCTGCTATTTCGCATGATATTTATGCGAACGTTATTAACCGAAATGCTTCAGAAAAAACCGAGGTAATGGTTTCACGTGTGGCAACGGTTGTTTTAGGGATTCTAGCGATTTTCCTTGGCATTGCTTTCCAGTCGCAAAACATTGCCTTTATGGTTGGCTTGGCGTTTACGATTGCCGCCTCAACCACTTTCCCAGTGTTGATTATGTCGATGTATTGGAAAGACATGACCACGCGAGGCGCGGTGATTGGTGGCTACTTGGGCTTAATTTCTGCGGTGGTTATGGTGGTGATGGGCCCGAATGTTTGGGTACAAGTACTGGGTAATGCGCAAGCGATTGTGCCTTATTCAAATCCGGCTTTGTTTACCGTTGCGATTGCCTTTGCAGGTATCTGGCTGTTCTCAATCACCGACAAGTCCGAACGTGCACAGCGAGAACGAGCGTTATTTGATGCGCAATTTATCCGTTCACAAACGGGTATTGGTGCCGAAAAAGCATCTGAACATTAAACGTTTTTAAGCTGTACTCGGGTAAAAAAAGGGCTGAACTTTCAGCCCTTTTTTATTGGGTCATCTCTGTTAAGTTTAGGTTTTTAACCTTGAAAGCAGAATGAGAATAAAAGTTTGTTAGCAGATTTCGTTATCGCACCACCTTGTCCGCTGAATATTTTTACTGCTTCGGTATTGAAATTATTTAGAAATAGGGTAGCCACTTCTTTTGAGTTTTATTTTTGAATAAAAAAAGAAGGGTGACGCTAAAATTTTTGCTGAAAAATTGCGGTTGGCGATTGAGCAGCAGGTCAATGTCATTCCAACACATCGCATTACTGTCAGTATTGGCGTTGCTGAAATGCACCCTGATGATACGCAAGACACTCTGTTTAAGAAAGCAGACGATGCCCTTTATAAAGCCAAAGCCGGCGGTCGAAATCAAGTCATGTCCAGTTAAGAAAACGTAATAGTCGTCGATGCTAAGGGCAATTGGTGCATGCCCTTCGTTTTTTGAAAAGAGCCTGTTATTCCTTATGCGTGTAAATGTTTGGCCGCAATGGCTCTCAAGGTTGGCACCTCAAGATTGGCCAAATCCGCAAACTGCAGGGCTCGAGCCAAGCGCGCAGGCGCAGAGCGCCCCATGCATTGGTGATTAGGATCGCCAGCAAAGGCTTCAAGCATGGCTTGCAGCAAAGGTTCAGATGCTTGTGTTTGCCCGCTCAAATAGCTTTGAATCTCCAAAACATCTGCAAAGACCGCCCGCATCTGCGAGCCATGTTGGCTTGAAAGTTGCGCAACGGTTCCTCCCACTTCTAAACCCGCAATATTGGTTGTTAAAATATAAAGATTTTTGCGTACCAACTCAAACAAGAGCTCGGTATCCTTATCGACAATAAAGCTGGGGAGATCCAGTTGCGCTAAAGCGTTAAACAGTAATTTGGCGTGCGGACCGAAGATTGGTGAGGGGACAACAACCTTGCTATCCATCCCTTTTTTCTTTTCAAACCAGACCGAAATGACCGTTGGGTTTGAGAGATGATGGGCTAACCAATCCCGTGGCAGCAGTTCGTTTTGCAAGAGAATCACACGGTCTTTCCAGACGGCAGGCAGTTTTGTCAACACAGGATGAAGATCAGCTTCCCCCACGGCAATCAATACCGCCTCCGGAGCGGGGAGGTGTTGTGCAACGCTGTCCAAAGCATCCTGACGGCTTAAGGCTTGAACGGGATAACCTAAACGCAAAAAACCGCGTGCAAAGACGCTGCCGAGTTCACCTAAACCGATAATAAGGATGGGGGACTTCATATAAACTCCTGTTTTGAATTATTTGGTGCAACATTGCACTTTATTGGTGCTTTTCTTTGTTTTGCTTTTGCTTAGAAAGCAAAAATTCATTTTTTTCAAACGGTAATTCGCTTGGCATTGGTTAAAATAGGCGCGCTGTCTCAGCATTGGTTCAAAATGGAACCAATCTTTGGTGCATCGTTTTCCTTTGGGTTTCGCCAGCGGATAAAGTCGGTAATTTAGCAAGGATATGAGTGATGAAGCAACCTAAAGCCAGTTTTACTTGGCACTATTATTTCATGGCGCTGGGCGCGCTCTTGGCCATGTTGGCTGCGACCTTAGGCGCGATCGGTGCGATTGTTGCCGGTTTGGCGATTGCCGTGATTAGCCATCCGCGTTTGCGTTTTCAAGGTGTTGGGCGGTTTGTTTTTTATACGCTCTTTTTTGTGATTTACGTTTTTGCCTTCCCAGAACCCGAAACAATTCGACAAATAATGCAGGCATCTTAAGCCTGTTTTAACGGAATCTTGTCTGTTTTGCCGTGAGAACGCGGAAAATTTTTGGCAAATTCGCCAAGTTGGAACACTATTTGTTCTGTCATGCCGGCAAGGCCAGGGGCGTTGCATTGTCATGCGGCGGCCAAAGCCGATTTTTTTAAAATAGGGTGCTGCTAGATGGGCAAACAAAAACCAAGGATGCTGCCACCACAAGCGGAATTTTTTCGCGAAGTGTTAGAGGGCTTAACCACGGCCGTGATTTGGGTGGATGGGCACCAAAAAATTGCTTTCATGAACGTGGCGGCCGGTGAGATTTTTCAATTAAGTCCCAACCGCATACTCGGAAGCCGTTGGCAAACGCTTCTGCCGAACCTTTTGGAGTCGCTGGATCTGGCGAGTGAGAAAAAAATCACCATCCATGAGTACGTAGTTGAGCAGGCAGATTTGGATAAGGTGCGAGTCAGTTGCACCATTTCTCCTTATGAGATGGGAACAGAACGCGGCTGGTTATTTGAGCTTTATAACACCGAGCGTCACCACCGGATTGTTGAAGAAGATGAACGTTGGCACCAATATGAAGCCGGTAATTTATTAGTGCGGACGCTTGCGCATGAAATCAAAAATCCTTTGGCAGGTATTTTGGGCGCGACCCAACTGTTGCAAAGGCGGTACAAGCCGGACGAAAAAGCCAATGATTTTTTAGACATTATTGCCCGTGAAGTGCAGCGTCTGAAAAATCTGGTCGATCGAATGCTCGGCCCAAGACAGTCTGCGCACAAAGAGCTGCACAATATTCATGAATTAATTCGGTATGTTTTGCAGATCATTGAAGGCGAGAAACCTAAGAATGTCTTTATTAAATTGGATTATGATCCGTCGATTCCAGAAGTATTGATTGATTTTGAAGCCATGGTGCAGGCTTTACTCAATTTGTTGAAGAATGCGATTCAAGCCATGCATCAATATGGCGGCTTGATTACCATTAAAACCCGTGTCCAGCATAAGTTTACTTTGGGCACGCAAACCTATCCGCTGGTGGCGATGATTAGTATTACCGATGAAGGAGAAGGTATTCCTCCCGAGGTTTTTGACTCAATTTTTTATCCAATGGTCAGCTCTAAAAAAGAAGGTTCGGGTTTAGGATTGCCGGTGGCGCAAAACGTTTTGCGTCAACACGATGGTTTAATCGTGGCTGAAAGTATGCCTGGAAAAACCACCTTTAATGTTTATTTGCCGCTCAAACAGAAGGAACGCTAAGCAGATGCAAGAGGAAATGGAACTTCCCCCGATTGTTTGGATCGTGGATGATGATGCGTCGATTCGTTGGGTTTTAGAAGCCGCTTTAGAAGATAAACCTTTTTTGGTTAAGGTGTTCGATTCACCGTTGATGGCGCTTAAGCAATTTGACGACTTTCCACCGGCCGCCGTACTTTCGGATGTGCGAATGCCGGATATGGATGGCTTGACCTTTATGGAAGCCTTGCATGAGCGCGATAAGAAAATTCCGGTCATTATTATGACCGCGCATGCGGATTTGGATACCGCCGTTAAGTCTTATCAAAGTGAAGCTTTTGAATATTTACCAAAACCGTTTGATTTGGACGAAGCCACCTCCCTAATTGAACGGGCGGTCAAACGCTATTTATCAGGGGGAATGCCTCGGGTACGCGCTGGAAAAAAAGCGGGGAAACAACCCCTAAATATTATTGGTGGCGCACCGGCCATGCAGGAAGTATTTCGAGTGTTAGGAAGAGTTTCTAAACTGGATGTTACGGTGTTGATTAATGGCGAAACGGGTACCGGTAAAGAGTTGGTGGCGCGTGCCTTGCATGAGTTGAGTCCTCGTGCAGAAGGGCCGTTTGTGGCTCTGAATACCGCTGCCATTCCGCGTGAATTGCTGGAATCGGAGCTGTTCGGACACGAAAAGGGGGCCTTTACCGGCGCGCATTCGCAACGAATTGGTCGGTTTGAACAAGCCGATGGCGGCACCTTGTTTTTGGATGAGATTGGCGATATGCCGGTTGATTTGCAAACCCGGTTGTTGCGCGTGCTGAATGATGGCAGTTTTTATCGGGTTGGCGGGCGAAACCCCATTACGACCAATGTGCGAATTGTTGCCGCGACGCACCAAAACATGGAAAAGCTGGTTCGGGAAGGGCGTTTTCGTGAAGATTTGTTGTATCGCCTTAATATTATCCGGATCAAAGTGCCGGCACTGCGAGAACGGCGTGAAGATATTCCGCTTCTGGCTCGGTATTATTTGGATTTGGAGGCGAAAGCCTTGGGGTTGGAAGAGAAAATTCTCAGTCGCGATGTCGAAAAGTTTCTCGCGGCCCAGGCTTGGCCAGGAAATGTTCGCCAGCTCCGCAGCTTGTGTACTTGGCTGACCATAATGGCACCGGATAAGACCGTTTATGTCGAAGATTTACCGCTGGAATTGCAAGCCCCAATGGCTGCGGATGAGCAAGAACCGGGCGGCGAAAACTGGCAATCGCCTTTACGCCGATGGGCGCAGCAGTTCTTGGCTTCGGGCAAAGAGGGTTTGCATACGGCGGTTGAGCCTAAGTTTGAACAGGTGCTGATTGAAGAAGCCTTAAAAGCCAGTGGTCAGCATCGGCAAAAAGCGGCTGCGCTATTGGGATGGGGTCGCAATACCTTAACTCGCAAAGCTCAGGCGTTAGGTTTGGACGATGAATAGAACGATAGCATTACTGGCACTTTAGTTTTTAGTTCTAGATAAACAGCTGTAGTGCGCCAAGTAATAACGCATAACGAAAGCCCTTCGCGAGGGTCACCAGTAGAAGAAAACGTCCAAAAGAGAGACGTAGAACCCCTGCGAGCAAGGTTAAGGCATCGCCAATAATCGGTGCCCAAGCCAAAAGCAAAGACCAATAGCCCCAGCGTTGAAAGCTCGATTGTGCTTTGGCAAGTGCATGTGCTTTGATTGGAAACCAGTCTCGGTCTTGCCAATGCAAAAAATAACGACCCAGAGAATAGTTGACAACCGAGCCCAAGGTATTGCCAAGGGTGGCAATCAGCCAAAGTAGTCCCAGATGAGATTCAGGCGCCTTCGCTAACCAGAGAAGATAAGCTTCGGACCCGCCCGGCAAAAGGGTTGCCGACGCAAGTGCCAAGAGAAAAAGAGAGAGGTAATCGAACAAAATAATGGTTTGTTGAGAGTCAAATACCTTGGGAGAATCTAACGCTTTACAAGAAGCCGTTTAAAGCGCTTCTTCACCGGTTTCGCCAGTACGGATGCGCACGGCTTGTTCAATATTGGTCACGAAAATTTTACCGTCACCAATTTTACCGGTCTGAGCGGCTTGGATAATCGCTTCAATCGCGCTTTCGACAATCGATTCGTTGACCGCGATTTCCAGTTTTAATTTTGGAAGGAAATCGACCACATATTCCGCACCACGGTACATTTCTGTATGGCCTTTTTGCCGGCCATAACCTTTTACTTCCGTAACGGTCATGCCGTGAATGTCGATACTGTGTAAAGCATCGCGCACGTCGTCGAGTTTAAAAGGTTTAATAATCGCAGTAATCAGTTTCATGGGTTAATCCTTGGTTACATCGTCTGGGTCTGAATTCATCTCATCTACGGATGCGGTGGTTCGGTTTGGCTTGGGTAAATCCGCTGAATTTGGATAGTCTGCCAGATGTTGTCCCATTTGAATAGGGGTGCCTGCAGGGATTTTGCCGAGCATCGGCATCTGCATAGCGGGGGTAAGCAGAACCACGGTTGAGCCCATATTGAAGCGTCCAATTTCCTCTCCCTTGGTAAAGTGTAATCCCTTGTCAGTGTAGTCCCAATGCTCCAAGGTTGGGCGGTATTCTGGGGTGATTTTGCCTTGAAACACCGTTTCCATTGAGCCGACAAAAATGGCTCCGACCATCACCAAACTAAAAGGTCCGTGTGCATTTTCAAAACGCATTACCAAGCGTTCGTTGCGGGCAAATAAGCCTTCGACATTACGAACGGTGGCAGGGTTGACTGCAAACAGATCCCCCGGAACATAGGTCATCGAAATTAACTGCGCATCGGTAGGCATATGAATGCGGTGATAGTCTTTCGGTGAAAGGTAAATGACCGCTGCATCGCCTTGATGAAATTGTTGGGCATAGCCAATATCTCCACCTAACAGTGCTTCAACCGAGTAGTAATGGTGTTTGGCTTGAAGAATATTGCCGCGTTCAATTGAGCATGATTGACTGACAACGCCATCGGCCGGTGAACACCAAGCATTGGGGGTGTCATCAATTGGGCGCGCATCGTCTTTTAACGCGCGGGTAAAAAAGGCATTAAAGTGCGGGTAATCCTCGAGATCTTGGCTTTGCGCTTCGTCCAGATTAATTTTGTAAAGGCGGCTCAAGAGCTTAATCGTGGCATTTTTAAGCCATTTAAAGCGCAGGTGCATAAAACCGTGCATCAAATTGGAAAGGAGATGCTGCGGCAATAGATACTGCGGGGTGACTTTAAAAAAATCCAGCAATTTAGTCATTCGGGTTAGCCTTTATTTATCCAGTGAGTGTCTGCTTTGTCTTGAAAGTGTACCAATCAAACGACAACAGATTTACGGATTTTAAGGTATAATCCGCGCATTTCATAGAACCCCAAAATATTTCCAAAGATGTGCAAGGAAAAAGCGATGTCTGAGATTAAAAAAGTTGTGTTGGCCTATTCTGGCGGATTAGATACCTCAATTATTGCCAAGTGGCTGCAGGAAGAATACAAGTGTGAAGTCGTCACGTTTACCGCCGATATTGGTCAAGGCGGCGAAGTCGAGCCGGCGCGCCTTAAAGCGCAGGCGATGGGCATTAAAGACATTTACATTGAAGACTTACGCGAAGAGTTTGCGCGTGATTTCGTTTTCCCGATGTTGCGTGCCAATGCAATGTACGAAGGCGAATACCGTCTGGGTACCTCGATTGCGCGCCCGCTGATTTCTAAACGTCTGGTGGAGATTGCTAAGGAAGTTGGCGCGGATGCGATTTCGCATGGCGCGACCGGTAAAGGTAACGATCAGGTGCGTTTTGAGTTGAACGCTTATGCGTTGATGCCGGATGTGAAGGTCATTGCCCCCTGGCGCGAATGGGATTTGCTGTCGCGTGAAAAACTGATGGCCTATGCCGAAGAGCACAATATCCCGATTGAGAAAAAACAAGGCAAGAAATCACCTTATTCGATGGACGCCAACCTGCTGCACATCTCTTACGAAGGCGGCATCCTCGAGCATCCTGAAATGGAGCCGGAAGAGGATATGTGGTTGTGGACGGTATCGCCAGAAAATGCACCTGACCAGCCGACTTATGTGGAGCTGAGCTTTGAAAAAGGCGATATCGTTGCGATCAACGGCGAGAAGATGTCGCCTGCGACGGTCATGGAATACCTCAACCAGGTAGGTGGCGAGAACGGTATCGGCCGTGATGACATCGTTGAAAACCGTTTTGTGGGCATGAAATCGCGCGGCTGTTATGAAACACCGGCGGGCACCATTATGTTGAAAGCGCACCGTGCGATGGAATCGCTGACGTTGGATCGTAATGCAGCGCACCTTAAGGATGAGTTGATGCCGAAATATGCCGAGATGATCTACAACGGTTTCTGGTTTACGCCGGAGCGTGAAATGTTGCAGGCGTTGATTGACAAGTCACAGGAAAACGTCAGCGGTAACGTGCGCGTTAAGTTGTACAAAGGCAATGTGGTCATCGTTGGCCGTTCTTCCGAGAACAGCTTGTTTGACGAAAAGATTGCCACGTTTGAGGAAGACGGCGGCGCTTACAACCACAAGGATGCAGAAGGCTTCATCAAGTTGAACGCCCTGCGTCTGCGTACCGCGGCGAAAAAACGCCAAAAATAATGCCACAAAAGTAACGCTGGATTTTTAGGGTAGTAAAAGGCACCAAGAGCAGCTCTTGAGTGCCTTTTTTACATTGAGGGGATGAGCATTGCGTGTACACAGCATTTCAAAAACAAGATGGTGGTTTTGTCCATTTTGTCTGATGTGGGTGACGCTGTTATTCAGTAGCGCAACGGTGTTTGCAAGCACGAAACCCATGACGTCTTTTAACGAGGTGGGAAAAGCGTCTTTTTATGCCAGTTCCATGAAGCGTACCCGAACCGCAAGTGGAGCCCTCTACCATCCGCAGCTTAAAACGGCGGCTCATCGTAGTTTGCCATTTGGCACAAGGTTAAAAGTGACGCATTTAAAAAATGGTAAAAGCGTGGTAGTGGTGGTCAATGATCGAGGTCCGTTTGTCAAAGGGCGGGTGATTGATCTTTCTCAGGCTGCATTTCGATCGCTTGCGCAACTGAGCGAGGGGGTTGTTCGGGTTAAGATTGAAGTCTTGACGGCGTCACCCAGTGTCGATGTAAAAAAGGACTCTCATGAAAACACAAAAAAATAAGGTGGCTGCGCCCCCTATGAAGCAACTTCTTCGAGATCCGGTACAATTGCTTGGATTTGGTTTCGGCTCAGGTTTACTTAGCCCAGCACCAGGAACCTGGGGCACCTTGATTGGGTTATTGGTGTTTCTGCCGATACTACTTTGGTCCGAGAGTTTGGCTTGGCTGCTTTTGGGATTGGGGCTGATTGCCGGCAGTTGGATTTGCCAGCGTTCTGCTGAGGCGATTGGGGTGCATGATCATGGCTCAATTGTGTGGGATGAGTTCATCGGAATTTGGATTGTTCTGATACTCTTGCCGCAACAAACTTGGCCTTGGTGGCTGGGCGCGTTTGTAACATTTCGTTTGTTTGACATTGTTAAACCTTGGCCAATTCGCTGGTTAGATCAACATCTAAAAGGCGGTTTTGGGATTATGGCGGATGATGTACTGGCTGCATTTTTTGCGGTGGCGTTGTTATGGCTGGTCTTCAGTTTTGCTTGCTAGTGACAGTTTTTAGGGCTAAACGATAAGTTTTGTTTATAAAATCGTTGGCAGTGATTGCGCTTAACGAAGAATTCTGTATCATTAACCGCTAATATAAAAACCATTCTTATTTTGGAGAGAGCTATGTTTATCGCTTGTGAAGATGCGAAAAAATTGGTGAAAAACAACAACGCCCAGTTGGTGGATGTCCGTACCCCTGAGGAATATGAGTCCAGTAAAATCCAACAGGCAATTAACCTTCCCTTGCAAGAGTTGGATCGCCTAGCGGCTCAACTTGATTCTTCTCGTCCAGTGGTGGTTTTTTGTCGTTCAGGCCAACGTTCACAAATGGCAAAGCAGATGTTAGTATCTATGGGCTTTGCCGAAGTTTACAACCTCGGTCCTTATATGGCTTGGCATCAGTGCCCTGACCTCTAACCACCCTCGGATGGTTTTGTTGTGAAAAGCGCTCACTGGGCGCTTTTTGCATTTTAGGCACACGCTTTTTTTCCTTCTATCACATCAAGGAGTCGTTGATGCGCATGGCATTACATTGGCAAATCTTGATCGCTTTGGCGTTGGCTGTGGCGATGGGCTTTTGGTCCGGCGTTGAGCGCCAAGTGTTGGGCATTACTTGGCTCGCAATCTATGATTTTATCGGCACGCTTTTTCTCAATGGATTGATGATGGTAGTTGTGCCTTTGGTGGTTGCGGCCATTATTAATGGTATTGCAACCATTGGAACCCAAGGCGGTTTTGGCCGTCTTGGCGGGAAAACCTTGGCCTATTATGTCACTACCAGTCTGATTGCCGTTTTGATTGGTCTGACGATGGTGAATTTAATCCAGCCCGGTGTCAGTGAGCAAGCTGCACCAGAATTTAGCACCCCAAGCCAAGTCACTGCCGCGATAGAGGGCAAATCGACCGGCGATGTGGTTGAGGTGTTTTTGCGGATGATTCCCACCAATGTGATTGAGGCAGCGGCTGAAGGTCAAATGCTCGGTTTGATTTTTTTCAGTCTGTTGTTTGGTTACTTCATGACCAAAATAGAGGGGCCGGCTGGGCAGGCATTGCACCATTTTTGGCAAGGGGTCTTTGAGGTCATGATGCGGATTACGGGCCTAATTATGCGCTTTGCCCCCTTGGGCGTGTTTGGTCTGGTGGCTGAGTCGATTGCGCAAAACGGTTTAGCGCAATTCAATCAACTAGCTTGGTTTTTTATAACCGTTACCTTTGCTTTATTGGTGCATTTCTTGGTGGTGATGCCCTTGATTTTGCGATTTGTCGGTGGCGTGCGTAACCCTTGGTTGCATTATCAAGTGATGTTTCCGGCTCTTATCACGGCTTTTTCGACCAGCTCTTCCTCCGCTACCTTGCCGGTCACCTTAAGCAGCCTTGAACAGCGAGCGGGCGTGTCGAATCGGATCAGCAGTTTTGTGTTGCCTTTGGGCGCAACCGTAAATATGGACGGAACGGCGCTTTATGAATGTGTGGCCGCAGTGTTTATTGCGCAATTGTTTGGTGTACCTTTAGATTGGAGTACACAGCTGCTAATCGTACTGATCGCCTTGACGACCTCGATTGGCGTGGCCGGTATTCCCTCTGCGAGCTTAGTCGCGATTTCGATTATTTTAGTGGCGGTTGGTTTGCCAGCCGAAGCGATTGGGATTTTGTTAGTGGTTGACCGATTATTGGATATGATGCGCACCACGGTGAATGTGTTTAGCGATTCGGTCGGCGCGGTGGTCATTGCTCGTTCAGAAGGGGAAAAACACGTCTTAGTGAGTAAAACGTTTTAAACAATGTTTTAAACAATTCTATAAAGCAATATTAGAAAGTACTTAAGGCCTAGGAGAAGGCGTGGCGTTGAATTCCGGTATTGCTGATGCAAAGATAGTCGCCTTCTGGCCGCCAGTCGCTTAGTACATAGCGCTGAATTGGCTGGTCATGCCAGTAATGAAGGTGATCTGCAGGAAGATGAGTGTGACCGTGAATCAAAATGCGCTGCTTGGGAAAACGCGCAAAATAATAGGCCAGTCCCGGTTGACTGACATCCATACTCTGTGGATTTTTTAAGCTAGACGCATAATGGGATTGATGACGCATTTTCGTTCCGATTTTACGTCTTTTTGCTGCAGAAAGTCGTAAAAATAGCCACTGCACCCAAGGTTGGCGAATCCAAAAACGTAAACGTTGATAGGCTTTATCCTCGGTACACAATTGATCACCGTGCAGCATTAAAATCGGTTGATGATAGAGCGTCAGCGCTGATTCATCTCTTAATGCTATCGCCCCAGTCGCCTGCCAAAAGGCATCGCGCATCAGAAAATCTCGATTTCCATATTGAATGAACACCTTGACGCCCTGTGTTTTTAATTGACGTAAAGCCTCAATCTCTTCGTAAAAATCGGCTAAACTCAGATCGTCGCCTAGCCACGCATCGAACAGATCGCCCAAAATGAACAGTTTTTCGGCCTGGGCAGCCCGTTCCGTTAAAAAGCGCTTAAAGGTTTGGTTGATTGGATGCAAGGGAGCCTGGGGTTGAAGATGGATATCGGCAACAACCAGGCTGTGTGGAAAAGGGGTCGGTTTCATCATTAAAGCGGTGCACATCTTGGTTGCGAGACAAGGATGTACACGAGGGACTTAGGCTTCAATTAGCGTTGTTTGAGTGATTAAGATGTCTTCGAGAGGCACATCTTGATGACCACTGCGATTGATGGTTTTCACTTGCGCGATTGCATCCACAATGTCCATCCCTTCAATGACTTGACCAAAAACGGCATAGCCCCAGCCGTTCATGTTTTTGCCGGTGTGGTCCAAAAAGTCGTTGTCTTTCAGGTTGATAAAAAATTGAGTGGTTGCAGAGTGAGGGTCGCGCGTGCGGGCATAAGCTAAGCTGCCGCGGACGTTTTTTAAGCCATTATCCGCTTCGTTTTCAATGGGCTCACCAGAAGGCTTGTCTTGCATTCCCGGCAAAAGGCCACCGCCCTGAATCATGAAGTTTGGAATTACGCGGTGAAAAAGCGTGCCCTTGTAGAAGTCTTCCATGACGTAATGAATAAAGTTTTCACTGCCCATCGGTGCTTTTTCATCGTTCAGCTCTACGATAATGTCTCCTAGGGTCGTGCTAATTTTAACTTTTGACATTTTTACTAACCTTTTGTTTAAACAAGAATTTATTTAACTTGACGCGCTTTGGTGATTTGGACGGTATCCACGGGAACATCGCCCATGCCATTTTTAAAGCCGGTACGTACTTGGCTGATTTCATTGACCACGCGCATTCCATTAATCACACGACCAAATACCGCGTAACCCCAAGCTTGGGAAGAAGATTTTTCCCGGAAGTCTAAAAAACTGTTTTGATTGGTGTTGATGAAGAATTGCGAACTGGCCGAGTTTGGATCATTGGTTCTCGCCATGGCCAAGGTTCCAATTCGATTTCGTAAGCCGTTATCCGCTTCGTTTTGAATGGTTGCTTGTGTCGGTTTACGGTTTAATTGCGCATCAAAACCGCCGCCTTGAATCATAAAGTCTTTAATGACGCGGTGAAAAACAGTGCCGTCATAAAAGCCTTCATTGACATAGCTTAAAAAGTTGGCAACCGTTTTTGGGGCTTTTTCAGGGTAAAGTTCAACCAGAATGTTGCCTTTATTGGTTTCAATTAACACTTGTGGATTTTCCGCAAATGCCGGCAAGCTCAGGCTAAGCAGTAGGCCAAGCACTGCGCTTTTCAAGGTTAAAAACAGACGTTTTGACATGATTCACTCCAACAAAAAATTAACCGTAATATACAATAGGCGCATTCTAACACCAGCCGTGGCGCGGTTTAAACCGGATTTTCGCGGCAGAGAATTTTTCTGCCTCCAGTCTGCCAACAAATGGGAATCCATAAGCTGACGGCAACTTGACAAAAAAGTGTCTAAAGATTTGAACCCTTTTTTTATTAACCCCTTGCAAGACAGATAGGAGCTTCAATGAGCTTACAGATTTTTAATACCGAAACCCGCCAAAAGGCAGTTTTTACGCCCATTCATCCCGGCAAGGTCGGTCTCTATGTGTGTGGTGTGACGGTATATGATTTGTGTCATATCGGTCATGCACGGGTCATGGTGGTGTTTGATACGGTCGTGCGCCATCTGCGTGCTTTGGGTTATGACGTGACCTATGTGCGCAATATCACCGACATTGACGACAAAATCATCAAGCGCGCCTTGGAAAACGGCGAGTCGATTCAGTCGCTGACCACGCGCATGATTACCGAGATGCACACTGATGAAATGGCCATGAACGTGCTGCGCCCCGATATGGAGCCAAAAGCCACCGAGCATATCCATGAAATTCAGCACATGATTCAGACCTTGATTGACAAAGGTTTTGCCTATGCGGCGAGCAACGGCGATGTTTATTTTAAGGTCAAGGCGTTCAAGGAATACGGTCGTTTGTCGGGCAAGCATCTGGACGAACTGGAGTCGGGTGCGCGTGTCGAGGTTAATGAGATCAAACAGGATCCGCTGGATTTTGTCTTGTGGAAGGCCTCAAAAGCCAACGAACCTTCGTGGGATTCCAGCTGGGGCGGCGGCCGTCCAGGTTGGCATATCGAGTGTTCGGCCATGTCCACCAAATGTTTGGGCAACCATTTCGATATTCACGGTGGCGGCATGGATTTGTCGTTCCCGCATCACGAAAACGAAATCGCCCAGTCGGAGTGCGCCACCGGTGAGCATTATGTGAACACCTGGATGCATTGTGGCTTTGTGCGCATTGACAACGAAAAGATGTCCAAATCGCTGAATAATTTCTTTACCATTCGCGAAGTCTTGAAGCTTTACCATCCGGAAGTTATCCGTTATTTTCTGCTGGCGAGCCACTACCGTTCACCGGTGAATTATTCCGAAGAGAATCTGGATAACGCCAAAACCAGTGTTGCACGCCTGTATTCGGCGTTGCAAGGCGTGGAAATCGGGGTGGCTGCACAGAACACCGATTTTGAAAAAGAGTTTATGGACGTGATGAATGACGACTTCAATACCCCCAAAGCGATGGCGGTATTGTTTGAGTTGGCGAAAGCCGTAAATAAACAGCAGGATCCGGCGCTGGCAGGACTGTTGTTGAAGTTGGCGAATCAGATTGGTTTGCTGATGGAGCCGGCCGAGCAGTTCTTTAAATCGCAGCCTTCGGCCTCGGATTTGGACGATGCGCAGATTGAAGCCTTGATTGAAGAGCGCAAGCAGGCGCGTGCCGCGAAAAACTTTGCGCGTTCGGATGAGATTCGCGATCTGCTAAAAGCACAAGGAATTGAGTTATTGGACAGTGCGGCTGGCACGAACTGGAGAAAAGTTTGAGAACAACCCTTATTTAATGAATGAAATTTTTAATAAATTAAATTGATTGGGTTTTAATTTTTATTAATGGTTGACAGGATAAGCGCTTGCTAATATACTAAGCGCATTCATGTTTCTTCATGAGTATCCTCCTCTGATTATTTCTAGTGAGATAAGTTATTTAGAGCCAAGGCTAAACCCCTTGGCTTTTTTTTGTCCCGATTTTATTCATCGTTTTGAGCAAGTGTGGTGTTGCCGATGGGTGGCATGGTATCGCGTAGGCGATTGTATTTGCCATGCAGAAGAGAGTTAAAGACGGTGGTGTATTCCATTACCGCTTTAACGTAATCGCGGGTTTCGGTAAAAGGAATGGAGTCAACCCATTGATCGGCTTCGAGGGGGTGTTGAAGGTTTGCTGTCCAGACTTTTACACGATGCGGTCCTGCATTATAAGCGGCCGTGGCCAACACCTTATGGCCTTGGTATTTATCCGCCAGATAACGCATATAAGCACTGCCCAATTCAATGTTATTTTCCGCTTCGGTCAGCGCTTGAACGGAAGTGTTACGGTTGCCACTGATTTTGCCAATATAGGTCGCGGTTTTAGGCATAATTTGCATCAAGCCAACGGCGCCAACCGAGGAACGAATATCGGCATTAAAGGCGCTTTCACGACGAATAATTCCATAAATCCATGCGGCATCAATCTGATTTTTCTGCGCATTTTGCATGACCGGTTGTTTATGCGGTGTGGGAAAGCGCTCGATATGATCCCATTCCTTGGCTAAGGCCAGGCCGCGAATGGCATGGGGATATTGTTGCCACTGGTTCGCCAGTGCCGCAATCAGCGTCAGCTCTTCCGTTTTTGCGGTGGGCAAAAAATGATGCCACTCCACTTGCGCAGTTTTTAACCAATCCACAGCGATCAGTTCTTGGATGCGGTGTAAGGCAGGGTATTTTTGAATCAACTGCTGGCGATCGAAAGTGGGTGCTTTTTTAAGGTTGAAGCGATAGTCTTCGTCAATTCGATCGGCGGCCAAGAAACCATAATAGCTTCGACTTTTGGCCAGATCGCGATAAAGCGTTTTTGCCTGGGTTTTGTCGCCAAGCTTTTCCAAGGCTCGGGCTTGCCAATAACGCCATTGTTTTTGTTGTTGTTCCGCCGCTGGCATCAGTTCAATCGTATCGAGCAAATCACGCCATTTTGAACCGCGCAGTGCAATTTGAGCTTGCCAACGCAAGGTTTCTTCAGTCGCGCCACCATTTTGGTTAAGGTTTTGAAGCAAATTCTTGGCGTCCTCTGCATAACGATAAGCACTGCGCAGAGCAATCCGACGTTCCACTTGTTGCTGCTGTTCAAGACTGAGGCCGTAAGATTTGGCAAATCGTTCGATTGCCTTTTTAGCCAATATGGAGTCCTGAGCGGCAAGTTGTGTGACACCCTGGAGAAACGCTTTCTTGCGAAGCGCGCTTGGCATAGCGGTAATTGGCTCAGCGACTAAACTTGGATTTTTGATGATGGCAATCCAGGTTTTAAGCGATGCTTGATCCTTTTCCGACAACCCCTTGCCAACGGTCAAAGCCGAGGCATATTCTTTTTTCTTGAGAAGCTGTTCAATTCTCTGCCAAATCATGGCTGTGGTTAAGTGGTTTTGTTCACGCAACTGCTTCTCAAGTGGATCACAGGCTTTGGGCAGCGAAGCATTGTTTTGCCATAACTGTTGTGCCTGTTTAAGTGCATTCTGTTTTTCCGCTGCATTGCCTTTTTCGAGCGTGATGTGAAAAAAATGACACTGAAGAGACTGACTTTTTTGCGGTTGATAATGCGTTAGAAAGCGTTGCCATTGTTGAGTCGCTGCCAAATGACTGAGCCATTGCGTGCGTAAAGTGTCGGCAAGATAAAAGTCGGCATGTTGTTTTAGAAAGTGCTCCAGCAATTGTGGCGGGGTCTGTTCAAGATTAACGCGGTAATCGTGATAAAGCACATAGGGATAGAGCACATAATTTTGGAGCTTCTGTTTATAGCCGGCTATGGCTTCGCGATCATTTCGTTTAATGGCTTCATAGGCATCCAAATAGGCTTGCTGTTCAGCGCTCAGCTTCGATGATGCTTGCAGAATGGGACTATAAGACACACCAAATAGTAGCAGAGCACTGAGCGGGGTAGAGAAAGCGAAACGGGTCAAAAACAGCAGCATGGGCAAACTCTTTGGCAACAAAATGGGCGAGGCGGACTTTTAATGCCCCTCGATTATAGTATTTTTACGGGAGTGTCTTGGAGGAAATTTCAGCCAAGAATTAGGCAGGCTGTAAGGGCTGACGCAAGAGCCGCCAGCCTTAGATTGGCACTAAATGTTGAATGGAATTTTAAGAATTTGCCCGGGTTGCAACATGCTTTGAATGCTCAATTGGTTGTATTGCGCCAAGCTTTGCACTGGCAGACGGAACTCTTTGGCAATTACCCAGAGGTTGTCTCCATTTTTGACTCGATATTCAGCGTGCTTGCTCGTCTGAGGTCCTTGCCAAACACTTAGGGTTTGTCCGGTTTGCAGTGCGCGCGTTGAGCGAATCTGATTCCATTGCATCAACTGTTTGACAGTGACGCCATAGTGATTGGCAATTTCGCTTAGGCTTTCTCCCGCTTTAACAGAGTGGCGAATGGCTTGATTGCTTTCGGTCGAGATTTTTAATACTTGCCCCACCCGAACCTTGCTTTGAATCGACAAACGGTTCCACTGCGCTAATTTTTGTGTACTGACGCCCAGCTTCTCTGCAATGGTGGAAAGGGTGTCGCCTGCAACGACCTGATATTCGCTAAAAGATGTGCTTTTTTGTTTAGGTGTTTGTTGATTTTTGGGAGAAGTTAAGAGCGCATTCGCGGCCATGTTCACGGTAGAGTCGTTTTGACGAATGCTCGCTAATAAAGAGGCATCATCTGGACGCAAGTGGCTATTAGCCAATACGGGAATTAAGAGTTTTTGTCCGGTTCTGACTGAATTCGATGCAAGGTGGTTGAGTTGCTTGATTTCAGTAATTGAGGTGCCAAATTGTAGTGCAATCTTACCAAGGCTGTCTCCGGCTTTTACTCGATAGTCTTGCCAATTAATTGCGAAAGCTTGAGCGTTGCGCTGGTACATTTTTTGAACTTGTTGTTTTTTACTGATGGGGAGAAGCAGGGTATGCGGACCATTTGGCGGTGTGGCTTGACGAACATAGGCCGGGTTGAGGTTAGACAGCAATTCATTCGAGATTTGTGCGGCATTGGCGACGGCGTTGAGAGCAACCTGTCGATCTACTTGCAACACCTCAAAAAAAGGTCGATTTGGAATCTCTTCAAGCGTAATCTGGTAACGATCATTGTGGTCAATTAAATGCGCTAAAGAGAGCAGAGAAGGTACATAATTCTGCGTTTCTTTGGGTAAATAGGCGCGCAATTGCCAGAAATCAGGCATTTCTTGCGTGGCATTATCCTGTTGATAGGTTTTTATCGCTTTTTGTACGGTACCAAAGCCGGCATTGTAAGAAGCCAGTGACAGCAGCCAATCTTGTGTATTGTCATAGTGACGCTGCAGATAGGTCAATGCCGCTTGGGTACTTTGTAACAGATCGCGTCGGCCATCATACCAAGCATTTTTTTCAAGACCGAGCATCAGTGCGGTTTGTGGCATGAATTGCCAAAGTCCTAAGGCCTCCTGATGCGATTTGGCGTGCGGTTGAAAGCCGCTTTCAATCATCGGGAGTAATGCCAGCTCTAATGGCATTTGGCGGCGCTTAACTTCCTGCACAATGTAATACAGATAAGGTTTGGCGCGTTTAGAGACTTCGGTTAAATGTTGTTGCCGCTTTTGATAATAAAGTACCGATTTTTCATAGTGGGCTTGATTATCTTGAGCCAATTTGAATTGGCCTTGAAATTGATCCCACAGGTTATTGGGGTTTAAACGGCGTGCGGTTGGAATCTGCGGGGATTGCATTTGTGCACCATACTGTGCCTCAATCGCTTTTTTCAGTTCAGGTTTGCTGCCAAGATGAAGAATGTGGCGGTCAGGCGAATCTTGTTCCTCTGGGGTTTGAAAGAAACTGGAGGGGCCACTGCGGTACTTTGCTTCAAAACGATCTTCAGAGGGTTGCGTCAGCGCGGTTAGACTGTTACAGCCGCTTAAGGGAAGGGCTAATACCCCTAAACTCATCCATAAAACGTAGCGTCTGGCAGGTTGCATAGATTTTTTTAACAAGGCGCAGTTCGCAGGAATTTGGGTGGGTGTCATTTGAGGTATTTTTTGCATCGTATGTTTCTCTTCTGATCATTTTCCCATTCTATTGATGGGTTATGTGTCGCTCTCATGAGGTAAGTTGGGTAATTAAAAAAACCGATTTTTTAAGTGGGTTGTGTTTATTCTATCTTTTCAACGCCTTGATCCACTTGATCCTTCCAGGCGCGCAAACCCGCAAACAAACTGGCGGGGGTGTCATCACAACCCCGTGCTCGTAATTTGTCGCGTAATGGGGGCAGATCAAAACGTAAAAACGGATTGGTGCTTTTTTCGAGGCCCAGTTTGTTTGGTGCTTGATTGAGTGCTCGGGGATAGTCAATCTGCAAAGCTCGACTTCGTGCCTGCAAGGCCGGATTTTCGGGATCGACGTAGCAAGCAAAACGCAGATTATCAACCGTATATTCGTGCGCACAAAAAAAATCAAGTTCATCCGGCAGTTGGCGTAATTTCAAGAGGGACTCCGCATATTGCTGGGGTGTGCCACCTAATAAACGCCCACAGCCACCAGTGAAAAGCGTGTCGGCACAAAACAAACTGTCGGCATTGACATAGCTGATGTGATCTTCCGTATGTCCGGGGGTTTCCAAAACATCAAACGCCAGCTCGGGGCTTACGGTCACTTGGTCGCCTTCTTGCAAACGCACGTCAATCAGTGCGTTTGGGGTTTTTTGCGGCCCATACACAATCGCGCTTGGGAAAGCCGCTTTTAACTCCGGGATGCCATCGACATGGTCAAAGTGTCGGTGGGTAATCAAGATTGCTTTCAAAGCCAAGTGATTGGTATTTAAAAAGGCTAATACTGGTTGTGCTTCGCCTGGGTCAAACACCCAAGCTTGCTGAATGCTGCTATCATAAAGCACCCAAATGTAGTTGTCGTAATCGCCGACTAATGACGGAATCCCAATGATTTCACGCATATTTTTGGAGCACCAAATCAGTAAATTTTTGAATTTTAATGGTAAATTTGAATTTTATCCATAGGCAGTTATTCGCAGCTACCCCTAAAGTCTTGATGCCGGTCATAAATTTTTTTAGGAAGTGAAGATGTCAACCAGTTTTCAGCAGTTACTCAAACAGCACTACGCATCCGCTCTAGGTTCGGGGATTTACGCGCAAGAACGGCGTCTTATTGATGCGGCATTGGCTAATTTATTCGGCTATTTTGTGCTGCAGTTGGGGGCCATTAGCGAGGAAGATTTGTTAGCGCAAAGTCGAGTTAATACCAAGGTTCTGCTGGACAGCGGTTTTCCTGAACGCGCTGTTTTGCAACAAGGTCTCCATTTTGTGCAAGCGGATTTGGACTATTTACCGATTGGCCGAGATCAAGTGGATGTAATTTTGTTGCCCCATACTTTTGAAGCGGCTGCAGACCCGCATCTGCTGTTGCGGCAAGTCGATACCATGCTCCGTGCCGAGGGGCATTTGGTGATTACCGGCTTTCATGCCAAAGGTTGTTGGGTGTGGCGACAAAAATGGTTTAACAAGGCTTCAATTATGCAGCAAGCGCAGTTGGTTGATCCGCAGCAGTTGCAAGAGTGGCTCAGTGTTTTAGGTTATGAAGTGAAACAGCGACGTTTTACCAGCGTACAATGCGCGCAAAATCCTGCAAGCGAAGGATTTTGGGCTCAATTAATTGGACGATCTGAACGCCTATTGCAGCGATTGGGCTGGCAATTTGGCAATGTCTATTGCCTAGTCGCTAAAAAGAAATTGGATGCGCCTACTTTGGTTGGCGTTAAATGGCGTATGCCACGTTGGCAGGCGATGGGCAGCAATCTTTCATCTTCAAAAGCTGTGGGCGTGAAAGAGGTGCAGAACCGAACCGAACCCCCGAGAGACGCCAACACGAACCCTTTTAAGGAAAGAAAATGTCTGATCATAAAATTCTGAAACCCTCTGCGCCAAAAGTCTTGGCCTATACCGATGGGGGGTGTCGTGGTAACCCGGGATTGGGGGGGTGGGGAGTTTTGCTGATATCCGGCGCGCACCGTAAAGAATTGCACGGTGCGCAAGCGGAAGCCACCAATAACCAGATGGAATTAATGGCAGCTATTCAAGCATTTGAAGCCTTAAAAAAACCTTGCCAAGTGGTGATTTACACCGATTCGCAATATGTCAAAAATGGAATTACGGTCTGGATGCAAAATTGGAAGCAAAAAAATTGGCGTACCTCGGCCAATAAGCCAGTCAAAAACCAAGAACTCTGGCAAAGGTTGGATGCAGCGGTGCAGCCGCATCAAGTGGAGTGGTGCTGGGTAAAAGGTCATTCCGGCCATCCAGAAAATGAACGGGTTGATGCGCTGGCGAACTTGGCTATGGATCAGTTTTCGGCTTAGCCGTGACCGATTGAATCAAGCGTAATTTCCCTTGCCGGCTTGCCAGAAAAAAACGGTTTTGAATCCTATTGGCTATCAGGAGAATTACCACGCCACGGTTTTGCCTGATTTTTTACTAATTTCACATAATTTTTCTTGGTGTGCCGTGAGCTCTTGCGCGTTTGCATAGAGCACTTTTAGAGCCGGTCTGTGTTGCGAGGAAACATTTAGTGGGTTAGGCGAAGTCAGTGTTTTATTTGACGGACTCTGTTCAAACAGTAAATCAGTCTGGCCACCGGTCATTGCAAGATAGACTTCGGCCAAAATTTCAGAATCGAGTAGAGCGCCGTGAAATTGTCGGCTGGAATTATCAATGTAAAGTCGGCGACATAAGGCGTCTAAGTTGTTGCGTTGCCCAGGATAACGTTTGGCCGCCATCTTCAAGCTATCGGTAATTTTGCAGTGGTCCTCTAGGCGTCCCCAGCGATTTTCGCTTAAGCGAGCCAATTCATGATTGATAAAGCCAACGTCAAAGGGGGCGTTATGAATAATCAGTTCGGCACCTGCAACAAACTGCATAAACTGATCAACAATCTGTGAAAACTTAGGTTCGTTTTTAACACGCGCATCGGTAATGCCATGAACTTGAGTTGCTTCGGCGGGAATGGTCCGTTCGGGGTTAATAAATTGATGGTAATGCGCGCCGGTTAATCGTCGCTTGATCAGCTCTACAGCACCGATTTCAATAATGCGATCGCCATCCTGAGGATGAAAGCCGGTGGTCTCGGTATCCAAAAATATTTGCCGCATCCCATGCTCCTTTTCGGGGTAAAATGTTGGCCTATTTTAAAGCATAAAACCACTGCAGCGCAGAAAAGGGGATGAGATGAAAATCAAAAAAGGATCGGAAGTCAGTTTTCATTATGAATTGTTCGATGAGGAAGGCAATTTAATCGATTCAACCTATGATACCGATGAACCTGTCATTTACGTGCATGGGGAAGGTGAGATTATTTCCGGTCTGGAGGCGTTTTTAGAGGGCGAAGAGGCAGGCTTTAGCGCCAAGGTCACACTGGCTCCGGAAGATGCTTATGGTCCTGTTTTGGAGGAGCTGCAAGTTTATGCCGGCCCAGATAATTTTGATGATAATGTGGTAATTGAAATTGGCGCTACGGTTGAAACAGAAGATCCGGAAGGCAATCCTGTAA
Organism: Thiotrichales bacterium; assembly: GCA_016936535.1. Taxonomy (GTDB): domain Bacteria; phylum Pseudomonadota; class Gammaproteobacteria; order Thiomicrospirales; family Thiomicrospiraceae; genus Thiomicrorhabdus. The sequence goes on along the minus strand of JAFGXP010000023.1, from coordinate 3,575 downwards.
TTTTCCGCATTACCGATATTGATGAAGACAAGGTGTATCTAGACGGTAATCATCCCCTTGCTGGCAAAACGCTTCATTACAAAATCGAAGTGCTCGAGGTTTATTAACTCGTCCGGTTAATTATTCTTATTTATGTGCCTTGTAGGCGGCTTCAAGTAATCCGCTTTGTTCAGTGTTCATAAGCAAAAGCGCAGAAAATCCTAAGATTTTCTGCGCTTTTTTACTTTAGGCTTTGGCTTGCGACAGAGTCTTTAAAACCAAACGCTTTCTAGCCTTGTTTTTCTTTTGGCTCGTCGTCGAGATTGCCACAAAGCAAGTTGCCTGGAACCGAGATGTCAATGCGACGCGGACGAGGCAGGTTCAAGTTATTCATAATAGTCGAGAAGTCTTGGAACGATTTGTTATCTCCCGCGCGAACGTTAAACTTTTTCTCTTCTCCAATCGTGGATTGGGTGAAGCCTTTGTAGTCGTGCGCAGGGAAAACCATAGTGTCTTCTGGCAATTTGAATAGCTTGTTGGTCAAGGAGTGATACATATCCTCGTTGCTACCCAACTGGAAATCGGTACGGCCACAATCGCGTACCAGTAGCGTATCGCCCGTAAACACAGCACCTTCAATCATATAGGTAATGTCGGTGTTGGTGTGGCCGGGGGTATGCAGTACTCGAATTTCTTGGTGACCAAGTTTGAAGACATTGCCCTCTTCCGCGAGGATGTCGGCGCACTGTGATCCTGAGTTTTTGTGCACCACAATTTCTGCCCCTGTGCGTTTACGAAGTGGGCCGGAACCGGTGATGTGGTCCGCATGAATATGCGTTTCCATTAAGTATTTGACTTTCAAGCCAAGTTCTTGAATGTGCTGCATATCGCGCTCGACCTGCTCGATTACCGTATCAATGACCGCCGCTTCGAGCGTATCTTCATCCCACACTAAATAGGTGTAGGTCCAAGTGTCGTAGTCAAATAATTGGCGAATTTTCATCGTTGACAGTCTTCCTTTTTGAGTTTGGTATAATCTCGGCTCATTCACACCGCCTTAAATTGGCGATTTGCCAAATAAACCGACCTCAATACACGCCACAGCAAGAGAAATGTGACCACCCAAAAACAATTTGGGTTGGCTATAAGGCTTGCTTATAGGTGTATTAGATTTTGTTTCTATTATGCGGATTAAAACTCAGTAGTCAACCTATGTCATTGAAATTTCCAAACAAAAAGAAAGACTTAATAAATTTTATCAATCAAGAGTCAATGATTTACGATAGACGAAAACTATTAAAACAACTCTTGGATTCATCTGTTCCAGAAGAAAATGCACTTTTGTCGATGTCACAAAACTGGTGTCAGCGATTGGCGAAATCTATTGAGTTGGCGCAAAAGAGATTAAAAAAAATACCCAAAATTGATTATCCCCAACAATTACCGGTGTCTGCCCGCAAGGACGAATTGCGCGCATTGATTCGCGAACATCAGGTGGTGGTGATTGCGGGTGAAACCGGCTCGGGTAAAACCACGCAGATTCCTAAGTTATGCTTGGATGCGGGTCAAGGAGTGTTTGGCAAGATTGGTTGTACGCAACCGCGACGGCTGGCCGCTCGCAGCGTTGCTGAACGATTGGCAGAGGAGCTTGGAAGCCAAATCAGCGATCTTGTAGGCTATCAGGTGCGCTTTTTGGATCAAGTTAAAGAGCACAGTTTGATAAAGGTGATGACCGATGGCATTTTATTGGCCGAAATTCAAAATGATCCTTATTTAACGCAATACGACACGTTAATTATTGATGAGGCGCACGAGCGCAGTATTAACATCGATTTCCTGCTTGGCATACTTAAACAGCTGCTGCACAAGCGCCAAGATTTAAAAGTGATTATTACCTCGGCCACAATTAATACCGAGCGTTTTGCCGATCACTTTACCCTAAACGGTAAACGACCTCCTGTGGTTGAGGTTTCTGGGCGAACTTATCCGGTTGAAGTACGCTACCGTCCTTTGCAAGCTTATCAGGATGATGCAGGCAATGAGATTGAAGCGGATTTGGGGTTAGCGATTGCCGAGGCGATCGATGAACTGGCATTAGAGGACCCGTTTGGTGATGTGTTGGTGTTTCAGGTTGGAGAGCGCGATATTAAGGAAACCGCCGAAGTTTTACGCAAGCGCAACCTGAAAAATACGGAAATTGTGCCTTTGTATGCGCGCCTGTCGATGGCCGAACAAAACAGGGTTTTTGAAACATCGCAAAAGCGGCGAATTATCCTCAGTACCAACGTTGCGGAAACCTCCTTAACGGTACCGGGAATCAAATATGTCATCGACCCCGGTTTAGTGCGCATCAGTCGCTACAGTTTGCGCTCAAAGGTGCAGCGCCTGCCGATTGAGAAAATTTCACAAGCCTCCGCCAACCAGCGCAAAGGACGTTGTGGCCGGGTTAGCGATGGGATTTGCATTCGTCTGTATTCGGAAGAGGATTTTACCAGTCGTCCAGCTTTTACCGATCCAGAGATTCATCGAACCTCTTTGGCGTCGATTATTTTGACTATGACGCAACTCAAGCTGGGGGCGGTGTCGCAGTTTCCGTTTATTGAACCGCCAAACGATAAGGCCGTAAATGACGGTTATCGTCAGTTATTTGAATTGGGTGCGCTGGATGAAAAACGCCGTTTAACGGAAGTTGGTCGCCAATTAGCGAAGCTGCCCATTGATCCTGCATTTGCCAAAATGGTGCTTGAGGCAGAAAAAAATGCGGTTCTGGCGGAGTTGATTGTGATTGCGGGTGTCTTGAGTATGCAGGATCCCCGTGAACTGAATGAAGCGAATCGGGCCGCGGCTCAACAGGTCTATAAACGTTGGGAAGATTCGCGTTCCGATTTTCTGTTTTTTCTGAATTTGTGGCGCTTTTATGAGCATCAGCGCCGACATTTATCGCAAAACAAATTGCGTAAGTTGTGTAAAACCCACTTCCTTTCGTATGTGCGCATGAAAGAATGGCATGAATTGGTGATGCAGTTAGAGCAAAGTTTGAAACAACTGGGGTTGAAGCTAGAGCCTTTGCATTTGTATGAAGAAGTTCAGCAGGGGAACGAGGTGGTTGAGCGCTTGAGTGATTTGCATTCGATTGCGGTGCACCGCTCCTTGTTGTCGGGTCTTTTAGGGAATATCGCTACCCGTGATGATGAAAAAAGCTATTTGGGCGCACGCAGCAGCAAGCTCTTTATTCATCCCAGTTCTGTGCTTTTTAAGCGTCGTCCAAAGTGGATTGTTTCTGCAGAATTGATTGAAACCACACGTTTGTACGCCCGTAATAACGCGGAAATTGATGTGCGTTGGGTGGAGTCTCTTGCCAATCACTTAATCAACCATAGCTACACGGATCCACACTGGCAGAAAAAGAATGGTCAGGTTGGTGCCTATGAGTCGATTACTTTGTTTGGTTTGCCGATTGTCAGTCGCCGTTTATGTAACTATGGCCCGGTGAACCCTGTTGAAGCGCATAAGATTTTCCTGCGCCATGCATTGGTAGAAGGGGAGTTAAATTCGCGGGTGGACTTTTTTGTCCATAATCAGCTGCAGATCGCCGA
>JAFGXP010000022.1 GCA_016936535.1 Thiotrichales bacterium | reverse complement strand
CCGAGCAGTTATACCAATTTTATGCGCAGAGGATTCCATCGCATATTTACAGTCAGCCGGCATTTGAAAAATGGGTGCAAGCCACTCGTAAGCAAGCGCCGGAGCAAATTCAAGCCCTGTTTTTAAGCCAAGAACAGCTACTGAAGCAGCGCGTTGATGACGAACTGGCGGATGCGTTTCCCGATCAGATTGTCTTGAAAAACCGAATCAAAATTGGGTTGGATTATCACTTTTCTCCCGGCCAAGCGCGAGATGGCGTGGAGTTTAAAATTCCGCTCGCTCAACTCAATTTACTCAATCCACAGAATTTTGAATGGTTAACCCCTGGGTTGTTAAAGGAAAAAGTGGCTTGTTATCTCAAGGCTCTGCCTAAGACCTTGCGCAAACAGTTTGTGCCAGTCCCCGATTATGCCGAGCAAGTTCTCACCGACCTCAATCCTCAGCTCAGCGAACAGGGAAGACCGCTGGATTTTCTCACGCAGTTGATTTGGGCATTAAATCGGCGGGCGACGCATAAAGTCAGTCGTGAAAATTTTGCCGAAGTCGCCTTGCCCGATTACCTACGTCCGTTTTTTATTTTGCAAGACGTTAAGGGTAAGACACTCGCAGAAAACGACGATTTAATGGTCCTGAAGGCGCAGTATCACCATTTGGTTGAGGCGCAGATTGAAAAACATCAGGCAAAGCGTCAGCAGCCCGCTCAGGGATTGACTCAGTGGGATTTTGGCGACCTGCCTAAGCAAGAAACGCTCTTGGAGAAGGGGGTAAAGATGGTTGCTTACCCTGCTCTGGTGGTCGAGGCAAACAAGATCTGTTTGCGCCTGCTTGGAGACGAACACTTGGCTGAACAGGAGCATCGCCAAGGTGTATTGGCCCTGTTACGATTGCAGTTGGCAGATAAAGAAAAGTATTTGCAGCAAAAATTGAATTTGCATCGTGCTTGTTTATGTTACGCCCCTTATGGCACTTGTCAGGCTTTGACCGCCGAAGTGATTGAGCGTGCGCTAGTAAATGTGATTGAACAAGCGGAGCAGATTCGTACCCAGGCCGCGTTTGAAGCGGCATTGTTGACGCTGCGCGCGCAGTGGGTTGAGCAAGCGCAAGCACTGGCGAATTTAGTGACTGAAATTTTGACAGCCCATCAATCGATTGCAAAGCAGGTTAATGGCAAAGTCAATCCGCGCTGGTTAGCCTCGTTACCGGATATACAGCAGCAATTAGAGGCTTTGATTGAACCCGGTTTTGTATTGCGAACGCCGCCACAATGGTTGACGGAGCTACCCCGCTATCTTCAGGCGCTGCAAAAGCGACTCGAAAAAATGGATCAAGACCCAAATAAAGATTTGCAAAGTCAGGCTAAACTTAAGCCGTTGCTTGAGCTTTATCAACGTTATGCGGCAGATTCTACCTACGTCCAGCACCAAGGTTTGATTGAAATTCGCTGGTTGTTGGAAGAGTTACGGATTTCCTTGTTTTCGCAGCCAATGAAGACGCGACAGCCGGTCTCGATTGTGCGCCTTGAACAAAGATTAAAGGCGCTCTAAGCCAATAAAAGGACGCTAAGTTGCTCGCTTTACGGACGGTTTTTCCATGGAATTGTCACCCTATGCTGCTTGCTAAGGAAGGGGGCCTTCGTTATAGTGAAGCCGTTTTTTTAATTTAATGTATTGCCCGTTCAAATAGCGGGTTAAAAGGAAGTTTCCATGTTAGTAAAATCTTCGATTTCAACAAAAATGTTCGCTCTTTTAGCATTTGCCGGTGTGCTCACCCTGAGTGCTTGCTCTGAGTCTTCGGATGCTGAGAAAACAGCCAGTGCGCCCAGTTCGCAGGGCATGACAAACACGATGGATGTCAAGCAACCAGAACCTAAAGCGATTGAGCGTGAGTCTCTTGCTGAAATGCCTGCTCCTGCTGCGGTTGAAGCACCTGCTGTTGTAGAAGCCCCAAAAGAAGCCGCCAAGGTTGAAGCGCCTGCTGTTGTAGAAGCTCCAAAAGAAACCGCTAAGGTTGAAGCACCTGCCGCACCGGTTGCAGTTGCCCAAGTATCGGGTGAAAAAGTGTATGCCACATGCATTGGTTGTCATGGTGCGCAAGGTGAAGGCGGCGTAGGCCCTAAATTGGCAGGTCAAGTGGTTGCGGATGTGGTCGATAAGTTAAAACGCTACAAAGCCGGGGAGCAAGTGGGGCCGATGACCGGCATGATGGCGCCGATGGCAACTGGTTTGAGCGAAGCGGATATGCAAGCCGTTGCGGAATATGTCACTAAGCTGTAACCCTTAAAAAAGGGGCTGAGATCTAAAGCACTTATTCAAAAGAGCCTTGGGAGGTCAGAGTGAAAAATAAGTTAATGGGAACTGTCATTCTTTGTGTTTGCATGCCAATAACGGCCCATGCCGAAACGGCTCCGCCCGATTGGTGGCAGCAAACTAAAGAGGGCGCGCAGCAGGCTTGGCAGTCCACAACCGAGACGGTTTCGCAGTGGGCAACTCAAGCCAAAGAATCGGAAGCGATGCAAACCTTAAAACAAGGGGCAACCAACACTGTTGAAACCTTGACTGACCGCCAAACGTATTTAGATGCGTGGAGCGAAACCCAAAAAGCCACTTCTGAGGCGGTTGATACGGTTGGAGAAGCTTTCAATCAGGTTCGCGAACAGAATGTCCACGATAAAACGGAGCTTGAGCAGCCGTGAAATCCTTCGGTTTTCCTCTTCTGAGTTCGTTTTTCTTGGTGAGTCTTTTTGCAGGCGCATCGCTTTCATTGACCGGCTGCGATAAGGTGGCCAATACCGCAAAAAACATCCAGTCGGATTGGGTGGGTCTAGACCGTCGTGTCGAAATCTACAGTTGCATGACCGGCCAGTTGTTAAAAGTGTTTGAGGG
>JAFGXP010000021.1 GCA_016936535.1 Thiotrichales bacterium | reverse complement strand
TTAACAGCGATTAACAGCGAGTTAAGTCATGAAATTTTCATTGGTTACCTTAACCTTTCTTACTTTTTTATTGAGTTTTAAGGCGGTTGCTGAAGAAGAAACCGTCATTGATCCTTTTGGCTGGACAAATACCTCATCAAATGAAATCGCCGATCAAGTGGTTTCACCTCCCCTACTCAAGCCAATTTCGTCAGAAGACCCTTATGAAGCTTTTAATCGAACCATGTTTGATTTTAACCTTGCCTTTCACAATAATCTTGGACGGCCTTTAGCCAATACCTACCGCCATATCCCTCAACCCGCAAGGACAGGCTTAGAAAACTTTATTGGTAATCTTAGAGAGCCCTTCTCTGCGCTTAATAGCCTATTGCAAGGTAACATTGAGGACGGTTTGGGCGGAATCATGCGTTTTGCTCTAAATACCACCTTTGGATTAGGTGGCGTGTTAGACATTGCCAGTGAAGCAGGCCTGCCGTCTAAAAATGAAGATTTTGGACAAACTTTGTTTGTTTGGGGCCTATGGAAAGAGAGTCATTATTTAGTGTTACCTTTTTTAGGTCCCACTACTTTCCGGAATTTAACGGGGACTATCAGCGAATCAATATTTGATCCTATCGACATTTACGATCAGGCGAATTTTAGTAGCGAACAACGCCTTGCGTTTTATGTGAGCTCTGGTTTCCTTGCCTATGTTCGATTTGCGCCACTTTTAGATGAGCTGCAAAAGCAACCAGAACCCTATATTTTTGCTCGCGAAAGCTACATTCAATATCGAGTGGGTCAGCTTTACAACGGTCAGCCACCGGTAAGTGACATCGATCAATTCAACATTGACTAAACTTTTGTGAACCTTATGGCAAAGGAAAACTCGCTTCATGAACGACTTTGCGTAACACAAAACTGGTATGTACTCCACTTACTCCTGGAATAGGAGTGAGGTGGTGTAATAAAAAATCTTGATAGGCATCTAAATCTTTAACCAAGACTTTCAATTGATAATCGGCACTCTGGCCAGTCAATAATAAACATTCAATGACATTCGGAATCGTAACAATCGCTTGTTCAAATTGCTGGAATCGTTCAGGCGTATGTTTATCCATTGAAACCTGAACTAAAGCCATCATATCCAACTGTAACTTTTTGGCATCGAGTAAAGTGCGATAACCCAAAATGACTCCTGACTCCTCTAAAGCCTTAAAACGTCGCAAACAAGCTGAAGGTGACAAGCCAATCTGATCCGCCAGTTCTTGGTTGCTTAATCGCCCGTTCAATTGCAGCGCCTTAAGAATGGCTTTATCGTAAGCATCCAATTTCATTTCAGTGCCCTTTTTTAATATAAAATTCTAATTTTTAGTTTTTGATGAAATTAAATTGCAATTTATGTGTTTTATTACAAATATTTTGCAATAAAAAATTGAGGATAGCACAGTAAAATGATTTCACAACAAACAACAGCAAAGATTAAACAATATGAAGATGAACCCTACCAAATATCGCCGCAATCCAACGCCGGATTTGCCTAATCGTCAATGGCCAAATCGTCATCTTAAAAAAGCCCCAATTTGGGTCAGCGTTGACTTACGTGATGGAAATCAAGCTTTAGCAAACCCTATGAGTGTTGAGCAGAAGCTTAAGCTTTGGGATCAATTGCTCAAAGTCGGTTTTAAAACCATCGAAATTGGTTTTCCTTCCGCCTCCCAGCCTGAATTTGATTTTACGCGGCGTTTAATCGAAGAGAACCGCATCCCAGAGGATGTTACCGTTCAAGTGCTTGTCCAAGCACGCGATCATCTGATTGCACGCACCTATGAAGCTTTGCAGGGTGTTAAAAAGGCTGTGGTTCACGTTTATAACACCACTTCAATTGTGCAACGTAATCAGGTTTTTGAAAAATCCAAAGAAGAAATCAAAGCGATGGCGGTACAGGGGGCGAAATGGGTGCAAGAATACGCTCTTAAAGCCAAACAGAACAACCCTGATGCACAGTGGGTTTTTCAGTATTCGCCGGAAAGTTTTTCACAAACCGAAACCGATTATGCCGTAGAAGTTTGTGCAGCTGTGATGGACGTTTGGCAGCCAAGTGTTGATCACCCCTGTATTTTAAACTTACCTGCAACCGTGGAAAGTAATTCACCCAACCGCTTTGCCGATCAGGTTGAATATTTCATTCGCCACCTTCCAAACCGTGAAGCGGCGACGATCTCAATTCATACGCATAATGATCGTGGTTGCGCAGTAGCCGCCGCAGAACTTGCCCTATTGGCTGGGGCAGACCGAATCGAAGGTACTTTGTTAGGCAATGGTGAACGTACAGGGAATATGGATATTGTTACCCTAGCCATGAATCTGTACAGTGAGGGCATAGATCCTGAATTAAATTTGGCTAATCCCCGACACTGGATTGATGTTGTAGAAGAGGTAACACAAATCAAAACTCATCCACGTCATCCTTGGGTAGGAGATGTGGTTTATACCGCTTATTCTGGTTCACACCAAGACGCTATTCGTAAATGTTTATTGAAACAACAAGACCAGGCCCCGTGGAATGTTGCCTATTTGCCAATTGACCCAAAAGATATTGGTCGCGATTACGAAGCAATTATTCGCGTTAATTCGCAATCCGGTAAAGCTGGATCGGCCTTTGTATTGGCCCAAGAATATGGACTAAATTTACCAAAATGGGTACAACTTGATTTTGCACCGATTGCACAAAAACTGGCTGAAGAAAAGGGCGGGGTAGTAAGTCATCTCGATCTTTATAATGCGTTTAGTACGCATTATGCGTTAGTCGAAGCCAATCATCGGTTACAAAATTATCAGGTCGATCGTTACGGTGATGCTGAAACCTTGCATTTACAGCTTGATGGAAAAAGTTGGGTTGGACAAGGAAAGGGGACTTTAAGTGCTCTGTGTGATGCTTATCATCAGTTCAGCGGTAAATTGATTGATGTTATTGATTACAGTGAACACGCGATGCACCATCAAGCTTTACCGAACGGCAAAGACGCTCAAGCAATTGCTTATGTTTATTTGCAAACGGAAAACGGTAAAAAAGTGGGGGTGGCTATGGCGCAAGATACGGTTTCTGCAATGATTTTAGCCATGTTGAGTGCGATTAACCTATAAAAAACTTACTATTTATAAAAAAGTCTAAAACTCAACTATCCCGATATCGCGCAAATTCATATTCGAGTGCTTTTCTAACTGAGATAAGAAAAGCACTTTCTTCATCTTTTTGTCAGAGTATTTAAAAAATTTATCTTCAAGATAAAAGTGCTTACAAAGGAGAATAAGATGCAAAAGATTTCAAAATTTTTAAAAGTCAGTGTCTTAGCGATTGGCATGGTAGCGGTTACGGTTCATGCAGATACCGGAGATTTTAAACCGGCCAAACCCGTAGTGACCTTAATGCCGATTTTAATGGATAATTTAGATATTCTTAATCTTACCCCAGAACAATTAACGAAAGTTCGCTCCATTTCGCGTAAAAGTTTTGAAGAATTAAATTATTTAAATGCAGAGTATCATCTTGTTAAATCCGAGTTAAAAGAAGTGCTTTTTTTAACGCAACCAATGCAAGAAAAAGCAAATCAGTTAGCCCAACAATTAAGCAAAATGGAAGCAAAACGCTTGCAGTTAAGCATTGAGTGCGCTGAAGAATTAAAACAAATACTAACACCTGAACAACATAAAGAATTAATCAGTCTTGCCAATTTTTAAGGTGTATTTACGAAACTGGCATTATCATTAAAAATGATAGGTATCTGTAATGAATCAGCGGGAAACCGATTTTAATCCAATTAACATGGATTTTTCTCAAAGAGTGGTTGTAAATACTCATCTTCAAGATTGGGTAGAAAGTCCTTCAAAAACGGTTTGGCGAAAACCCTTAGAAAAGGAAAAACCAGAAAGTGGTCGAACAACCAGCCTTGTACGTTTTGCAGAAAACAGCCAGTTTGCTTCCCATACTCATCCATTAGGGGAGGAAATATGGGTTTTATCCGGTGTTTTTTCCGATGAAAATGGTGATTATCCAGCAGGAAGTTATTTACGAAATCCACCCGGATCTTACCATCAACCGCACTCTAAATCTGGATGTGAACTCTTTGTCAAACTTGACCATTTTGATCAAAATGACACTGAAACTGTGCGCATTCAGTCAAAAAAATGCAATTTTTTACCAGGTCAAGGTCGATTAGAAGTCTTGCCATTACACAGCTTTAAAGGTGAGCACACCGCATTGGTAAAATGGCCTGCAGGCGAAGTTTTTAAATTGCATCGGCATATTGGTGGCGAAGAAATTTTTGTGATTGAAGGGGAGTTTAGGGACGAATTAGGAGTTTATCCGGCCGGAACTTGGTTGCGAAATCCTCATTGGAGCCAACATCAGCCTTATGTCGAAAAAGATACTCTCATTCTGGTGAAGGTTGGACATTTATAAATGTCAAAGCCTCCAATTTTTATTGGAATAGACTTATCTGGCCCAGCGAATTGTCAGGATACGAGTCTATGTTCATTTGATGGAGATGATTTAAAAATTTATCGAGCGTGTGATGATGCTTGGCTACAAAATCATCTTAATGAGCTTCATAGCATGAATCGGCCAATTTTTTTAGCGATTGATGCGCCTTTAAGTTATCAGCCTGGAGGTGGCTATCGTGATGTTGATCGTGCTTTACGTCAGCTTTTAAATGAAAAAGGTTATTCCAAAATAGGCGTTATGTCCCCGACTTTTAATCGCATGGTTTATTTAACTTTGCGTGCGTTTCGATTAAAGGAAATTTGTACCTATTATCCAAACATTAAACTGTTTGAAACGCACCCAGGAGCAGCTTTAGCAATTTTTGGGGCCGATTATAAAGAACTTTTAACGATAAAATCCTGCTTTGAAAAGGGAACTCAATTAATAAAACCTCTTTTGGATGAATTGGCCTTTTCTACCGAGTTTCAGGTGGAGAGTGATCATGATGTGATGGCAATATCAGCGATGTTGAGCGCCTACCGTTATGCAAATCAATCTTCGCTATGGCAATTCGGTTCCAAGTTAGACAAACAGCCCTTATTTATTCTTTAGAAAAAAGAAATATCCGTATTTTAGAATGCAATTTTTGCGTTAAAAACGCATACGATAGTTTTATAAATTAAAGGATAGGTTATGTCGATTCTTCCAGAAAAATCACAAAAAAATATTTGGATTTTTGCCGCATCTGGAGGTATTGGGGCGGCTTATGCATTGGCAGCCAAAAATCGTTTTCCGCAAGCAAACTTAATTGGTTTTTCTCGTAATACGGATTGCTTAAATTTATCCCTTTATCATTCTATTTATTCATTTGATTTAATGGACATTGCGGACATCTCTCAAAAAATATCTGAAATAGAGGCTGAACTTTTTCCTGATTATATCTTGGTGGCCACTGGCTGGTTGCATGACTCAAAATTTCAACCAGAAAAGACATTTAAAACTTTAGAGCCAGAACATTTAATGCAATCTTATCAGCTTAATGCTATGGGCCCTATTTTACTTTTACAAGCAATTTTTAAAAGAGTTGGCTGGAAAAAGCCAATAAAAATAGGCGTTCTTTCAGCACGTCTTGGTAGTATTAGCGATAATCAGATGGGGGGATGGTATAGTTACCGAGCAAGCAAGGCAGCTTTAAATATGCTGATCAAAAATATGTCAATTGAATTAAAAAGTAGACAGTCACCAATTATTCTTTTTGCGATTCAACCCGGTACAACCGATACAAAACTTTCAGCCCCTTTTCAAAAAGGCTTGCCGGCAGGTCAGTTGCAGAATGCCTCGGTTACGGGAGAATTGCTTTTAGAACTTTTTACGAAGGCTAATGCGTCGATACAGGGTCATTTAGTTGATTGGCAAGGCACGATTATTGCACCTTAAATCCATTAAGAAAGTATTTCAAGACTGCCCGTTTTTGCAAAATGTTTTTCAATTTTGTAAAAAGGAGCAATTTTAAAGAGATCACCGTTTGTTCCGGCCATTACCGTGGGAATATGTTGTTTTTGTGCCAATTCGGCTAAGGCTTGAAGGTGTTCCGCTTCGCCGTGAGTTGGAATTAGGGCTTTAGGATGAACTAAGCTTAAAAATTGTTCTAAATCGTCTTGGCTCGGATGTCCTGAGGCATGTAGCGGTGTGCCTTTTTGTTCTTCCGCGTGTATCACGTCCAGCTTTTGACGGCGTAAGCGTTCTAAAAGCTGTTCAATCCGTACTTTATTTGGCGGAATTTTGATGGCGCTAAATATTACTCGGTCACCTTCTTCTAAATACAGCCAAGGATGACGCTGATAGGAGAGTTTTGTTAAGGCTGCACGGGGTTCTCCTTGCGAACCGGTCGCGACCACTAAAACTTCTTTGGCAGGTAAAAACCCGATGTGTTTTGGGTCAATAAGAATTAAATCGTTGGGCCAATAGCCAAGTCGGCGAGCAATGCCGACCATGGTTTCCATTGAGCGTCCAAACAGAGCCATTTTGCGTCCTGTTTTTTTGGCAATTTTTGCCAAGGTCACTAAACGCGCGATATTGCTACTAAAACAGCTGACTACAACTCTTTGCGGTGCTTGCGCAATCGCCTGATAGAGTCCTTGATAACAAGCGCTTTCAGAGAGGGTGTGTCCGCTTTTAGTTGCATTGGTCGCATCACAAATGAGTGCATCGAGTTCGTAGCTATGGAGTAAACCGTAAAGCGCTCGATTGAAACTTGGGCCAACTACCGGATTAGCATCCATTTTCCAATCGCCACTATGCAAGACCTTAGCCGCTTGGGTTTCAATCAGCAAGCTAGAAGCTTCAGGAATCGAATGTGGCATAGGCAACCAAGTGACTTCAAAATCTCCAATTTGCTGTGGACTTTGCATGGGTACGGTATAAATGGGTACAGCATGTCCCCAAGTGACCGCAGAAAGTTTATTTAACAGCAGTTCAGCGGCAAACGATGTGGCGTAAACAGGGACTTTTAAACGTGGCCAGAGTTCTACAAGAGCCCCTAAATGATCTTCATGTGCATGCGTCAGGACAATGGCTTGTAAGCGTTCGATTTGTTGTTCAATAAAAGCGGGATCTGCAGTAATCCGTTTTTCACTGTTTCCTTCGTGTAAAAATCCCATGCCGCAATCGACCATTAACCACTGTTTGTTGTGGCCATAAAGGTTCATGTTCATTCCAATCTCGCCAGTGCCGCCAAGTGGCAAAAACCAGAAGTCATTTTTGCAGGCGTATTGAAGAGCAGGAGATTGAGGCATATCGGAATCTTGTAACGCATTTAAAAATAAGATGGTTATTTGAACACATTCCGCGTTTTTTAATTGCATTTTGCTTACTTTTTGTGTTTTTTTGCAGACTATCTTCAGGTTTATTCGCACGCACATCGCGCAATCTTGTTTTTAGCGAGAGGAAATCAGCGATCAATTGCACGAACCTTGCTTGTGATGTGACAAAGTGGGGTTTTAGGCAGAAAATAGCACTTTTTTAGTGCATTGATTCAAGGGTAAAGTCTCTTTAGTTAAGCGGGTTGAGCCAAAGACTGTCACAAAATTTTCCCAAAAAAAGCGTTGAATTTCGCTCTGGTTTGGCAGATAGTCGATGCGCAGTTTTCAATTTCTAGGTCAACGGGGGCAAGTGATGGCACAAGCAGATATTGGATTGATAGGGTTGGCGGTAATGGGCCAGAACTTGGTTTTGAATATGGCGGATCATGGCTTTAAGGTTGCAGTCTATAACCGTAGCCGTGATAAGACCGAGGCTTTTTTGGCGGCCGAGCCGGATAACGAACGACTGATTGGCTGCTTTTCAATTGAAGAACTGGTTGCGAATTTAAGTTCGCCACGCAAAGTCATGTTAATGGTAAAAGCTGGTGCAGTGGTCGATGATTTTATCGAGCAACTTTTGCCCTATTTACGCACGGGTGATGTGATTATTGATGGTGGTAATTCGCTTTATACCGATTCGCAAAGACGAACTGATTATTTAGCGGAAAGTGGCATCTTGTACATTGGTACCGGTGTTTCTGGAGGGGAGGAGGGCGCTCGGCACGGCTCTTCAATTATGCCGGGAGGCAATCCTCAGGCTTGGCCGTTAGTAAAACCGATTTTCCAAGCCATCGCGGCGCAAGCGGATGCTTTGCCGTGTTGCGATTGGGTAGGTGAAGGCGGTGCTGGTCACTATGTAAAGATGGTGCACAACGGTATTGAATATGGCGATATGCAATTAATTGCCGAGTCTTATCATTTGATGCGCTATGGCCTAGGGTTGAGCGCTAAAAAATGTCAGAAAATCTTTGCCAAGTGGAATCAAGGGGTACTGGACAGTTATTTGATTGAAATCACGGCTGAGATTCTGACGTTTACCGATACCGATGGCAAACCCTTGATTGATAAAATTTTGGATGCGGCCGGTCAAAAAGGGACTGGGAAATGGACCGGAATCAGTTCTTTGGAATTAGGCATACCGGTGAGCCTGATTACCGAATCGGTTTATGCACGGTGTTTGTCAGCGTTAAAAGAAGAGCGCCAAAAAGCCCAAAAATGCTTCGGTAAGCCGCCAAAAGCTGCCAAGTTAAATAAAGCTCAGCAGAAACGGATGTTAAAAGCGATTCATGATGCGCTCTATGCGGCCAAAATTGTCTCTTACACGCAAGGGTATATGTTGTTGCGTGAAGCGGCAAAGCATTACGATTGGCACCTCAATTATGGTGGGATTGCCTTGATGTGGCGGGGCGGTTGCATTATTCGCAGCAGTTTCCTAAGTGAAATCAAACAAGCTTTTGTCGATAACCCAACTTTAGAGAATCTATTAATGGCAGACTTTTTCCGTGATGCCATTCAAGATGCTGCACCGGCCTGGCGCGAAGCAGTGATTTTTGCCATTCAACAACAAATTCCAACCCCAGCCCTCAGTTCGGCACTGGCCTTTTTTGATGGATACAAAACGGCAAAATTACCTGCCAATCTGTTACAGGCCCAACGCGATTATTTTGGTGCACACACTTATGAACGGGTTGATGCGCCACGCGGTACTTTTTTCCATACTGACTGGATTCAATCTGGCGGACGAATCAGTTCCAGCACTTATGAGGTGTAATCATGTCTGAAGCCTGTACCTATGTGGTGTTTGGCGCGACGGGTAACTTGTCGATGACCAAATTGATGCCCGCCTTTTACCATTTGGAAAAGCATGATCGACTTGATGAAGCGGTTAAAATTTTAGCGATTGGCCGCCGCGACTGGCATCGCGATGAGTGGATGCAGTCGGTAAAAGAAGCGGTTATGCCAAAAGCGCGTGGCGGTTTCACCGATCAGGTTTGCGAGCGCTTTTGCGGTCGAATGGATTATCTGCAAATGGATATTCTACAGACGCCAGACTATGCGAGATTAAAGGCGTTTTTAGCTGATCATCATTGGCCAACCAATGTAGTGTTTTATCTCTCATTGGGACCGGATCAATTTGCTCCAACGGTTGAGCAGCTGGGCGAGGCGGGTTTATTAAAAGAAGAGGGCGGTTGGCGACGAGTGGTACTGGAAAAACCGTTCGGTTTTGATTCACAAAGCGCGAAACAGCTGCAAACACGGCTGAATCGTTATTTGGAAGAGGAGCAAACCTACCGGATTGATCATTATCTTGGCAAAGGTATGGTCCAAAACCTGATGGTGTTTCGTTTTGCAAACCTGATGATGGAGCCCTTATGGAATCGCAACTATATTGACCACATTCAAATTACCCATGCCGAGGATAAATCCGTCGGAACGCGTGCGGGCTATTACGATCAAAGTGGGGCGATGCGCGATATGATTCAATCGCATCTACTGCAATTACTGGCATTGGTTGCGATGGAGCCTCCAGCTTCGATGGAAGCGGAAGCTTTGCGCAATGAAAAAGTAAAATTACTGCAATCGGTACGACCGATTTTGAAACAGAATGTGCATAATCAGGCTTATCGTGCGCAATATGCGGAAGGGGTGATTAAAGGCCAACGTGTGCCGTCTTATCTGCAAGAACCAGGGGTAGATGAAGGCAGCGTAACGGAAACCTATGCAGCGATTAAGTTATACATTGATAACTGGCGCTGGGCCGGTGTGCCTTTTTACATACAAACAGGTAAAAATATGCCGAGCAATCGCACGCTTGTTGCCATTCGCTTTAAGCATCCTCCAAAACAATTTTTTCGGGAATCCCAGGTTAAAAAAATGGAACCCAACTGGATTGTCTTTGGCATTCAACCGGAAGAATCGATTCGATTAGAGTTAACTGCAAAAGAACCTGGTTTAGAAATCCGCACTCAACAAACCAATCTCGATGCCACCTTGAAAGGGGATGAGAACAGCGCTTACGATGCTTATGAAGAGTTGCTGTTGGATGTGATTAAAGGCGACCGTTCGCTTTTCTTACGTTACGACGAGGTCAAAGCTGCTTGGAAGGTGGTGGACCCTATTTTGCAGGTTTGGAGCTCTGAAACCGCGTTTATTGATACCTATGCTTCTGGCAGTTGGGGGCCTGAAGGGGCGAAAAAACTGTTTGATCATCCAGAACAATGTTGGCGTTATCACTACAAACCTGAAGTGCTTTAGGCGCTTCATTGGAGCAACAGATGGCTCAATGCAGTCTATTATGGCATGGGGACTGTCCCAAAGAAGCATGGTGGCTTTTTGAGAGTGGAGAAGCCTTGGAGCTGAGCGCCTTAAAGACATTGTTAGACACCGCCGAGCAGGCGATACGACTCCGAGGGGCCTTTCACTGCGTTTTGGCAGGCGGAACTACGCCGCTAGCGATTTACCAACGTCTGGCAAACGTTTCTTGCGGCCAAGCCAATTTTGAGCGTTGGTTTTTATACCTTGGAGATGAACGGGTTTATCCCAGTGGTCATCCACAACGCAATCAACAGATGATTGAAGATGCTTGGCTTCGTAAAGAACAAGTGCCCAAAACGCAGATTTTTTGGATGAAAACCGAGTTAGGCTTGGAAGCAGCAGCAAGCGATTATGCCGAAAAAATTGCCGGCGTGACCTTTGATTTGGTTTTATTGGGCATGGGCGAAGATGGGCATACGGCGAGCTTGTTTCCGAATCATGCGTTAATCGAACAACAGGGTCTGATTCTTGAAACCGCCGCACCTAAAGCGCCACAGCAGCGTCTGAGTCTTTCCTACGAGACGCTTAACCGAGCAGAAAACGTGATGATTTTAGTTACAGGTTCTGCCAAGCAGCAGGCCTTGCAACAGTGGTATCACTGCCAAAAAGAGGCTCAGCCTTGTGCGCTCCCTGTGAGTCAAATTCATGGACAAGAGCAAACATGGGTTCTATTGGATTTAGCGGCATTTAGCGGCTAATTTTTACAAATTAATAAGAGCAACGATAAATTTTAACGATTAAAAAACCGAGCCTGATACAGCGCTCGGTTTGTGGATTTCAACCCTCTGTGGAGGTGAGTTCCTTGCTTTTCAATTTACTTTTCTAAATAAGCTTTCTCTTTCGGCAAGTCGTAAGTCCAAGAGCTGGGTGGATTATCGACTTTCCAGCCTGCTTTCATGCGCCAACCTTTTTTATCGCCTTCACTGACTTTACCGCCTTCAAAACCGTCGGTCATAATGTAAACATTTTTGTACCCATATTGATCAAGCATTTTAGCGGCTGGCTGCGCACGTGTGGCACCAGAACGGCACATAAGAATAAAGGGCGTGTTTTTATCCGCACCAAGATCAAACAGCTTTTCTTCAAATTCAGAGACAAAGTTGTTGTTAACCATCGAACGGTAGCGCGGTTTTTTCTCATCCACACCATCAAACTTGAAGAAGACCGAAGGAATCATGATTTGTGCCATTGGAGAATAACCAACAAATTGCCATTCTGCAGGAGTGCGTACATCGACTAAAACCACACTCTTATCTTCTTGCATCCACTTGTAGGTATCGGCTGCGGTAATATAAAGGTTTTGTGGCGTCAAGCGCTCGGATTTGGCCGGTGGTTCGCTGGCGTATTTACTTGGTTCAACCGCCAAAGTGACGGAAGACAGTGCCATGCTGGCGGTAAAAATACTGGCTAAAAGGGCAGATTTTTTCATGCAATTAAGCTCCTTGTTGGATTCAGAAAATGCATAAGAACGACATTTTCTTTCGGTGTGCTCGTTTTGAGTGAAAGAATAATAAATAAGTATTTAATAATACTCTAATCAATTTCTCTAATCAAAATATAAAAAAGCGGTATGGATAAATACAGCTAAACCCTAGATAAAAATATCTTTTGGAGTGACGATGAAACCCTATTTCAATCTAAAAATCACTTTGCTTGTGTTGGTCTGTTTCGGGCTTTTATTGGGGTTTGCGGCTCAGGCAGCCGATTCCTCGAATGACAGTCCGTTAGATTGGTGGCAAATGGGTATGACCCTTGCCGGTGGTTTGGCGCTGTTTTTATTTGGCATGGATTTCATGGTCAAGGCGCTCATGTTGGTTGCCGGTGACCGAATGAAAGGTTTACTGGCGACCCTTACCAGTAATCGTGTCAGTGGTGCCTTAACCGGTGCAGCGGTAACGGCCGTGATTCAGTCTTCCTCGGTAACCACCGTTCTTACGGTGGGGTTTGTTTCGGCCGGTTTAATCACACTAACCCAAGCTGCTGGGGTGATTATGGGCGCGAATTTGGGTACCACCATCACTGCACAAATCGTGGCATTTAAAATCAGCAATTTTGCCCTGTTAATGATTGCACTGGGTTTTTTGCTGAATTTTATCGGTCAATTGCCACGCACCAAAGCGCTGGGTCAGTTGATATTAGGATTGGGGTTAATCTTTTTTGGCATGAATTTGATGGGCGAAGGAATGGGGCCTTTACGCACTTATGAGCCTTTTTTAACGCTGATGCTGCAAATGCAGAATCCGTTGCTGGCCATTTTAGTGGGTGCCTTATTTACGGCGCTGATTCAATCGTCTTCCGCAAGTATTGGCATTATTATTGTCATGGCCAGCAACGGTTTTTTAACCTTACCCGCCGGTATTGCATTAGCCATGGGGGCGCATATTGGCACCACCGTGACCTCGCTCTTAGCCAGCATTGGTAAGTCTCGTGATGCCTTACGTACCGCATTGATTCACACCCTATTTAATTTGAGTGTGACCTTACTATGGTTGCCCTTTCTTCCCGAACTTTCTGCAGCAGCGATTTGGCTTTCCGCGCATGATCCCTCGCTCAATGGTTCAATGGACGTTTTGGCGCAGCATGTTCCTCGAGAAATTGCGAATGCCAATACCCTAATGGTTGCGATAGGCGTGATGGTTTTTCTGCCATTTGTGTCCTTTTTTGTTTGGGCGGTGAATCGTCTTGTCCCGCAAATTGAAGAGGAAAAAACCAGTAATCTTTTCAAAGCCGAACATTTGGATAAGGCTTTTTTAGGAACCCCGACCGTTGCTCTGCAGGCGGTACGAATTGAAGTTGGCGATTATCAAAAGCAACAAATGCTGTTTTATAAACGGATGGTAGCGTTGATTGCGGAACCTGAGATGAATAAGCTCAGCCGTGAATTGACCAATTTGCAAAAACTCAAAGCCTATCAGCAAGAAATCTTAAGTTATTTAGCACGCACGGCTCAGGGGCAGTTGAGTGATGCGGAATACTTGGGCTATACCGAGTTGATGTTGATTTTGCATGGTTTTGAATCGATGCGAACCGCAATGGAAGATCATGTCGTGCAAGTTTTAAACCGGATGTATCGGGAAGACATCAAATCCAGCGAGACCATGCTCAATCTGGTTGGGCAGTTGACCAATGAGGTGGCCAAATCGATGGAAAATGGCTTAAGCAGTTTGTTAGAAGATAAACCGGAGGCCGCTATCGAGGTGGTTGGCGCTGAAAATAAAATCGAACATCTGATTCAAGAAGCCTTAGAACACCAGTTAAAACGTTTTCAGGGAACGGAAAAACGGCTGAGTATTTTCCGTTTTGAAATGGAAATTATTGAAGGATTTAAGCAGCTCTACAGTCTTTCCAAGCGACTTGCTAAGGCCGAATTGGCCAAAGATCTTGCGCGCAAAGCCAAAGAAGGGGCGGTTAAAGTATAGCCGTTGTGGCGGCACATCAGGTTTCACGTGAAATCTTAGAATGAAAAGCCTCGCCATGACGCTTCTTTTGAAAGCCATGCCCACAGGGGCTTTACAAAACTTACCCGAACGGTGTTGCGCGTTTTTATCCAGTCTTGACATGATGCTAAACTCGCGGACTACTCGAAAAATTTCTGTTTCCTTAAGTTCAATCTATCGCCATGGAGTCAAATTCCGTCAATGGTAAAATGCATCGCTGAAATCAAACGTTTTGGAGCATCAAGTGAGCGAAACGCAGTTAACGCAACGCTGGTTACTGGAATGGCAAAAACAACCACAACGCAATTTATGCGTTTGTTATGACGTGCCGAAAGAGCAAGTCATGCGAGCGATTGAACAGGGAGCGCACAACCTCGAAGCGGTCAGTATTCAGACCTATGCTTGTCAAGGGGCGGGTTGTTGCGTGCGCCAAGTTGAGCGTTTGTTAACCTTTTACCACGCGTACCAAGCGGCGCTTGAAGAATC
The DNA here is from genome assembly GCA_016936535.1 of Thiotrichales bacterium. Classification (GTDB taxonomy): domain Bacteria; phylum Pseudomonadota; class Gammaproteobacteria; order Thiomicrospirales; family Thiomicrospiraceae; genus Thiomicrorhabdus. Next base: position 10,424 of record JAFGXP010000021.1, on the reverse strand, counting down.
CCCCAAGACACCCCATACAAATCCTAGATGTGAATCAACGTGAGTCATTTTTCTGTGTTGTTTGAAAAAGCGTATACGTCAGCGATGGTGGAAAATTTAAGTCGTTTTTCGATTTATTTCACGCCAAAATTCAGACTGGCTGGTTTGAGATTGAGTTTTGAGGATATTAAAGTACCTTTTGCCAAACGAAAAGCTGGATAAGCTGGATAAGTTCCCGTTGTCTCAGCGTGGTTTTCAAGGCGGAAATGTCAAATCTGTTTTTGAGTTCATCGCTATCATCATAAGTAAAATATAACGAAGCCTATGCCAAATCTGTGCCAAATAGGCACCGTTTGAGCAGAATAGAGAGAGAAAAAAATGAACAATCCGTTTTTTAATTTTGAACAGTTTCCACGATTTGATTTGTATCGTGTCGAACATATTATTCCGGCCGTACAGCAGGTCATTGCTGAAAATCGTGCCGAAATAGAACGTATCGCCAATTTGCCTGAGGCACCGACCTGGGAAAACTTTATGGCACCGCTTGAGGTGGTTGATAATCGTTTTGAACGCGTTTGGGGGCCAGTAGGGCATTTGGATGCGGTACAAAATTCGGACGAGTGGCACCAAGCTTATAACGAGTGTTTGGCGATGGTTACGGATTACACCACCAGCATCGGCCAAAATGCGGCCTTGTTTGCCAAGTTTACCCAGCTGGCAGAGTCTGCTGAATTTGCTCACTATTCTTTGGCGCAGAAAAAAGTGATTGAAAATGCGCTACGCAATTTTCGTTTGAGCGGCATTGGCTTGGCACCAGAACAACAGAAAGCCTACAAGCACTATTCTGAACAGCTTTCACAGTTGAGTAGCCAGTTTGGGAACCATGTCCTCAAAGCGACGCAAAGCTGGTTTAAGGTTTTGGAAAATGCGGAAGATTTGGCAGGGTTACCTGAGTCGGCAATGGGCTTACTGGCACAACTCGCGCGGCAAAAACAGCTGCCAGAAGGCACTTGGTGCGTCACGCTTGATTTTCCTTCTTACTTGGCGGTGATGACTCATGCCGATCATCGTGAGTTGCGAGAAGAGGTCTATCGCGCTTTTAGTACGCGGGCATCGGATCAAGCGCAAAGTACCGAGTTTGACAATAGCGCGATTATTGATCAAATTCGTGCTTTACGACATCAAAAAGCGCAACTGCTTGGTTTTGAGAACTATGCAGAACTCTCGCTTGCGACCAAAATGGCCGAAAGCAGTGAGCAGGTTTTAGGATTTCTACGCGATTTGGCGAAAAAATCCAAACCACAAGCGCAACAAGAGTTAGCCGATTTGCAGCGTTTTGCCGCGGAGCACCTAGGGTTGCATGATTTGCAGCCTTGGGATATCAGTTATGTTTCGGAAAAATACAAAAATGCCACCTTATCCTTATCGCAAGAGAAACTCCGGCCTTATTTCCCGGTAGAAACTGTATTGGCTGGGTTGTTTCAACTGACCGAACGCTTGTTTGGGGTTCGTTTACAAGAACGTCAAGGAGTTCCGGTTTGGCATACGGATGTGCGCTTCTTTGAACTGTTAGACGAAGCCAATCAAACGCTCGGTCATTTTTATCTCGATCTCTATGCGCGGGAAAATAAGCGTGGTGGTGCCTGGATGGACTCGGCTATTACCCGCTGGCAGAACCATGTGGGTCAATTACAAACACCGGTTGCGTATTTGGTCTGTAATTTCACGCCGCCAGTCGGCGATCGCACGGCCTGTCTAACACATGATGAAGTCACGACTTTATTCCATGAGTTCGGTCATGGCATTCACCATCTACTGACCAAAATGATTCACTTGGATGTTTCCGGAATCAGTGGCGTGCCTTGGGATGCGGTTGAGTTGCCTTCTCAATTTATGGAAAACTTTTGTTGGGAGCGCGAAAGTCTGGATTTGATGTCTGGGCATGTAGAAACCGGTGAAAAATTGCCCGATGTTTTGTTCCAGTCGTTGAAACAGAGCCGTCATTTTCAAGCAGCGATGATGATGTTGCGTCAAATTGAGTTTGCTTTGGCCGACTTTGAATTGCATGCCGGTTATCAGCCCGATCAGGTGGAATCGCTTACGGCATTGAGCCAACGGATTCGCCAAGAGGTTGCGGTGATTTTTCCGCCCGAATATAACCGTTTCTTGCACAGTTTTAGTCATATCTTTGCAGGGGGTTATGCCGCGGGTTATTTCAGCTATAAATGGGCAGAGGTTCTATCGGCCGATGCGTTCAGCCTATTTGAAGAGCAGGGGGTTTTAAATCCAGACGCCGGTGCAAAGTTTCGGAACACCATTTTAGCGGCGGGTGGATCCATTCATCCCATGGAGCTGTTTAAAGCTTTCCGTGGCCGTGAACCGCAAATTGATGCGTTATTGCGGCATAACGGTATTGCCGCTTAAGCCAAAAAAAATCCGCCTTCTTTGCAGAAGGCGGATAAGGGCAGACGCCTAGCCTCAACTTCAGTTCTCTAAAAATGGTTCTGTAAGAGGGCTCTCCTCCAATGCGTTGTGTTATCCCAATAAATTCAAAGTTTGGTTAAAAGCCGATACTGACTTGCGCTGAAATTCGGTCGTCCACCGCATCAAGAATTTGGTGTACCGGCGAGCTGCTTGGCAAGTCTGGTGCTTTAATGGAACGAAGTTCATAGTTGAAACGCAGCACGGTCTTAGCATTTAAGAAATATTGTGCACCTAAAGTAGTGGTTTGAAATTCGCGGCGATTCGCAGCCACTTCAGTTCCGCTATCCAGCAAATCATAACGAAGATTCAATTCCAGTTTTGGCAGAAGGCGATAGCCTAAATCCAGATAGTATCCTTTGGCCTTTTCTTCAGGTTGTACGCTAAAGGTCGCGCCATCTTGTGGTATCCCGCCGCCGCTGGTGCCACCGTAAATCATGCCGTCGGCGGTAATGTACTCGGCCATAAGGCGATATTTTCCATCAAAGTAGGTGCTGCCAATCCCAGAACGTTGTCGATCAAAGGTTCCGGTGTTGAGCGTCCGTTTGCCGTCTTGTAACCAACCAAAAAGCTTAACGCCATGTCGGCGCGGGCCAACCGACTGGCCAAAGATTTTTTCAGCGGAAAAATAGGCGTAGTGATCAAAATCATTATCTGGGTTGTTTAAGGAAACGCCGCTGCCATTGCCCAGCATTAAGGCATAGGTGTATTCCCAATCGGCATGTTTAAAGCTGTCAAATACCTGTACCCCGGTATCTCGGAAGGATCCGACTGGTGCATTGCGATCGGTGTTGCCACTGGCGTTGTCAAAAAAACGTTCATTTAAAATGCGGTCTGTCACATTGGTAAAGTTGATGTACTGAAAAATTGTTGCCGATTGTAATCCTTCCTCTGAACCGGGCGTTTTAAATAAGCCTGCACGGATCCGTGCGCCAGGAAGATGGTTGAGCGTAATGCTGGCATCGGTGAGCTGCCCTCGTGAGGCATTTGGACCTGTGGTAATGCCGTTATTACCAAATTCAGCCAACAGAAAGTAATTGACCTTGGCGTCCAGCGGTAAGTTATTCCCCCGAACGCCAATTCGGGCACGACGAATATTAAACTCTTGGGCCGAGTCCAGCTGTGGAGCCAATTGGTTAAAAGCCGCTTCTTCACCGGCAAAAGGGCCCGCCTTGAGTTTAGTGTCATTGGTGGATTGAAAGTCGGCTTGAATAAAGCCCCAAATGTTTGCGCGCGGTGCCTGCTGCGCGGGTTCTGTGCCTTGTAACATTAACCAGTTAACCGCCAAGGCTGGTTGAGTGTAAATCCCGACTAGCGCGCCGAGTAGAAGAGTGGGTTTAAGCAGTTGTTTCATTTTTACTCCACGATGAGGTCGATTGTTTTAGAAAGTCGTATTGAGAGATGGCTTTTTTCAGAGATGGCTTTTTATCTCAGGTATCCGGATTTCGCGGTTCAAAAATCCATCCTAAAAATTGCAGACCCATTTTTTGTATTGGTTTTCTTATAAGATTTTGAAAAAGTCCTAGGGTTTAAGGAGCTGCCAGCCGGCGGCATTCAGCTGCAGGATGCGTCCTGCGCCAGTAGGAACTCGATCAATACCCTCGATGATTTGCGGTTTTTCGCCAAGAATTTTGGCAAAATTCTGCAAGGTGTTTTCGCAGGCGCTAAAGCGCACTCCGCCTGCAATCAACGATTGAATCCGTTTGCTGTGTGCGTTGTCTTTCAGCATTAAGCGCACGCCTGGACCAAAGGCGACGACTTCAATATCAACATTGGCCGCATCGTAATAGCGTTGCAAATTGGCCGCGACATTCAGCACAAGAATCTGTTTTTCTGGATCGGCATCACTGATTTGCAGCACCACCTTGTGTTGGGCAAAGGTATCCGGCAAAGGGGCTTCGGTTTGCGCTGCAAGCGCGAGCGGGCTTAGGCCAATGAGCAGTAAGGGAGCGAGTAACCAGCGGGTAATTGCGGTAGTGGGGGTTAAAAGCAGGGTAATCAAAGCAGGCATTTTTTTCTCCATTTGGGCGGAATCTGTTTTGGCCTTATCGTTAAGGCGTAATCGCTCGAGCGCTTAATGGGAAGACGTTTGGTGAAGCTAATTTATTCCTTATTTTTGACCGGATAATTTTTATTGGCCTAACAGGGATTTCTATTTCATAAGTTATTAATATTATTAAAGAAATGCTTTCACTTAACAGGCTTGCTTTTGAAATGACCTTTCGTTTACCATCCATAACCTTTGATAAAACGCGCTTGTTGCTTTAAGGAAATTTATGATGCTATCTAATCGAATTCGTCGCCTATTGACTCGCTCTTCGACGGTGGCCGCCGAAAACCAACTGACCGAACATTATCCCGCGCTCTATCGCTTGGCTTATGCTTGGTGTCATCAGCCAACGCTTGCCCAGGATTTGGTTCAAGAAACCTTACTCAAAGCATTAGAAACGCCGCAAGATTGGATGCAAAAAACGCATCTTAAAGCGTGGTTAATCAAAATCATGCGTAATCAGTTTTTGGATGGGGTGCGTCAACAGCAACGTTGGGAGTGGGCCGATGTGGCAGAGATAGATCAACAAAGTTGCGTTCCTTGCTGTCAAACACAACTGGAAGAGAAGCTGCGATGTGAGCAGCTTTATCTGGCGTTGGCGCGCTTGCCTTTTATCCAGCGCGAAGTGATTCTGTTAGCGGATTTACAAGGGTTTAGCTATCAAGAAATTGCACAGATTGTTGAGGTTCCGGTTGGAACGGTGATGAGCCGTTTGGCGCGCGGTAGAGAGCAGTTAAAGCAACAGTTAATGGTCTCCTCCGATGTCAACAATGCGACGACTCTGAATCAACAGAAATCGACGGGATCGGTGCCTTTACGGAGCGCGTAAAATGAAGCAGAGCGATCAGCAGCAACTCCATGCCTATCTCGATAAAGTCTTAACCCTGCCAGAAAGACGCATCTTTGAACAACGGTTGCGCCAAGAACCGCTGTTGGCTAAAGAAGTTGCAATGATGCAGGCTTTGAAACAGCAGATTCGCCAGCACTATGCAGAAATTCCGGTTCCCGTTATCACCAAGGGCCTGCCGTTAAAACCCGGATTGAGTGTCTGGCGTAACTTGGCAGCGGCCTGCCTTTTGGGCGCTTTCGGTGGTTTGGCGTTTACCGCTGGGTATCAACAAGGTTCGCCTTCCTCGCAAGCTGTCGTGGTGCAAAAAAATAAATATTTAGTGCATTTAGAGTCGGATAGTGTTGATAAGCAGCAGCAACTGATTCGCCAGTTGGAGCACCTTTATGCGCAACATGGGCAAGCCGTTGAAGTCGATTTTATTGCCAACGGCAATGCGGTGCGTTTATTAGATCAAGAGAGTGCCATGAAAACTCGATTACTGGAATTAATTGCCGAACACCCAACCTTAAGTTTGTATGCTTGTCATTCGGCTCTACAGCGGGCTCAAGAACGCGGCGATTGGATTGAGTTAATGGATGGGGTTCAAGATGATAAAACCGCGGTAGAAACCGTGGTTCAGCGTTTAAATCAGGGGTGGCGATACTTGAAGATTTAGGAAGGGCTATTTGATATCGGTTTTCTAGACTGAACTCTGTGCGCCAGAAAGTAATCTTAAGGCCACAAAGATGAATCCATTATGTTTATTGAACCCGAAGTTTGGTGCGCGCATCCAAAGCCGTGTAGGCTACGATAAACACGACAGTGTTTGCCGCTTGGAGGAGATTGGTTATGAAAGCATTTAAAGAAGGAGCGCCGTATCCGGTGGGTCTGTTGTGTTCACGGCGCAGTCTATTACAACTTGGCTTCGTCAGCCTTGCCAACTTGGGTTTTGTACCGTCATTATTCGCCAGTGAATCTCTCCAAAGCGCTGACGAGCCTTGGCACACTCTGCAGGCGGTACAAAATCACCTAATGCCGGCCAGTCCCGAATTTCCCAGTGCGCAAACGATGAACGCTTTGTCTTATGTGCAGCAAAAATACCTGCGGCCTTTAGCCGATCAGCACGCTCTGGCGATGATTAAGCAAGGCGTTGGCTGGTTAAATGGGTTTGCACAAAGCGACTATCAAGCGCCATTTGTGGCCTTAAATACTGAGCAAAAAGAGAGGTTGCTGCAAAAAGTGGCTAAAAGCCGAGCGGGTGAGCGTTGGTTGGCGCGTTTGTTAGACGATCTGCTGGAGGCGATGCTAACCGATCCGATTTACGGCGGGAATCCAAACGGATTGGGTTGGCAAGCCGTGGGCCAGATACCGGGTTTTCCAAGACCACAATCCAAGCACCGCTATTTTCTTTTAGGCTATCCACTTCGTCAGCAATCCGAAACCTATGTGCAGCTTAGACAACCGCTTGAACTAAAACAAAAGGGGGTTGCATGAGTGATGCCATGCGCGATTTTGATGTGGTTGTGATTGGCAGTGGTGCTGGCGGCGGAGCGGTAGCTTGGCGTTTGACGCAAGCAGGTAAGTCGGTCTTGATATTGGAAAAAGGCCCTTGGCTGAAAGAAGAAGACTTTAAAAAGGATGAATTGGCTTGCTGCCGCCATTCGATTTTTACGCCAAACCTCGCCGATGAACAGCATGTGTTAGAGCAAGAACAAGAGGGCGAGTGGCAAGCTACGCCGACGTCGGAATCCGGTTGGAGTTTTTGGAATGGCAATTTGGTGGGTGGGTCTTCGAATTTAATGAGCGGCTTCTTTTATCGCTTAAAACCCGAAGATTTTCGCCTGCTTTCTGAGTTTGGTCCGATTGCGGGTGCCAATGTGGCGGACTGGCCAATTAGCTATGCCGAGCTTGAGCCCTATTATGCTTTGGTGGAACGTGAAGTCGGTGTTTCCGGTAAGGTAGTGGCGCATCGGTTTGCCGAACCACGTTCTACGGCCGATTTCCCTCAACCACCTACCCAGGAACACCCTATGGCTCAGCGGATTGATCAGGCGTGTAAGGCACTGAGTTATCAGGCTTTACCAACCCCGCGGGCCATTTTGTCGCAACCGATCCATGGCCGCAGAAGTTGTGAATATTCTGGTTTTTGTGGTAGCTATGGCTGTGCTTCGGGTGCCAAGGGCAGTTCACGCGCGGCTTTACTCGACCGAGCCGTGGCCACTGGGCGGTGTCAAATTTGGTCAGATTCGCAAGTCACCAAATTACATTCGGATAGCCGTGGCAAGGTGATTTCGGCAGAGTATGTCGGTTTTGATAACCAAGTGCGCCAAGTCAGTGCCAAAGTGTTTGTTGTGGCTTGTCAGGCAGTGGAGACCAGTCGTTTGTTATTGGCGTCGAGAGGTCCTAAGCATCCAAATGGATTGGGTAATAATTATCAGCAGCTCGGCAAAAATTTGCTGTTTTCTGCGGGTGGGGCGGGGAGTGGCGATTGGCTTTATGAGGATCTTCCTCCTTCCGAACGTGCCGAACTTTCGGTTCGTGGGCCTTTTGTCAATCGTCAGCTACAAGATTGGTATTTTGTTGATGCGCCTGAATTGGGCGGACGCGCTAAAGGCGGTACGATTGATTTTTTGCTGCGCCATCCAAATATTTTGGGCAGTGCCAGCGCACAAAAGTGGGATGACAACGGCCAGTTAGTTTGGGGGGCTTCTCTACAAAATCGCCTCAAATCGGCCATTGGTGGACGGCAAACGTTGAATTATGAAGTGTTTAACGATTGGTTGCCGACGGATAATTGTTTTGTCGGTTTGGATGGTTCGGTAAAAGATCGCTGGGGTCAGTCTGTGGCCAAGGTTCGTTTGGGTTATCACCCTCATGATTTGAAAGTTGGGGCGTTTCTAAGCGAAAAAGCGAAAAATGTCCTCCGACAAATGGGGGCGAAAAATATCCGCGGTTCGGTCAGTGGTTCGCCACCTTCTAACTTAATGGCCGGTGGTTGTCGTTTTGGTTCCGATATCCGTACCTCGGTATTGGATGCAGATTGTCGAATGCACGATTGTGAAAACCTCTATGTAGCTGATGGAAGCTTTATGCCGACCGGCGGCAGTGTGACCTACACATGGACTATTTACGCCAATGCTCTGCGTGTGGCCGATAAAATCGTATCGGCTTTGTAAGCTGGGCATCGGTACGTTTTGCCTTTCTAGATTGGGTTTCACGTGAAAAGATTTGACCAAAACTGGGTTTAGGGCAATTCCTTAAGCAGTTGAATCGCACCGTCTTTTGGCCCATCCTGGGCCAACCAAAATTGACCTTGCTGGTCCACGCTTAAGGCTTCTGGTTTGCCTTCGAGGTTCGTCGTTGGCAGGGTTAATTGTGCAGAAAGTGGTTGCCATGCATGTTGACCTGACCAGCGAAAGACTTGATATTTTTCCGGAAATTGATTCATTGGCCCGGCCAGAATCCAAAGTTGGTTTTGTGTGGCCAACAAATCACGAATGCCCAAACCGCCAAGATTCACCAGTTTGAGTTGGGGTTGGTTCAAGGTGAATTGTTGTGCATTAAGTTTGAACTGTAAAATCGGCACGAAATGTTCGCGCAGAATAGGGCCGCGAAAGCCAATAAATAGCTGCTGGTTTTGCACCGCGATGCCTTCAATATCAATCCCGTTTTCTTTACTGGGTAGGGCAAGAAAGGGCGCAAGAAGCGGTTCACTTTCAATCCATGATTGTAAACTCAGTTGCTTAATTTGTTGCACCTGTCCGGTTGTACTGAGTTTGAGTTGGAATAATGCCTTTCGACTCGGTTCGTCAATGATCTCACGCAAACGATTTAAGGTTTTAACATCGTCCGTTGTATTTTTAATTTTCTTGCGTTTTTTGGCGTGCGATCCGATCGCATAAAGATAGGGTTCATCCCAAGCCAACCCCTCTAAATCGAGCTCATTTTTGCTTTCGGTCAGCCGAATGAGCCCTTGTTTTTGCGCTTGATAACCGCCTTCTTTGTTACGTGGCAAAATCTGCAACGCATTTCCTTCGTCGGTTGCTAAAACAATAAACGCATCGGTAATGACCAGTCCGCTGATGTTATTGGCGTCAATCTGTAGGGTTCCCTGCCACGCCAGGTGGGTATTGGCATGACTTAACACGGGGAACCATAGCAGCCAAAAAACGGCGTGTTGCAAACGATGAAACCGATTCAAGCGAGAAAGGATAAAGCGTTTTGGTTTGTGCATTTTGACAACCTAAGCGAAATCGCAATAAAGAAACAAAGTGCCTCTCTCATCGACTTCCTGTAGAGATAATGCGATTGAGAAAGTGCATTAATTTTAGAAAAGTGCGCACCAATAAGGTACTTATGTGTTCAAAATTGTGTGGATTTTTTAAAAATTCTTATTTTGCATTTACTGCTCAACACGTTGATTTTATTTAATTTTTTTAATATTTTTTGATAATTTTTTCTCTTTCCAGCGTTTCTTTTTTGTACAGACTGTACTTAAGGACAGTAGAGAAGCTTTACCTACCTGATTAAGATAGCGACCGTCTTAGGCCAAAGAGCCTTTGTTTTAAGCGTGCGAAGCTTGTCGGTTTTTTGCTGTTTTTCAAGATATCTTGCCCTCTAGAAGCAGGGCTGGAACAAAAATACAAAAATATAAAATGGAATACAAATTCTAGGTTTAGGCCTAGTTTGGAGAGTGTGATGGTTATGCAAGTTGGCGTTGTAACATCGATCAGGGGTCTGGTAAAAGCCTTAGACCCGCAAACCGGTATCGAACGCATTTTAACAGTTGGCAGCCCGGTGTATCAGGGTGAAATGCTGCAAACCGCAGAAGCGTCGCAAGTCTTGGTGACGATGAAAAGCGGAGAACTGGTGAATTTAGGGCGGTTGACATCCATAACCATTGATGAGGATGTTATTAATGACAAGGACCCAAAAACCGAAATGACGGCCAAAATGGCTGCATTGGAAAAAGCGATTGCTGATGGTACTTTGGAAGGAATTGATTTAGACGACCTTGAAGCGGTTGCGGCCGGTGAAGAACCGGAAAGCGCCAATGAAGGCGGGATTGTGATTGCGCGTTTGGGG